>CAZOBN010000015.1:14255-50515 GCA_964577835.1 uncultured Rhizobiaceae bacterium
AGCGGATGGTCGGCAGCAGCCGGCCCGGCGCATGGCTGACCAGCAGGAAGACGGTGCGCGGCGGCGGCTCCTCGAGCATCTTGAGCAGCGCATTGGCGGCCGACTTGTTCATGTCTTCCGCGCCATCGATGATCACGACGCGGTAGCCGTTCTCCGCCGGCGTCAGGCTGATGAAGTTGCGGATGTCGCGCACATCGTCGACAACGATGACCTTGCGCTCGCGGTTGCGCTTGGCGTCATAGCCGAGCGTCACCGTGAACAGGTCGCCGTGGCCGCGCACCGCGATGCGGTGGAACATCGGCTCGTCGGGTGACACATAAAGCGACGTGGGAGCGCCGGTGGCGGCGGGCGGAGCGGCGCCGAACAGGCTCGGCCCCTGCTCGGCTGCCTCGGCGCCACGCGTGCCGCGCGCCAGCAGGAAGCGCGCGAAGCGACACGCCAGGGTCGCTTTGCCGACGCCCGCGGGGCCGGCGATCAGCCAGGCATGATGCAAGCGGCCGCTCGACCAGGCATCGAGCAGCGCGCGCTCGGCCGCTTCGTGCCCGCTGAATTCGCTCTCGCACAAGGGTGCGTGCAGCGAATCGGGCGGCAACTCATCCTTGTCTTTCGCCATACCGCTCCTGGGGCCGCTCCTGGGGCCGCTCCTGGGGCCGGGCCTGGTCGCCATAGTCAGGCAGGCAATTTGAAGCGCTTTGCGACCGCCGTCCAGATGTCCTCTGCCACCGCCTCGATGTCGCGGTTGGCATCGATCACGCGGCAGCGCTTGGGGTCGCGCTTGGCGATGTCGAGAAAACCCCGGCGCAGCCGGCGGTGGAACGGCTTGGCCATGCGCTCATACCGGTCCTCGCGCTTGACCCCATCGGCGGCCTGCTTTGCCGCGATGGCTTCGTGGCGCGACTTGGCGCGCGCCAAGCCGACCTCGGTCGGGAGGTCGAGGATGATGGTCAGATCGGGCATCAGGCCATCAAAAATGATCCGGTGCACGTCCTGCACCACCTTGCGCCCGAGGCCGTGGCCGTAGCCCTGATAGGCCATGGTGGAATCGACGAAGCGGTCGCACAACACCCAGCGGTCGCGCCCGAGCACCGGCTTGATCAGATTGCGCACATGCTCGCGCCGCGCCGCATTGTGCAGCAGCAGCTCGGTCAAGGGGTCCCAGCGCCAGATGGCGCCGGAGACCAGAAGCTTGCGGATATCCTCCGCCGCCGGCGAACCGCCGGGCTCGCGGGTGACCACGACGGAAATGTCGTGTTCCTGCAGCCGGTCGGCCAGGAGCTCGATCTGCGTCGATTTGCCGGCGCCCTCGCCGCCTTCGAAGGTGATGAAGCGCCCGGCCTTTTTCTTTTTGGTTTCCGCCGCGCTCACGGCGCTTGCTCGTCCCGCACGCTCAGCCGGTGCCCCACAGCAGATAGTTCACCGCAGCGGAGATGCGGCCCATTAAGCCGAGCCGTTCGACCGAGGCACCCGCCTTGAGCGGAATTTCGACCGGTTTGCCGCCATCGGTCCGAATCACCAGATGTCCGACCGTGGCGCCCTTCGCGATGGGCGCCGCGATCGGGCCCGTGTATTGCGCGACGATCTTGGCGTTGTTGCGCGCGGCACGCGGCAAGGTGAGGACCGTGTCCTGATCGATCACCAGCGGCACCTTGGCCTGGTTGCCGAGCCAGACGTCCGCTTCGGCGATGGTCTCGCCGGCGCGGAACGGCCGATAGTTCTCGTATTCGCGGAAGCCGAATTCTATCAGCTTGCGCGTTTCGTCGGCGCGCTGCTGCATGCTCTTCAGTCCATTCACCACCAGGATCAGGCGTCGGCCGTTACGCTCCACCGAGGCTGCCAGACCATAGCCGGCCGCTTCCGTGTGGCCGGTCTTGAGGCCGTCGGCGCCGGTGGCGTCGTAGAGCAGCGGATTGCGGTTGCCCTGCTTGATCTTGTTGTAGGTGAATTCCTTCTGCTTGTAGAGCGTATAGAATTCCGGGTGATCGTGAATGGTGTGCCAAGCCAGCGTCGCGATGTCGCGCGCCGTCATGTAGTGGCCGTCCTCGGGCCAGCCCGACGCGTTCTTGAACTGACTGTCGGTCAGGCCGATTTCCTTGCCCTTGCGATTCATCTGTTCAGCGAAGGCCTCTTCGGAGCCGGCGAGGCCTTCCGCGAGCACGACGGTGGCATCATTTCCCGATTGGATGATCACGCCGTGCAGCAGATCGTTGACGCTGACCTTGGTGTTGACCATGACGAACATCTTGGAGCCCTGCATGCGCCAAGCCTTCGGGCTCACCGGCAGTTCATCGGTCAGTTTGAGATCGCCCTTCTGGACACGGTCAAACACCATGTAGACCGTCATCAGCTTGCTCATGGACGAGGGCGGCGTGCGCTCGTCGGCGTTCTTCTCGAGCAGCACCGCGCCGGTTTCGTAATCGATGAGGATCGCCTCGCGGGCCGCCGTCTCGATGGTCGGCGTGGCAGCCACCGCCGGTACCCCGGCGGACGCGGCCAGGGCGGCGGCAAGCACGAGGGCGGAAAAACGGCGCGGCAGGATGGGGGAAATGATCATGGGTTTGTCTCGCTCACACGCTGCAACGGCAGCTGCACCTAACGGAAAAATAGCGACGGATTTTCGTCCGTCACGATATCGGCGCCGATCCTCGGCACCGCGATGTGGCGCCGATCCTCGGCGCGGGCGTCGAACTTTGTCGAGCGATGGCCGTCGCCGCAGCGGCACTCGACCATGCACCGACCGAAACCCGGTCAGTCGACAATCATACGGGCTTCGGGATATCCCGAAGCGGCGACGCGCTCGAGCAGGCGATCGGCCTCGTCGACCGACCTGATGGGACCCAGCCGGACGCGAAACATCGGCTGCTTGCTGTTGCTCGCCTGGCTGATGTTCGTCGGACCGAATCCGGCGAGCGAGCTGCGCGCGCGGTTGGCGTTAGTATATTCGGTGAAGGCGCCGGCCTGGATATAAATATTGGTCGGCTTGACCTGCACGACCTTCACGCTGTCGGTGTTGGGTGTCACGACAATCGGCGTCGTGGTGTTGCCGACCACGGGCCTGCCGTTCGGCGCCGGCGGTTTTGGCGCCGGTGGCGTGCCGGGAATCTCCGCGGTGGCGACGGCCGCGCGCGGCGCGCCGCGCACGCCATTCACCGCCACCAAGCCGCTGTCGTCCTTGGCGCCGAGTTGCATGGCGAGCTGGCGGCTCGGCTCGGCGAGAATCCTCACCCTCACCTTCGCGGTGCCCTGACGTTCCATGCCGAGTATCTGCGCCGAGCGGCGCGACAGGTCGATGATGCGGCCACGCGCGAAAGGACCGCGATCGTTCACCCGCACCTGGATGGTGCGGCCGTTTTCCAGGTTCGTGACTTCGACGATGCTCGGCAACGGCAGCGTGCGGTGCGCCGCGGTGACGGCGTTCATGTCGTAGATTTCGCCGTTTCCGGTCGGCTTGCCGTGGAATTGCTCGCCATACCAGGAGGCGATGCCGGTCTCGTCGTAGTTATAATCGGCCGCCGGGTAGTACCAGGTGTCGCCGATCTTGTAGGAATTGCCGATTTTGTAGGTCGGGGTGCCCGGTGCCATGCCGCCCGGGTTGTCCCGGCCGCGGACGGCCTTGGCCGTGTTGAACAGCAGCTCGGTCTCGGAGCAGGCGCCGAGCATGAGGGCGACGAGCGGCAGCGCGAGAAAAACCCACGCCCGCCTCCGGCTTCGTTGGAACCCCCCCATCATCTTGTAGGTCTTGCCCCGTTAACCACTGCGCTTAGCAATTTAGCGGCCTTCTGCCATGGGGACAAGCATCCATCAATAGTTTTAACTCAGGGTTAATCCGCGGCCGCGATGCGGTCGGCCAGGGTGCCGACCGCCGTGGCGAACAGGACCGAGCAATTCCATTTCAGGGTGGTGCGGAAGTTCTCATAGACCAGCAGGACCGGCCCCTGTTCGCCTTCGGGCACCGCGAGCGACGCCAGGATGTCCCGTTGCGGCAGATCGCCACCGTCGGCGCGGCGCACCCCGAGCTTCTGCCATTCGCGCAGCGGCTTGCGTTCGCTGATGAAGCGCTGGGCGCGGCATCCGGCCGGCGGCTCGGCCGGCATGACCCGCTTGAGAGTCGCGCCGAAGTCGGCCGGCAGTTTGACCTCGCGGCCCCAGGTCTGGTCGTCGCGCCAACCCGACTTTTTCAGGTAGTTGGCAGCGGACGCGAAAACGTCCGCCCGAGTGCCCCAGATGTCGCGCCGCCCGTCGCCGTCGTAATCGACCGCGAACGTGAGGAAGCTCGAGGGCATGAACTGGCTTTGCCCCATGGCGCCAGCCCATGAGCCGACCATCGCGGCCGGTTTGATATGGTCTTCGTCGAGGATTTTGAGGGCGTTGAACAGTTCGCCGCGGAAGTAAGCGCTGCGGCGGCCGTCGAAGGCCAAGGTCGCGAGGGCCTGCACCACGGGGAAGCCACCCTGGTTCTGGCCGAAATTGGTTTCGATGCCCCACAGCGCGACGATGAAGCGCGCCTGCACGCCGAACTTGCGACCGACCTCCTCCAGCAGCGCGCGATTCTCGACATAGCGTGTCCGCCCCTGCTTGATCCGCGCGTCGGACACGGCGCGGTCCAGGTATTGCCGCAGGGTGAGCGTGAATTCCGGCTGCCGCTGATCGAGTTCGAGGATGCGCGGCACCGGCTGCAGCCCGTCGAGAGCGGCGGTGACGGTCTCGCGGGAGATGCCACGCGACAGGGCTTCGGCGCGCAGGCCTTCCAGCCAGGCCGGAAAATCCTTCTCCGCTTGTGCCGTATCCGACGCCGACGTTGGTGTGCCGCCCGACGGTGCGACAGGGCTGGCCGGATTGGCGGCGGTCGCCGGCTGCTGTGCGCCGTCCTGGGCAATGGCGCAGGCGGAAAAGGTCAGAGCGGCGCAAACACCGGCCAGGACGAACACCCGTCGACGGCGCGAAATCGCATTCAAGGAAAAGTAATTTTTTCGCATCATCGTTCCACTCATCCGATAGGCCGCCTTAACTGTGTCCAGCATCCGCTTGTGACACAAGGATAGTTTTGGCGCAACTGGGCCTTCCCGCGCAACGCTGAAGCGTTGATCTACATCAGTATAAACTTTTAAATTAGGTATTTAGTAGTACAAAACGCCTACGATCATGGCAGTTCAACTCTCATTGGGACCCCCACCATGCGGCGTACAGCAGTCACCTATTCCGAGGAAAATATGCAGCTCCCCCAGGGCGCGCGCGAAATTCGCTTCTCTCAGCGTGACATTTGGACCGGCGCGCTCGGCATGCTCGACAGTCACGGCACAGACGCCATAGAGATGGCCTCCTGCCAAGCGGAAGCGATGATCGACCGTGGCGACGTCGCCGGAGCGGAATTGTGGTCGCGTATTCTTGGTGCCATCCAGGAACTGCAGCGCCCCGAGCCACGTCACGGCGAGGCCATTCACTAATCGACTCTGTTCGGAGCGAACGACAGGCAACCTTTCTGTCCGCCGACCAGGCGGAGACGCGGGTCGCTTGAATGAACCCCCGCACTGTTTGTTCTCCGTCGAGGGGCGGAGACCGCGGGTCGCTCGGGATGAGCGACCCCCCTTCTATCCGGCGATCCATTTTTCCCGCTGCACATCCCGCTCCTCGCGGCGCGCTAACTGCGCGCGGGATCGGTCGCGCTCTCCCGATGGGCGCCGCCGAGCAGGTGGAATTCGCGTGAGCGGAAGTCGCGGCGATAGAGCACGAGCAGCACCCAGGTGCTGGCGATGATGAACAGCGCCGGGTGAATGAACCAGCCCAGGGTCGCCAGCGCGAAGAAATAGGCGCGCAATCCACGATTGAAATGATGACCCATCTGATTGGCGATGCGCGCCAGCCGCTCGACATAGGTGTCGTCGATGGCACCCGCGAGGTCGGCGCGCGACGGCGCCGCCCCGATCAAAATCGCGCAATAGTTCGACAGGCGGTAGGCCCAGGCGAACTTGAAGAACGCATAGACGAAGATCACCACCAGCATGAGGACCTTGCCCTCCCATACCGGCCGTGTCGTGCGAATGGCGATCGGCAGTTCGGCCATCGCGCTGATCGCCGCATCCGATGCGCCGAGCAATGCGAACAGGCCGCCGACCAGCAGGATCGTGGTCGAGGCGAAGAAGCCGATGCCGGTCATCAGATTGCCGAGGATCTGCGTGTCGACCAGCCGCACCTCGCGCTTGAGCATCTCGGCGATCCAGCGGCGGCGAAAACCGTTCATGGCGGCCGACACGCTGCGCCGTTTCAGGGGACTGTAATCGACCACCGCGGTGTAGCCCAACCAGGCGGCGAAGAACCAGCCGATGGCAACATAGTCGATCACGGTCAGGGCGGCGGGCATGATGGCTCCTTGGCGCGTCTGCAGGCTCATCTGTAGCGGTTAGCGGCGCCATTGCAAAGAGAACCTCGCAGCCCTTGCCGGACTCCCCCGCCGTAAGGACCGGCGGATCTTCCCGTGATCCGTACGCAATGAAGGCCTTGACCGGTCGGCCAAGGCCTTCATCCACGTGCGAACCAGGCTCCCTTGCGGGTGCGGCGCTTACTTCTTGGTCTTGAGGATCTTCGTGATCAGCGCCACCGTTTCCGGCGATTGGTCGAGGGCCGCCTCGACCAGCTTGCCGACGTCGTCGCCATAGGCCGGCTCGACGGGAATGCCGAGCTTTTCGGCGCGCTGCTTCAGTTCGGGATCTTCCAGCGCCTTCTTGTAGCTGGCCCGGAGATAGCCGAGGCGGTCGGCGGCGATGTTCGGCGGACCGGCGGTGAGACGCGCGATTTCGCCCTGGGACTCGATCAGGGCGATGATCGCCGAGGCTTCCTTGCTCGGGTTCTTCACCAGGTTGCGCAGCTGCGGCACGTCGCCGGTCTTGCCGCCGACGGCGAACAGCGGCCTGCCGTAGCCGTTCTTGATGAAGCTTTCGAATGCCGAGATCGAGCCGAAGCCGAGATCGATTTCGCCGCGGCGCATCGCCATCTGGTCTTCGTTGCCGTTGTAGCCGGCGATCGGTTTGATGTTGAGGCCGAGGGCCTGCATCATCATCTGGGTTTCGTTGTAGTTCGAGGCGCCGACGCCGGACACCGCGATCTTGAACGGCTCGCCCTTGCGCAACAGGGTATCGTAGCTCGCGATCTCCTTGTTGATGTCCGACACCATCATGACGCGCGGATCGGACGCCGCCTTGCCGACCCAGGACATCTTCGTCAGGTCGAGCTTGACGCCCTGGCGGTCGATCAACTGGTTGTAGATCAGGCCGGTGTTGAACGTGCCGACGGTCAAGCCGTCGGGCTTGGCGCCATAGATGAAGTTGGCCCCGATCAGGTGACCGGCGCCGGGCATGTTCTTCACGATGACCGTGGCGCCCGGCATGTTCTTCTGCATGAACTCGGCGATCAGGCGGCCGTAATTGTCGTAGCCGCCGCCCGGCGCGGTGGCGACCACATAGGTGAGCGTCTTTCCCTTGTAGAATTCCGCGGGCGCCTGGGCCTGGGCTGCGGCGCTGGCGACACTCATGACCATCGCGGCCCCGCTCAGGGCGCAAAGCGAGTGACGGAGTCTTGGCATCATCGTCTCTCTTCCTCAAACAGTGATACGGCGACCGGAAATCGGCGGTCCCGGGTTATATAGAAGATTACCGGCCGAGTGTGGCCGATTTATGATGGCTTTAGCCGGTTTATGAGGGGTTTACAGGCAGCGCGCTCGCTGCGGCGTCAGGCTGCGGCGCGACAAAAGCAAAACAGGGGTGGATTTGACCACCCCTGTTTCGAAACAACCGATTGACGGGCGCTCATAGCGCCCGAACGCTGAGATTACGAGCGTTTGCGCCGGCGCAGAGCCAAGCCTGCAAGGCCCGCCATGAGCAGAGTGAGGGTGGCCGGCTCGGGCACCTGCGAAGCGGTGCGGATGACGAGCTGGTCCGCCAAGGAATAGGCTCCCTGCATGCCGGCCCAGGGTCCGAAGGTTTGGCCGAGACCATCCTGCCAGTCGCAATGGCTATAGGAGTTGCTGAACCAGGGCGTCGCGCAGGCGCCGTCGTTGTTGTAAGCGCCGTTTGTCGCTTGGAACTGCGCGCCGCTCGCCCCGTCGGTGCCATTGAACGGCACATTGCCGCCGGCAAAGAGGAAATCCGTAGCCAACGGCGCCAGAGCGAGTTCCGCCAAGTTCGGAATACGCCAGCCAAAGCCGCTCTGGACGGACAGATCGAGGCCCGACGCGGCCGGCAGCGGGAATGCCCACGCCCAGTCGAACCCATTGTGATTGATGAAGGCATTGCTCGGGACGGCGGTGTTGATGAACGCCGCCTGCGCGGGTGCGGCAAAACCCGCCACCACCGCTGCCGTCAACGCCAATGCTTTGAGTTTATTCACAATGGTACTCCCCTATTTGGTTCGGTTCAGAAAGATTATGCAACTTTCGGGCCGCACGTTGGTCATTGAAATACAACGCAATTTCGTTTTTCGAGCTGGATGTGACTGTCAAATTTTCTGTCAGAGTGTCGAAATCTTTAACAGCATCGCGCGGCGCTCGAGTCCGGTTCGACAATTAGATTCAGCGGGATGGCGATGGCCAGGACGCCCGCCCTCAGGCTCGGGATATCTCTAGGCTTTGTCCTCGCCGCCTCCGGCCGACAGCCGGCGAAATTCCGCACGGACCGCTCTCTGATCCAGATCGTCGAAGGACTTGACCGAATGGACGATCTTTTTCCCCATCCCGAGCAGGATCGCCGGACTGGCCGGCAGCCCTTTCCAGGCCAAGCCCATCGGTCGTCCCGCTGTCGCGAAATCATCCATCCTGAACCCCGCCGCGCGGACCATCATGCCGAAAATATGATCCTCGCCGAGGCTCGAATTTCGGAGCTCAGGTCTTTCGAGGAAACCGAGATGCCCGAATCGCTCGAGGCAGGCCTTGCTGTAGAACGTCGCGGCACCCAGGCAGTGCTCGCCCTCTTCATAGCCGTTTTGCCGAGCCAGCTTGCGCAAATGGCGGAGGAACCTGCATCGGCGCGGGCTCTTGAGCGCACCGATGACCGACGCCTCGGACCGCAGGATTTGCCTCGCCGGCGTAAAATCTCTTTCGAACCCGGTGCAGGTGATGCGGTAGCTCCCCAGGCAACCGACATCGGGATTCCGCGCGAAGAAGGCGATGGCTTCTTCATCCGCCCCGGATCCGATCAATAGAGCGTCGTCATCGAGGCGAAGCACGGCTTCGAAATCGTGGGTGTCGAGTACGACACGCCATGCTTTCGAGAGATTGAAACACAGCCCGCCATAGAGAGGATTGGCTCGTGGATCGCCCTCGCATCTTATGAAATGGATTTCGCCGCCGCGGTGAATGGCAGCGTCGTCCAATCCGTTTCTCGTGTTGTCGACAATCGAAACTTTGCTGTCGGGGCGGCAATGCTCGAACACGCTACGCAACGTATCGTTGAGGAATGATATGTCCGTATCTGGGCCGACTGGGATCACAACGACGCATGGGAACCTGACCTTTTGCATATGGCTACCGTCCAAATTTCGATGTCCTTTCATTCGCTGTTCTGTGATGTCCTTACATCCGATGTTCCATGATCGGCCTCGAGATGGCCGCGACATCTTAACGATGGGTTTGAGTAAGAGGTTGCGGGTGACTGAGCGGCGGAACACGAATCGCCGGTCCGCGCAAGGAACGATGGCACCGAATCGCTTGCTCGGTGCGCGCCACGGATCGACGCGCCTGGGTCCTTGGCGAGATGGGATGCGATCGCCTATTTTTTCCGCGGCGGCGGGATGTCGATATGGGTGGGCTGCGGCGCGGGCGGCGTGTCGTCGAGGTGCGGGGCCATGGGCGTGGCGGCGAAGCCGTCCTGCCACGCCCATGGTCGTCTCGATGCAAGTTGGCCGGCGACGGCGGGACCGCTGCGATGTTCCGGTCGATCGGTGCGCGGCGATAGCCCGGCATGAACCGGATGGGAATTTTCACCGACTTGCCGCCCTCGCCCGATCGGATCGAATCGGACAGCGGCGACCAAAACCGGGCGATCCTGTTGTCCGGGACGTCGACCGCGGGCGTGGCTGCCAATCGGACAATCCGCTGCACGGCCATCCGATCGTCCCGCTGTTTTGCACGACCGAGGAGACGAGCGATGCGGACGCTGTCATTCTCGCGCGGGATTTGCGCGCGCCGTGAAGCGGCCGGCGTCCGCCGAGCAGTGCCCGGCGTTCCTGGCGGCGGGACATCGACATGGCCGTGGCCAAAAGCGGATTGCGTCCGATCCCGAGTTGTTTCGGCGCGCGTTGCCCACCCAGCAGCAGAACTAGCTTGCCCCCCGCCTCGCTCCCCCCGCGGCCGCGATGCGGGACTTGGCATGCTTTACCAATCCCCGGAAGCCCGTTAACGTGATGGACCAACCATCTTTCCGGGTTTCGTAGGGACATGGCGCGTCGTTTTCCTTGGGCTTCGCTTTCCGACGAGCAATTGCTGCAACTGCGCATCAAGGACCTCAAACTCACCATCGAAGGAACATGGCTCGAAGATCGCGTCCGCGAACTGCACCAGGAGTTGAGGCAGCGCGGGCTGCGCTTCAAGCCGCACGCCTGGATTTCCGACGAATGGTTCAGTCCCGACACCGCCCCGGGAATCGCCATTCCCTTCTATCTCGCCCATCCGCGCCTGATGCGCCTCGAGCGCAAGCAGATCGTCGACGTGGAAGGCGGCACCGTCGCGGAATGCATGCGCATCCTGCGCCATGAGGCCGGCCATGCGCTGGCCACGGCCTATCGGCTGCAGCGACGCCGACGATGGCAGAGCCTGTTCGGCCGTTCCTCGACCCGCTATCCGCGCTACTACCGGCCCAACCCGGCGAGCAAGAATTTCGTTCAGCATCTCCCCTTATGGTATGCGCAGAGCCATCCCGACGAGGACTTCGCCGAGACCTTCGCCGTCTGGCTCAGGCCGCGCTCCGACTGGCGCAAGCGCTATGCCGATTGGCCGGCCCTCGAAAAGCTCGAATATGTCGACGAATTGATGGCCGGGATCGCCGGTGAGCGGCCGAAGACGACCGTTCGGCGGCGGATCGATCCGTTGAGCCGCCTGACGCGAACGCTGGCCGAGCATTATGAAAGGAAGCGCGCGCTCTACCTCATCGAAGCGTCGAAGACCTACGACAAGGATTTGCTCCGTATCTTCTCGCGCGACCCGCGGCATGCCCGCTCCATGGCGGCCTCCACCTTCATCCGCCGGAACCGCGCGCGGCTGCGGCCGCTGATTTCCGAATGGACCGGCGAATATCGATTGACGCTGGATTCGATCCTCGACGATATGATCGCGCGCTGCCGCGAACTGAAGCTGCGGGCCGTGGGTCCCAAGCGCCAGCTCCTGGCGGAATTCACCGTGCTGTTGACGGCCCAGACGGTGCATGAGCTCTACAAACCGTCGCGGAGGCAATGGTTCGCGCTATGAAGCGGCTTCGCGTTCTGGTGCTGATGCACCCGGACCTCGTTCCCCCGGACTCGCTCAAGGGGTATAGCGAACAGGAAATCTATGTCTGGAAGACGGAATACGACGTGGTCACCACGTTGCGCGCCGCCGGACACGAGGTGCGGCCGCTCGGCGTGCAGCACGAGCTGAAGCCGGTTCGCGACGCCATCGAGGAGTGGAAGCCGGACGCGGTCTTCAACCTGCTCGAGGAATTCCACGGCGAAACGGCCTACGATCAGAACGTCGCGAGCTATCTCGAACTGCTGCGCATTCCCTACACGGGCTGCAATCCGCGCGGCATGATGCTGTCGCGCGGCAAGGACCTGTCGAAGAAGCTGCTGACGTTCCACCGCATCCCCGCGCCGAATTTCGCGGTCTTCCGCAAGGGACACCGCGTGCGGCGCCGGGCGTCCCTCAAGCTGCCGCTGATCGTCAAAAGCCTCGACGAGCATTCGTCCCTCGGCATCGCCCAGGCATCGGTGGTCGACAGCGACGAGAAGCTCGCCGAACGCGTCGCCTTCATCCACGAGCGGATCGGTAGCGACGCCATCGCCGAGCAATATATCGAAGGCCGAGAGCTGTATGTCGGCGTGCTGGGCAACCAGCGCCTGCGCGTCTTGCCGATTTGGGAGCTCGAATTCGGCAACTTGGCGCAAGGCACGCGTCCCATCGCCACCGAACGGGCCAAGCACGATGTCGATTATCAGGAGCGCCGCCAGATCCTCCAAGGTCCGGCCAAGGACCTCACGCCGGAGTTGCGCGCGCTGATCAACCGCACCGCCAAGCGCATCTGCTGGACCCTGGCGCTCGACGGATACGTGCGCATCGATTTCCGCCTGTCGAACGAGGGCGTGCCTTATTTTCTCGAAGCCAATCCCAATCCCGAGATCGCGCAGAGCCAGGAATTCGCCCAGGCGGCGGTGCACGACGGGCTGTCCTACGCCAAGCTGCTGCATCGCATCCTGGACTTGGCGATCAAGCGGCAAGCCGCCAAGGACGTCTGACCGTGTCCCCAAATTGGTCGGCGGACGCCTCAGTTTCTGAGAGAACTGAGCGTGTGGTAGGCGGCCTGAAGATGTGAATAGGGGCATCGCCGGGGCGAAAAGATGACGAAGAAAACAACCAAGAAAAAGAAGTCGGCGCCGTCCGCACCAGCGGATGAATGCGTCGTGCCGCCGGCATTGCCCAAAGCGGAATTGCAAAAACTACTGTTTAGGCATTCAGAGGACGAGGCCCGGCAGATCAGGGAATACGTCGAGTGGCAGGCCCACGGAGAAGAATCGGTTCTCCATGCGGAGAAGGTCGCAAGCGAGCGCGTCTTCGGCCGTGACTACGACGTGTGGGACGTCCACACCGATAAAGAACGCTGGTGGGTCGTAACCAATCCGACCAACCTCTATTCCCAGACGCTGATGCCCAGTCTGGACTACACCCTCTCCTTTCACATCGGGCTCATGGCGCGGGTCGCGGCTCGCCGCCAACCTGAAGGGGGCGAAGCTGAACAGGAGTTCTTGCTCGTCACTAACCGGAAACTGATCCAGGCCGGCGAAGCGTTCGACAAAGCCGATGAAGCCGAAGAATTCCAAGCCGTGGGAATGCGGTGCAGGGAATGTCTTCTGACACTGGTTCGTGAGCTGACGGAGGGAAGCGATCTTGTGGAAGAAGGCGACCTACCCAAAGCAGCGGACTTCCCTGCTTGGAATGAGCGAATCGCCGACGCCATAGCACCGGGAGACCCTGCGGAATACGTTCGCGGTTACGTGAAGACCACGGGAGAGCGTGCTTGGCGGTTGGTCAACTGGCTGACCCATGCGCGCAATGCGACCAGAGACGATGCGGAACTCGCCTTGAGCGTGACTTCGCACGTTATGAACAACTATGCGCTAGCGGTCCTGAAGCGAAAGGTCGCCGCACCCGAGAGGTGCGAGCGATGCAAGTCGTACAAGATCATTGTGGTCTGGCGTCCTGACCTCGGACCAACCGGGCTCTATGTCCCGCGTTGTAATGCGTGCGGGGCGGAGAAGTGGCCTACTAGGCCACGACGGCGCAAGTCCACCAATGCACGTCCACCGCGCCAATAGCTCTTTCGAGATCGTGCCCCTTGTCGTGGTGTAGGAGCGGGCCGCGACCGACGATGATGAGCACTATATCTACGCCATAGCACTATGAGAAACTATAAGGGTAGGAAGCCTATGTGTGCCGCTCCCATCTTGACGCGCGTCGTCTCACGATCGTGATAGCCACCGTTTTAGTTCGGCGTTCCGCCTTCGATATCGATCACTCCGCTCCATCCTCCTAGCGACCGTCCTCTCGGCATCTGGGTACGCTTCGGCAACGCGCTCGTTAGGCATACCAAGACGGTCGGCTATGAATTGAATGAGCTGAATGTCGGCTTCCTTCCTCGCGTTAGCCTCTGCTTCAAAGTAGCGGCCCTCGGCTCGCTTTTTTGGAGTGTCCGGCCAGTCAAAGAGGATAACCGGGCCGAAATAGAAAGGGAAAAGCGCCCGCCGCCGGTCGGGCGTATGTGGTTGGATTGATTGAGGTTTTGCGCCACCCGCCGAACACCCCCTGCTGTCCGTTTCCGCCAAAACGTCAATGATATCAATGATCCGAGCGCCGGCCGCCGCGATGCAGGCTTCTGCGGTTGCGGTTTGTACCGAAGGGTGGTACATAGATACACAGACGGAGCCGCCGCATGATCGTAAGCTTTCGAGACGAGTGGCTACGCGCCTTCTTTGTCGAGGACACGCGGTCGCGGCGCATCCCGTCCGATCTTGAAAGCCGGCTCTTCCGCAAACTCCAGATGATCGACGACGCGACGACCGATCAGGACTTGCGGGTGCCGCCCAGCAATCATTTCGAGAAGCTGCGCGGTAACCTGGCGGGCTTCCACTCGATCCGCGTCAACAACCAGTGGCGGCTGATTTTCCGGTGGGATGGCAGCCGCGGAGAGGCAGAGGGCGTCTATCTCGACGACCACAGTTACAGATGAGGCGAATCATGCTGACAACGAAGCGCAAGCCGGCCACGGTCGGCGAGATTCTGGTCGAGGAGTTCATGCAGCCGATGGGGCTGACCCAGGCTGCGCTGGCCGAGGCGATGGGCGTTCAGCGCAAGCACGTCAACGAACTGTGCAACGAGCGTCGCACCGTGACCGCAGCGACTGCCCTCATCCTCGCCCGCGTGTTCGGCAACAGCCCGGATTTCTGGCTGAACGCGCAGCGGCGCAGCGATCTGTGGGAAGCGATGCACTCGCCCCGCGAACGCGAGCGGATCGCACGTGCGCGACCACTGACAGCCGCCGCATGAGCCTTGCCGTCGTCACACCCGCGCTGCCGGAAGCCGCCGTCCTCCTGTATTTGCACGCTACGCTACGAAGCGTGGTCTGGCGTAGAGATGGGCTATTCTACCGGGTGCCCGCTTCGGCGATTCTTGCGGGATGTCCCGCGCGTCCCGCAAGCACCAGCTCTCGGCCTCAGAGCAGCTTCACCAATTGCTCGGCAAGCCGTGGCCCTTTCCCGGCCGGCCGCCCGCCGAAGCATGATCTTTCGGAATGGACCGTCACCGACGACTGGCCCGAGCGCGTGCCGGTCACGCAGGCCGAGATCGACGTGTTCGAGGCATGGTTCGGCGACCTTTTCGACGAGCAGTTCGGGCCATGTCGATGATGTGAGGAGTTCTCAGCCATGCCCGCGTCGTCAGCGGCCCAACCCTCCTTACCGGCATTTGCTTCTGCGCCGACTGCGGAGGCGCGATGACGCTCCGCACCGGCAAGGGCGGGCGCTATCGTTACTACACCTGTTCGATCAAGGCTCGGCAGGGCGAGACCGACTTGTGCCTCAAGCGGCTCTATGACGCCATCGAGACCGGGCGTCGCCGATCTGAACGCCCCGGCGCTGACAGAGCGCATCGCCGGTCTCAAGGCTACTCGGGATCAAGCGCAGGTCGATGCCGCGCGCGGCCGCCACGCTGGAAAGCTCAGGACAGGCGATCCCCCCAGCCATGCTCAGGAAATTCGCCCGCACCGCCCGCGCGCGCGTGCGGATCGACGGTGGCGGATATCGCCGCAACCACTACGGGCGCTGGCCCAGCGCATCGAGGTCGCGGATGGCGAGGTCCGCATCATGGGATCGAAGGGCGACCTGCTCAGGACGCTCGCCGCCGCCTCGGGCGTGAAATCGGCGGCTGGTGGCGTTCGCAGTTCTGTTCTGAATTGGCGGAGGGGGTGGGATTCGAACCCCCCGAGCGCGCGTGGCGCGCTCACCCCTTAAGTCTGTGGGTTCGAAACCCACCACCGCGCGCGCGAGAGGAAATTGGCGGAGGGGGTGGGATTCGAACCCACGGTGAGCTTGCACCCACGCCGGTTTTCAAGACCGGTGCCTTAAACCGCTCGGCCACCCCTCCAGCGGAGCGCGATGCGCCCCGGGCGGCCCAGTAACTAGAGGGTTTGATCGGCGACGGCAAGCGGCACCCAGCGCGTCGTCCGCCCGGCAATGGCGGACGCGCTCAACCCCGGTGGAGTGCCCACAGGGTGACGATGGCCGCGAGAATGACGAAGCCGAGCCGCACCGCGATCATCCGGATGAATTCACCGTCGATCATCGGATGGACCGATGGCGGCTCGCTCGGCGATTCCCGTTCGGAATGGGCGCTCGCCCCCGACGCAGCCGTGGACCAGCCCGCGGGCGCTCCGGGTTGCCGGGTCTCATGGGAATAGCGGTAGACCACGCGGGATGCGAATTGTCCGGAGCTGTTCTGGTAGCTCTCCGCCGTGACCCGGATGCCGGAATACTTCAGCGTGCGGCGCAGGCGGACGGCCTCGGCGATGGCCTCGTTCGCGTCCTCGAACGCTCCCAGCGTGCGCCAGCGCCCTTTGGCGCAAGCATGAATTTCGAAAATCGTCTCGCTAGCAGGCATGATCGCAACCCCGCATCACAAGCACGACGCTAATTTTTCTAAAATTATGGCCTTGTCATTCGCCTGTTCAATTTTTTAAATTTTGAATTAGCGGCGAATTCTATTCAACTTTTTGGCTTTTTAAATTGCGCCCGGGACGTTCGAATTGTTCGATCCCCGCGTGCTGTCCCCGAGATAACCGAGTCGATATTGCGGGGTACTGGTCCCCTGCCGATCCGCCCCGCGTTTACCTGAACGAAGCGCCCGGCGGCGGCACTCAGTGGGCGCCAGGATCGGGTCTAGGCACAGGCGGCGACGCTCAGCGACGAATCGCGCGTGGCCCGTTTCCCATTAGCGCTTCGCATCCGGATCACCGTGATTGAGGGTGACGATTTCGATCATGGCCCGAACCCACTCGTCCATCTGATGCGCCCAGTCATCCGCCTGGGCGGCCGTGACGCCCTGGGCCTCCCGGGCATAGGCGCGATACTCCGCCTTGTTGGCCTCGAGATAGGCTTCACGCTCGTCGCCTTCCTTGCCGACCGCCACCAGTGCGGTGGTCTCGATCAAGGTCAGGAGTCGATCGGCCAGGGGTTCTTCGCTCATGCGTCGTCCTCGATCGGCGGGATACGAAAAGCCGCTGGACGCAGTCACTCGGCGGTCGATTGTCCGGCCGGCCCGAGCAGCGCGCGGGCGAACATGTAGAGCATCTCCGCGGCATGGGTGTCGCCCCTGCCGGCAAGCTGCTCGTACCAGAGATGGGCGCGGTCGTGCAGGCGTTTGGCCAGGGTCGGGTCTTGCTCCGTGAGAACCTGGGCGATGCAAAGGCCGATCACGGCCGTGCCCATCTTGATCTGGTCGATATCGCTATGAGGTGGGACCGCGCTGCCGTTCGGCTCGTCTGTCATGTTCGACTCCGTGGTTGCGCGGGCAAGCTAACACGGGCGTCATCGGGCCGCGCCGGTCATTCTTGACGGATGTCTGGATGAGCGGTGGCGACAAACCCTGCGGCGCGACCCGCGTTGCGCGTGAGGTGAAGCTTCGGCGCGCTGTCAATCCGCGCCGTCGCCGATCACGCCGAAACTCTTGGATTTGGCATCGCCGTTGGCCAAGGTAAATCCTTCGGAGGCCAAGCCTCGCCGCAACAGCTCCCGGATCGCCGCCGCGCGACTCGGCATGCGCTTGCCGAAACGCCAATCGTCGAGCGCGGTCAACTCGTCCCTCGTCAACATGATCTGCAGTCGTTCGCCACGTGCCAGGTTATCAGCCATCGAGACTCCCCGCTTTCCTGCACCAAAAGCTGTGAATGAGCCTAAAGCGTTCAATGTGCAATTTACCATAAACGTTCCAAATACCACTATGCTCCTTAATAGGACAAATTCTCCAAAAGCTGAGAATTAGCCATCTAAGTCATTAATAATGTTAGATTTTTTTGGTAAATCTCGTATGGTTGCAGCAGGAGGATCCGCCCATGCAGCCGCACACGATAAGCATTGCCGACAGCGCCAAGATCAGCCTCAGCGAAGTGAACCAGAAGCAGGTGAGCCGATCGGTCTCCACCCCGCCCGAACTTCTGCTGCGCGAGGCGGACCACCGGATCTGCAACAGCCTTCAACTTGTCTCCGCATTTCTCGCGCTGGAAGAGCGCCGCCTCGAAGAGGGTTCGGCGAAGCGGGCTTTGGCGGACGCACGCCGGCGCATCGCCATCGTCGCGCGCCTTCACAGGCAACTTTCGAGCGCCGCTTCGGTGGGGCATGTGACGCTCGACGATTATCTTCAGGCGCTGTCGGACGATCTGTCGAGAGCGCTCGTCGATGGACGCCGGCTGACGCTGCTGGTGAATGTCGATGGCATCGCCGTGCCGGCCAACATCGCCCGCGGACTCGGGCTCATCGTCAATGAGCTCGTCTCCAATGCGCTGAAACATGCGTTTCCACAGGATCGCGAGGGCATCATCGAGATCGGCTGCGGTCTCGATGCGGATGGCCAGATTTCTCTGCATGTGAGTGACAATGGCGTTGGTTATCCGGTGCGGGGCAGCATGGAGAACGACACCGGTCTCGGCATGAAGATGGTGGACATGCTTCTGGCACAGATGAAGGGCCATTTGGACACCGTGAAGTCCGGCGAGCATGTCATCCAGAAAGTAAGCGTGTCGCGCGAATAGGCCCTCCCCGTCCCCTCTCGGCACGTCCCGTACTACCGAATGGAGAAGACGGCGGCACATCCGACTCTTCGGCCGCTTGTTCTTGTCGCGGGCGCGCGCTCAGCATAGACTTCGCCAAGGGGATGACAACGGCGACGAAACGCCGGCAAGTCAGGGGATGTGCGAATGACTGTCTCAGACGCCCGCTCTAGCTGTGGATCGTCCCGCAACGTAGCTGTGTCCTGTCGTTAACTGCGGTCCTGTCCTAAGCGTTTGCAAGCGGTGTTCATGAGCCCCAACGATTCCAGTCCGCCTCCTCTCGGCGCCAAAGAGCGCGTCCTCCTCGATCCGAAGATTCGCAAGGTCCACGACTACTGGGTGGCGAAACATCGCGGGTCGCGATTGCCATCCCGTGGCGATATCGATCCGGTCGACCTGTCCGATTGCCTCGGCGTGATCATGCTCCTGGATGTCGGCGGCGCCGGCCGGGATTTCGCCGTGCGGCTCGCCGGGCTGCAGGTCGAGGAGGCGTTCGGCCGCACCCTGAGAGGCCAGAAACTGTTCGAACTGTTCAAAGAGGCGGCGGACAGCGATTGTTTTCGTCGGTTCCGCCTGACGGCGATCACCGGCGAGGCGGACTTCCGCTCGGCCGATCTGGCGGGCATGGGCCGGCCATTCGTCCATTACGATTGCGCCACGCTGCCGCTGTCCGATGACGGCGGCACGGTCACGCACCTGCTGTGTTGCTATGCGTTTACCCACAGCGCGATCGGCCAGGGCGCTGGCCAGCCGGCGGGATGATCGGCTAGATCGGGATCTTCTCGGCGCGCAATTCGCGGCTCAGCGTCAGCGCCAGGCTGGGATCGATGATCGTATCCTGGATATTGGCGTTGCGCAGATTCGCCTCTTCCAGATCCGCATCGGTCAGATCGGCGCCGCGAAGATCGGCGTCGGTGAGATCGGCTTCCTTGAGATTGGCTTCCGACAGATCCGCGAAGGTCAGGTTGGCCCGGCTGAGATTGACCGACCACATGCGCGTGCCGTGCTGACCGTCCGGGCGCCAGATCGTCGCCGGCCCGAGATTGGCGTGAAACAAGCGCGCCCGCGTCAGATTGACGCCGGTGAGATTGGCCCCCATCAGATCCGCCATCATGAGATTGGCGTAGCTGAGATCGGTGCCCGACAGATCGGCGAGCAGGAATTTGCAGCGCGATAAAATCGCGCCGCGCATGTCCACCATATTGAGCCGGGCGCCGTTCAGATTGCGCCCTTCGAGATTGACCTCGCTCAAGTCGGCACCGGTCAGCTCGGCGCGCTTGCCGCGCGTGCCGTTCGATTCGATCCAGTCCTGATGCAGGCTCAGCACGTCCTGAATGTCGAGCGGCAGGCTTTCCGGGAGGCGCGCCGTGATGGTTTCGCTGAGGTCGACATCGGTGATGTCGGCGCCTTTGAGCTTGGCCCCGGTCAGGCGCGCGCCGCGCAGGTTGCATCCATGGAGCGTCGCACTTTCGAAATTGGCGCCGGTCAGATTGGCGCCGGCGAGATTGGCGCCCTTGAGCTTCGCCGCCGTCAGGTTGGCATCGGCCAGATTGACGTCGGAAAGATCGGTTCCAAAAAGGATGGCTTCGTGGAGATCGGCCTCGATCATGGAGGCTTCGTTGAGGCGTGCGTGCGACAAGTTGGCGTTGCGTAGGGCCGCGCGATCGAGCCGCGCCTGGCTGAGGTCCGTGGCATCGCCGCCATGCACGCCGGTGTCGAGATAGGCGCCCGCGCGCAGGTCCGCCTCGTTCAAGTTTGCGTCGGTGAGCTTGGCGCCGCGCAACCGGGCTCCCTTGAGATCGGCTCGAAACAGATTGGCCTTGGTCAGATTGCAATGCTGCAGATCGCTGCGAAACAAATCGGCGAAGCTGAGGTCGGCATTGACCAGCAGGCTGCGGCTGAAGTTGGCGCGATCCGCCGCGGCATGGCGCAGGACGACATTGTTCAGGTTGAGACCGGCCAGGTTGGCGCGTGACAAGTTCGCGCGGCTGCCGCCCAATCGACCTTCGAGAAAGTCGAGGTGCTGGCGCAGGAGAGTGGCGATATTTCCGACCGGCTTGAGCGAGTTGCTGGTCACCAACGCGATACTCTTCGAATACGGGAAAGGCCCCGATTGCTGTGACGCCCGACGCGAACGAGGTTCGGACTGGCACGCCCCAGGCTAAGGAGATATCCTTAAGAAATACTTTCGGATTGTGCTCCAATGGCCTTTCCCGCTCATGCGGCTCGATATCTTCGCGGATACGATTTGTCCCTGGTGCTACATCGGGAAGCGCCGTTTGGAGGCCGCTCTCGGGATGGCGCGGTCCTCCCCCTACGCCGTCCGTTTGCGGCGCACGCTGGCGATCCGATGGCGGCCGTTTCTGCTCGATCCCGCGATGCCGGCCGAGGGCATGGACCGCAAGGCCTATCTGGCCTGGAAGTTCGGCGGCGCCGGACGAGCCGAATTCATTGCCGACCGCGTTGCCCAGGAAGGCCGCGGCGACGGCATACGTTTCGCCTTCGAGCGTATCGCGCGCACGCCCAACACGGTCGATTCCCACCGCCTGATCGCCTTCGCCCAGAAGGCGGGCGATGCGACTCCGGTCGTCGAGGCGCTGTTCGCCGCCTACTTCAGCGAAGGCCGCGACATCGGCGACCGCGATGAGCTTGCCGCCATCGGCGCCCAATGCGGTCTCGATGAGAGCGTGCTGCGCCGCCACCTCGCGAGCGGCGCTGGAATCGCCGAGGTCATGGCCGCGAACGATCATGCCCGCGCGCTCGGCATCAATGCGGTTCCCTGCTTCGTGTTCGACGAGCGCGAGGCGCTGGCGGGCGCCCAGCCGCCGGAAGTCTTTCTGCGATTGTTCGATTTCGCCCGCCAGCAGGCGGCCACCGGCGATGCCGCGCCGTAGCGCTATGCGTAGATGAAACGACTAGAGAAGACGCATGCGCCTTGACGTTCTGTTCTCCTCCCCCTCGATGGGGGAGGTTGGGTGGGGGTGAACGTCATTCAACATCGAGAACCCCCCACCCTGCCCCTCCCCCACGAAGAGGGGGGAGGGAATGTACTGGGCCCACACGAGTTTTTAGCGTTGTGAACAAAACATGGAAGGTCCGATTAAATCGGGCCATGACGAAATTAGGAGGGAATTTAAGCTCACGCAGCCTTGCCGCGGGTCGCGATGCCCACGAGCTCGGTGATCAGCTTCTCCAATCCGCTCAGGCGATTGGCCGGATTCTCCCAATTGCGGCGATAGACCAGCTTATGGTCTGGGCGCAGGCGCACGCTGCCGGCCTGACCGGCGATGAAGCCCACGAGGCCCTCGGGATTGTCGAATTTGTTGTCGCGGAACGACAGCACGGCGCCCTTCGGACCGGCGTCGACCTTGTCGATGCCGGCGGCGCGGCACATCGTCTTGAGCGCGACCACCTTGAGCAGGTTGTCGGCTTCCGGCGGCATCGGGCCGAAGCGATCGACGATCTCCGAGGCGAACGCGTCGACATCCTTGGGATCGGTGATCTGGGCGACGCGGCGATAGAGACCGAGCCGCAGGCTGAGATCGGGCACATAGCTTTCCGGGATCATCACCGGAATGCCCAGGCCGATCTGCGGCGTCCAGGCGACCGTCTCGGTGATTTCCTCGCCACGCAGGGAGGCCACAGCTTCCTCCAGCATCTGCTGGTAGAGCTCGATGCCGACCTCGCGGATGTGACCCGATTGCTCCTCGCCCAACAGGTTGCCGGCGCCGCGGATATCGAGATCGTGGCTGGCCAGGGAGAATCCGGCGCCCAGGTTGTCGAGCGTCTGCATGACCTGCAGGCGCTTCTCCGCCGCGGGCGTCAGCTTGCGATTGGTCGGCAGCGTGAGGTAGGCATAGGCGCGCAGCTTGCTGCGACCGACGCGGCCGCGCAGCTGATAGAGCTGCGCGAGGCCGAACATGTCGGCGCGGTGGATGATCATGGTGTTGACGTTCGGCATATCGAGCCCGGACTCGATGATATTGGTCGATAGCAGGATTTCGTGTTGCCCGGCGTTGAACGCCTGCATTGTCCCCTCCAGCACGGTCGGCGACATCTGGCCATGGACGGCCGCGATCTTGGCATCGGGCAGGATATCGATGATTTCCTGGCGCACCACCTCGATATCCTGGATACGCGGGCAGACATAGAAGCTCTGGCCGCCGCGGAAGCGTTCGCGCAGCAAAGCCTCGCGAACCACGACCGGATCGAATGGCAGCACGAAGGTGCGCACCGCCAGGCGATCGACAGGCGGCGTGGCGATGATGCTCAATTCCTTTACGCCGGTCAGCGCGAGTTGCAGCGTGCGTGGAATGGGCGTCGCCGTCAGGGTCAGAACATGCACGTTGGAGCGCAGCGCCTTGAGCCGCTCCTTGTGGGCGACGCCGAAATGCTGCTCCTCGTCGACGATGAGCAGGCCGAGGTGGTTGAAGTCGATGCTCTTGGCGAGCAGCGCATGGGTGCCGACCACGATGTTGGTGTGGCCGGAGGTCAGTTCCTTCCTGGTCAGGGCCGCGGTTTTCGGCGGCGTCAGGCGCGACAGTTGACTGATGCGCACGGGAAAGCCCTCGAAGCGGGCGCGGAAGGTCTCGTAGTGCTGGCGCGCCAGCAAGGTGGTCGGCATCACGACGGCGACCTGGGCGCCCGACATGGCCGCGACGAACGCGGCGCGCAGCGCCACTTCGGTCTTGCCGAAGCCGACGTCGCCGCAGATCAGCCGGTCCATCGGTCGGTCGTTGGTGAGATCCTTGAGGGTGTCCTCGATGGCGGCGAGCTGATCGTCGGTCTCGTGATAGGGGAAGCGCGCGGCAAACTCTTCGTAGAGCCCTTCCGGCGCCGGCATCGGCTCGGCACGGCTCAACTGACGCGCCGCCGCGATGCGCAGCAGCCCGTCCGCCATGTCGCGGATGCGCTTCTTGAGCCGCGCCTTTCGCGCCTGCCAGGCGGCGCCGCCCAGCTTGTCGAGACTGACGGTGCCCTGATCCTCGCCGTAGCGGCTGAGCACATCGATGTTCTCGACCGGCACGAACAGCTTGTCGCCGCCGTCGTAGAGAACACGCAGGCAATCGTGCGGCGCGCCGGCGATGTCGAGGGTGACCAACCCGTCGTAGCGCCCGATGCCATGCTCGATATGGACGACCAGATCGCCCTCCTCGATGCTGGTGATCTCGCGCAGGAAGACATCGGAGCGGCGGGCGCGCGGCGCGCGGCGCGCCAGGCGTTCGCCGAAAACGTCCTGTTCGCTGATGACGCAGAGCCCCTCGCCGACGAAGCCGGTCTCGAGACCGAGCACGGCCATGGCGACCGCATCGGTCGGCAGGATCTGCGTCTCCGGCCAGTCCGCCACCTGTTGCAGGCCATGGATGCCGTGGTCGCGCAATAAGTGGCCCATGCGCTCGCGCGAACCGCGGCTGTAGGCAGCGATGATCACGCGGCGGCCGGCTTCGCGCTCCGCGTTGATGGCGCTCGACAGGGTGCCGAACACATCGGCACTCGCCTGATGGCGCACGGCGGCGAAATTGACGCCCGGCTTGGCGGCGAGATCGATGACGCGCTCGTCGCTCGACGCGGAGAACGGCGTGAACCGGCCATGGGGCCGCGCCGCCAGATTCTCGGAGAGTTCCTCGGCTGTGAGATAAAGCCGTTCGGGCGGCAGCGGATGGTAGATCTCGCCGCTCGCCGCGCCCGGCCGCTTCAGATCGCGACGCGCCTGGTAGAAGTCCTCGATCTGCCCAAGCCGCCCATCGCGCGCCTCGTCGGCCCGCGCGTCCAGGGTGACGAAGACCTCGGGCAGGTAATCGAACGGTGTCGCCAACTGGTCATGAAACAGCGGCAGCCAATGCTCCATGCCGATATGACGATGTCCGGCGCTGATCGATTCATAGAGCGGATCATGCTCGCCCGAGGTGCCGAAGATCTCGCGATAGGTCGTGCGGAAGCGCTCGATGCTGTGTTTGTTCAGCAGAACTTCGCTGACCGGCTTGAGATCGAGCGCCTCGACCGTTCCGGTCGAGCGCTGGGTCATCGGGTCGAAGCTGCGGATGCGCTCGAGGGTGTCGCCGAACAGATCCAGGCGCAGGGGTTCGCGGCGCCCCGCGGGAAAGACATCGATCAGGCCGCCGCGCAGGGCATATTCGCCGGGCTCCATGACGGTGTCGGAACGGACATAGCCGTTGCCGTTGAGGAAGCTCGTCAGCTCGTCGATGTCGAGTGTGCCGCCGGCGCGCACCGCGAATCGGGCGCTCTGCAGCAAGGCCGCCTGGGGCACCCGCTGCAGCAGCGCATTGACCGTGGTCAACACGACACGCGGCCGAGCGGTCTCCTCCAGCGGCGTGCCGCGCAATTGGGCGAGGCGGACCAGCGTGTCGATGCGCCGGCTGACGATCTCGCTGTTGGGCGAGACGCGGTCGTAAGGCAGGCAATCCCAGGCCGGGAACGTGAGGATCTCGGCGTCCGGCATGAAGAACGCCAGGGCATCCGCCATGCGTGTCATGGCGGCGTCATCCATGGCCACGTGCAACAGATCGACCATCGGCCCGCCCGCGCCATGCGCCGCCGCTCCGGCACGGCGCGCCATGAGTTCGGGCAGGGCGCGTGCCAGGCACAGCGCATCCGCTCCCTGGGGCGCGCGGGCGATTGTGATCGGGCCAGGAGTTGATACTAATTCAAGAAGCGTTTTCAAATGAGTACTACTTCAGCTTAAAGTTCTTTAGGAGATCGAGGATCTCGCCTTGGAGATCGTCCGGCGCGACCGCCCGGCCGGTCAGCCAATTGACCAGGTCCACGTCGTTCTCGTCGAGCAAGCGCTCGAATTCATCGAGTTGCGGGGTGCTCAGGGTCAGCAGATATTGCGCGGCGAAGCCGCCGATCAGCAGATCGGCTTCCTGGGTGCCGCGGTGAGCGCTCTGGTAGAGCAGGCGTTTGCGCCGGGTCGCCAGCGCGTCATTGGAATCGGTCATGGCTCTCGCGAATCGATACCGGCCCGGTCAAGCCCGCCGTCGCGCGTAACCGTAAGTGCGACGGATCGGGGAATCGGCCAAGCTGCGAGACATGATATAAGTCTTCATGAGCGCGCTGTCAGCCCGCGAAAATGAGAGGCCATGCGCCCGTCGATCCTCTTCCCGCTGTTCGCCGCCGTAACCACCCTGCCCGGCGTAGGCCCGCGGCTCGGCAAATTGTTCGAGCGGCTCGCCGGCCCTCATGTGGTCGATCTCTGCTGGCATCTGCCGACCGGGCTGATCGATCGCCGGTTCGCGCCCAAGGTGGCCGACGCGCCCGATGGCGGCATCGCCACGCTGACCTTGCGTGTCGATCGGCACATCCCGCCGCGCAACCGCCGGCTGCCCTACCGGGTGGTCTGTTCCGACGAAACCAGCAGCATCACCCTGGTGTTCTTCCACGCCAAGGGCGACTACCTGGAGCGCCAGTTCCCGGTCGGCTCCGTGCGGGTGGTGAGCGGCAAGGTGGAGCGCTATCGCGGCGAACCGCAGATCACCCACCCCGACCATGTGGCGACCCTCGAAGACCGCGATAAGCTGGCCAGCGTCGAACCGGTCCATGGGCTGACCGCCGGGCTCACACCCAAGGTCGTGGCGAAGGCCGTGACCGCGGCGCTCGAGCGCGTGCCCGATCTGCCAGAGTGGCTCGATCCGGCCTATCGCGACCGGCATGGCTGGATGTCATGGCGCGACTCCCTGCTCGCGCTTCATAAGCCGGAGCGCGACGTCGATCTGGTGCCCGAGGCGCTGACCCGGCAGCGGCTCGCTTACGACGAACTGCTCGCCAACCAGCTTACCCTCGCCCTGGTGCGCGCCCATATGCGACAGCAATCCGGCCGCGCCACCGCCGCGGGCGCCGACGGCCGGCTGCGGCGCAAGGTGCTCGCCGCCCTGCCCTTCAAGCTGACCGGCTCGCAGGAGCAGGCGGTTCAGGAAATTCTCGCCGACATGAACGAGCCAGCTCGCATGCTGCGCCTGCTGCAGGGCGACGTGGGCAGCGGCAAGACCGTGGTGGCGTTCCTCGCCATGACCGCGGCGGTCGAGGCCGGTTCCCAGGCCGCTCTGCTGGCGCCGACCGAAATCCTCGCGCGCCAGCATTTCGCCACCATCGAGCCGCTCGCCCGCGCAGCCGGCATCGAGGCGCGCCTGCTCACCGGAAGGGACAAGGGCGCCGCGCGCAATCGCATCCTCGATGAACTCGCGTCGGGCGAGGCCCAGGTCGTCGTCGGCACCCACGCCTTGATCCAGGACGATGTCGGCTTCCGCGACCTCGCCTTCATCGTGGTCGACGAACAGCATCGCTTCGGCGTCGAACAGCGTCTGGCGCTCGCCGCCAAGGGCAAGGCGACCGATGTGCTGGTGATGAGCGCGACGCCGATTCCGCGCACCCTGACGCTGACGGCTTACGGCGATCTCGACGTGTCGCGCCTGACCGAGAAGCCGGCGGGGCGCCAGCCGGTCGATACCCGCGCCGTGCCGCTCGACCGCCTGGCGGAAGTGTCCGACGCCGTGGCTCGCGCCATGGACAAGGGCGAAGGCGTCTTCTGGGTCTGCCCGTTGGTCGCGGAATCCGAAGCGATCGACCTCGCCAATGCCGAGGAACGCTACGCGCTGCTGGCCAAGATGCATCCCGGCAGGGTCGGCCTGGTGCACGGCAAATTGAAGGCGGCGGAGAAGGATGCCGCGATGGCGGACTTCGCCGCCGGCCGCACCCAGCTCCTCGTGGCGACCACGGTCATCGAGGTCGGCGTCGACGTGCCGGCCGCCACGGTGATGGTCGTCGAGCACGCGGAGCGGTTCGGCCTCGCCCAATTGCATCAGTTGCGCGGCCGCATCGGACGCGGCAGCCAAGCGTCGCGCTGCATCCTGCTCTATGCCGCGCCGCTCACCGAGACGGCGAAGGCGCGGCTCAGGATCCTGCGCGAGACGGACGACGGTTTCCGTATCGCCGAGGAAGACCTGCGCTTGCGCGGCGCCGGCGAGATGTTGGGCACGCGGCAGAGCGGCCTGCCGGAATTCCATATCGCCGACCTGGCGATTCATGGCGAGCTGCTCGCCGCCGCGCGCGACGACGCGGCCCTGATCATGGCGCGCGACCCCGGCCTCAAGTCGCGGCGCGGCGAAGCTTTGCGGGTGCTGCTTTATCTGTTCGAGCGGGACGCGGCCGTCGCTTACGCCCGTGCGGGCTGACGCCGTTTGCGATAGGCTGACCGCTTCCGATCACGCCGGACGCGGAGAGCACCCATGCTGGCTCGCTGCTGTCGCATTGCCGCAATTGTCCTCGGCACGTTCGCCACGGGATGTTCGATGCCCGGGGCGACGTCGCAACGCGAGACGACTTTCGCGCCGCAGCGCTTCTGCCGGGATGTCATCCAGACTTTGGCGACGGGCGACAAAGCCGGCGCCGAGCGTGTTTTCAGGAATGCGGCGGGTCCGGCGGTAGACCGCGATACCCTGAAAACGGACATCGACAAAACCGTCGATGCTATTTTCAGTGTCATCGTGGTGCGGACGAACGGGCTGCCGCTCGGTTACGCGGAAACGCTCGTTACGCCTGCGCCCGAAGGGCACGTATCGACCATCGAGCGATGGCAGTCGCGCAACAACGTGAATGTCTATTTCGGTTGCAGCGTGCGGGCCGAGCCGGCCGGCGCGCTACCGCGCATCTATATCCACGTCAGCGACACGGCGCGGGCGGCGCGAAGATCGATGGACGATTTCCATCGAGCGGGTCAGCGCGCGCTCGGCGGAATCGAGGTGTGAGGGGTTACGACCCGGTGCGCTTCTGCGGACTGGGCGGTACTTCGAGCGGCAGTTCGGGAACAGCCTTCGGGCGCCGGTCGGGCGGCGTCACGATGCCGCCGGACACGATCATCTTGATGCCCTCCTCCACCGTCATGGACAGTTCGACGACGTCTTCCCTCGGCAGGAACAGAAGGAAGCCCGAGGTCGGATTGGGCGTCGTCGGCACGAACACGTTCACCACCTCCTGCTCGGTGTAATGCTGCACCTCGCCGACCGTCGTGCCGGTGATGAAGCCGAGCGTCCAGATGCCTTGGCGCGGATATTCGATCAGGACGACGCTGCGGAACGCATTGCCCTTGCTCGACAGCACGGTCTCGAAGATTTGCTTTGTGGCGCCGTAGATGCCGCGCACCACCGGCATGCGCGCCATCACCCGGTCGCTGAGATGGAGGAAGTAGCGGCCGAGCAAGCTGGCTGTCAGCGCCCCGATGGTGGTCAGGCCGATGAGCACGATCAGCAGCCCCATGCCGGGAATGCCGAACGGCAGGTAGGTTTCCGGCAGATAGCGCGTCGGGATCAGGGGCGTGATGGCGCTGTCGACCGAATGGATGACGATCCAGGTGACATACAGGCTGACGACGGTCGGCGCCGTCACCAGGAGCCCGGTCAGGAGCCAGGTCCGCAGGCGGCCGACCAAGCCCGGACGGCCATTCTTATGGATATCGTGGAGCGAGCTTTGCGTGGCGGCCGCTGCGGCACGAACGCGGTCCAACTCTTCTGCCACGCGCCTCTCCCAATTCACGCTCATACCATCCGACAGTGCAGTAGGGACAAGCGGCAGCGAAACAGGCTGCTGCCGGACGTCCACTGTGTCGGAATCGCCTTAATATAAGCTTTATCGGCCGGTCTAGACCAGACTTAGGAACATCCGGGTGGCAACCACCCCCAGAAAGCCGGCAAAGGCGCGGCGCAGCGCGGTCTGGCTGACGCTATGGGCGATCCTGGCGCCGAACGGAACGGTCCATAACATGGTGGGCAGCAGCAGCGCCGAGGCCAGCAGGTTGACGTAGCCCAGGCTCAACGGCGGCAGGTCGGGATGGCCCCAGCCGGCGACGATGAAGCCGATGGCGCCCGGCAGGCTGACCACCAGGCCGATCGCCGAGGCGGTCCCCACGGCGCGATGAATCGGCACATTGAACAGGGTCATGGCCGGCACGCCCAGGGTGCCGCCGCCGATGCCCATCATGACCGAGATGGCGCCGATCGAGCTGCCGAGCAGCCCGAGTCCGAGGCCGCTCGGCAGGCGGTCGGAAATCCGCCAGGTATCCCGGCGGAAGGCCATGTAGAGCGCCACGACGAACGCGGCAGTGCCGAACACGGCGGTCAGCACCTGCCCCTTGATCGGACCGGCAATGAGGGCTCCGACCACCACCCCGGCGAACACCGGTGGCCCCAGCTTGCGCAGCAGGTCCTTGTCGACGGCGCCCCGCTTGGCATGGGCGCGCGCCGAGGTGATCGAGGTGGGGATGATGGTGGCGAGGGAGGTGCCGACCGCCAAATGCATGCGGATCGCCGGATCGATCCCGAGCAGGCCGAAGATCTCGAACATGACCGGCACGGTGACGATGCCGCCACCCACCCCGAGCAGCCCGGAAACGACGCCAGCCAGGGCGCCGGCCGCGGTCAAGGCCACCACGGCCGTCGCCAGAAAAGACATATCTTCCATGCAGTCCCCTCGCGAAGAGCCCGAATGAATCAGGTCTGCCGCGGGAAAGCAACAGCGAGGGACCGTCGCGCCACGGGCGCCTATGCATAAAAAGAACATGCGGTGCGCAGGGAACCTCCGCTGTTCACGACCATTGAAGGAGAGGAAACGGGCCGCTATGCGCCGTCCGTCCGCTCCCCAGGAGACCCGCGATGCTCCAAGCCTCCGCCACCAATCTGATCGCCATGACCTTGCTGCTCGGCGCGTCTTCGGCCGGCCAGGCGCCGCAGCACGGCAACCAGGTTCAGAACCGCGCCGCTCAGATCGAGCAGGCCGCCAAGATGCGGTCGCGTGGCGTGCCCCAGACGGAGGCGGCCAAGGCCCAAATCATCGATCGCAGCGCCGTTCAGCCCGCTCTACCAGCAGAGCCGCTTCCGGGTGGCGCCACCGCAACCGGCAACAAGTCGGATGCCGCGGTCGCGGACAGCGGCTCGGTGGCGGCAGTCACCGCGACGGCGCCGTAGAGTCCGCCCGGGCGAACGGAAATCATTCCGCCGAGCCGCTACGAGCTGAGCGACGATCCGATCGTGCCTGACGTGCCGACCCCGCCGTTCGATCGGCCGTGGCCCCCCGGCATGCTGCCCGGCGGCGCGCTGGCTCCGATCGGTCCGGGCACGAGTCCGGCCAATAGTCCGGGCAGCTATCCGTAACTTTGACCGGTTGACGGATCGGAAGGCGCCGCGGGCCCCTATTCGGTGCCACCCTTTTCCCGCTAGATCAGCGATTCCGTGCGCGCCACTTCGAACGCGCGCATGGAGGGGGGCGCCGCCAGCATCGCCAAGGCGGCTTGCAGAAACGCCTGGGTGTAGGGCTGCGCCATATGCGCGTCGATGTCGGCGCGCGAGCGCCACTCCTCCACGAAGGTCATGCGGCCGGGATCGACGGGGTCTTCGAAACAGCCATAGGCGATGTTGCCCGGCTCGGCCCGTGTCGCCCGTCGCAAGTCGGCCGCGCCGGCGATGAACGTGTCGCGATGCTGAGGCTGTACGCTGCAATAGATGACGACGATGAACATGGCTGCGCCCCGCCGCAGGTGGAACCCGGGCCGCCCGGAATTGGGCCGCCCGGGTTCCAGCTTAGCGCCGACGCGACCCGATCATAAGGTCCAATCGGTCCCTAAACGCCCGCTTCCAAGGCTCCGCCCTGGAACTATCTGGACAGTTCCAGGAGCTCGAACCACGCCTGGCGCCGCAATTTTTCGGAGTGAAACAGGAAACGGTCCAACCCTTCCATTCGGCGCATCAGCGACGGGAAGGGCATGGCCGCGGCCGCCAAGGTCGTGAGACCGAAGGCCGTTACCTGAATGCCAGAAAAAAAATTCGCTGCCAGCCGCAGGTCGGCGGCGACGAGCGGATGCTCGTCCGGGGTGCGGAGTTCGGGCGTGCGTCGGCGATACCAATTGATCAGAGGATTGTGGCCCATCGGCTCATAAAAGATCGCCAGGCCGCCCGGCTTGAGTACCCGGACGATCTCGGCAAAGCACGCGGCAAGATCGAGGTGGTGAAGAATCGCGCGGCCGAACACGAGGTCGAAGGTGCCATCCGCAAAGGTCATGCGTTCGGCATCCATCTCGTGGAAGTAAGCATTGCCATAGCCGCGCGCCTGTGCGCCTTGCCGGGCTTCAGCGATGGCATGGTCGGAAATATCGATGCCGTGGAACTCGCGGGCAATGGCCGGCAACGCGAGCTGCCGCAAGGACAGTTCGCCATCCGCGCAACCATATTCGAGAACGATCTTTTCGGCGGCGGCCAGGCACACCTTGTCGTTTTGCAATTGCTCGCCGCTGCGCACGGCCGCATACCAGCGGCCAACTCCCGCGCGCTGTTTGTCGGAATGGATGGCGTTATGGAACTCCCGCTCCGTTTGGAGGCGGGTCGTGGAATCGCCGGTGCGATTCAATGCTGTCTCCCCTTGCCGTTGTCGAGTGTCACAATGCGCATAACAGGGATGAGCACGTGGACGACATCCGTTCGACGGAAACGCTACGACCGGGTGATGGATCCATTCATCTTTGATATCGGTCGCGGTGACAATCGATTTTGACCGGTTCCCACGATGCGATGAGGATCGGATCTAAGACGTTGTTTTCTTGGTGAGCGCGCCGGGATTCGAACCCGGGACCCTCTGATTAAAAGTCAGATGCTCTACCGACTGAGCTACGCGCTCCCAGGGCGTGGGAGGCGCCACCATAAGTACCCCTCCCCGCGGAATCAACCGCCATGATGGAGTCCGTGATGGGGCCAATCAGGCGCCGCCGGGCACATCGGCGCCAGCCCGGCTACCAAGCGCTGGCCCGCGCATATCGATCCCTCTCGGGCGGAGCGGCTCGATCTGGTATTGTGCCGGCCCGCGGGCCGGAAGGCCCTGGTTTCCTGGAGTCGCGTGTCGCATGAACAACAGGTTTGGCTTGTGGGTTCTGATCGCCGTCGGGCTGTTCGGTATCGCGGTCGGTTGCTTCGCCATCGTGGTGTTCCGTCCGTCCCTGTTGAGCGGCCATGTCACCGAGGCCATGGTGCGCGACACCCTGCGCGCCAACCCGGAACTCGTGCTCGAGGCCCTGCAGGTGCTGCAGGACCGCCAGGCCGACGTACAACGGACGCAGGGCCGCGACGCCATCATGGCCAATCGGGACGCGCTGCTGAATGACCCCAACTCCTACGTTGCCGGCAATCCCGAGGGCGACGTCACCCTGGTCGAATTCTTCGACTACCGTTGCCCCTACTGCCGCCGGTCGATGGCGACCGTCGCCGCCCTGATCGAACAGGATCCCAAGCTGCGCGTGGTCTACAAGGAATTCCCGATCCTCGGCACGCAATCCGTGATCGCGGCCCGCCTCGCGGTCGCGGCGCGAAAGGACGCGCGCTACGAGGCGCTGCACGACGCCCTGATGACGGCGCCCACGCCGCTCGACGAAGATACGGTGCTGGGAATCGCCGCCGATCTCGGGCTCGACCGGGCAGCCATGGCCGCGGCGATGAAGACGCCGGAGGTCGAGAATATCCTTCGGGCCAATCACGCGCTGGCGCGCGATCTCGGTATCGCCGGCACCCCGGCCTTCGTCATCGGCGATACCCTGGTGCCCGGCGTCGCCAGCCTGGACGACCTCAAGGCCCTGGTGGCCGCGGTGCGTGCCCGCGGTGGCGATCGGGCGCTCACTCGTTCCGCCGGCTAGCTTATCGGCCGCGGTCTCAGGTTCTCTCGTTGGCGAAGTGTTTGTTGAGGTGCGCGGCGACCCGCGGCGGCACGAACTGGGAGATGTCGCCGCCGAGCCGGCAGATCTCCTTGACGAAGCGCGACGAGATGAACTGATGGCGCTCGGAGGCCATGAGGAACATGGTCTCGATCTTCGAATTCAGCCGGGTGTTCATGCCGGCCATCTGGAATTCGTATTCGAAATCGGTGACGGCGCGCAGGCCGCGGAAGATCACCGTGGCGCCCATCGACTGGGCGAAGTTGATCAGCAGGTTGTCGAACGAGCGCACCTCGATCTTCGCCATGTTGTGCGCCCCATTGCCGCCTGCGGCGCCGTTGCCGTTCTTGGCGAGGTCGGCGACCTCCGCCTCGACCATCTCGACGCGCTCGGCCAGATTGAACGCGGGGCCCTTGCCGTCGTTCGCCGCGATGGCGACGATCAGCTTGTCGACCACGCGGGTCGAGCGCTGGATGATGTCGATATGGCCGTAGGTGATCGGATCGAAGGTGCCGGGATAGACGCCGACGCGCAGATCAGCCATGGCCGTTGTCCCCGCTGCCGTCCGCGCCATTGCCGCCCGAGCCGTTGTCGCCCGGGAGTTGCGCATCCTCGGTCTCCGCGGGTTCGGCCGCTTCGATCGCCTCTTCCACCGCCTCGTGGGCGGCGCCGTTGCCGTTCTCGGCGACCTCGCCCAGGTGAGCGACGGAGACGACCCGTTCGGCCGCGTCGATCTTGAACAGGGTGACGCCGCGCGTGCTGCGGCCGGCGATGCGGATATCCTCCACCGGGCAGCGGATCAGCTTGCCGGCGTTGGTCACCAGCATGATCTGGTCGCCGGGCGAAACCGGGAAGGCGGCCGCCACCTTGGCGTCGGTGCCCTTGCCGAGATTCATCAAATCGATGCCTTTGCCGCCGCGCCGGGTGATGCGGTACTCGTAAGCCGAGCTGCGCTTGCCGAAGCCGGCGTCGCTGACCGTCAGGATGAACTGCTCGGCCGCCGCCATCTCGGTGAAGCGTGCCTCCGACAAGGTGACGGTCTCGCCATTGGTTTCCTCGTCCTCGGGCACCACCACCGGCTCCTCGTCGGCGCCCGCCGAGCGGCGCAATGCGCTCGCCTGCTTGAGGTAGGCGATGCGTTCCGCGCTGGTCGCGTCGACATGGCGCAGGATCGACATGGAGATGACTTCGTCGCCGGCGTCGAGCCGGATGCCGCGGTTTCCGGTCGAGTTGCGGCTGGCGAAGACGCGCACGTCGCGCACATCGAAGCGGATGCACTTGCCGTTGCGGCTGGCGAGCAGCACGTCGTCGGCGTCGGTCGCGGTCATCACCGCCACCAGCCTGTCGCCGCCTTCCAGCTTCATGGCGATCTTGCCGTTGACATTGACCCGGGTGAAGTCGGAGAGCTGGTTGCGCCGGATATCGCCGCCCGTGGTGGCGAACATGGCATAGAGCCCTTCCCACTTGGTCTCGTCCTCAGGCAGCGGCATCACCGTGGTGATGGTCTCGCCCTCCTGCAGCGGCAGCAGGTTGACCAGCGCCTTGCCGCGCGATTGTGGCGTGCCGAGCGGCAGGCGATAGACCTTTTCCTTGTAGACGATGCCGCGCGACGAGAAGAACAGCATCGGCGTGTGGGTATTGGCCACGAACACCTGGGAGACGAAATCCTCCTCGCGCGTCGCCATGCCGGCGCGGCCCTTGCCGCCGCGGCGCTGGGCGCGATAGGTCGAGAGCGGCACCCGTTTGATGTAGCCGTTGTGGCTGACGGTCACGACCATTTCTTCGCGCTGGATCAGCGCTTCGATGTCGACCTCGAAATCCTGATCCTGGATCTCGGTGCGGCGCGGCGTCGCGAACTCTTCCTTGATGCGCGCGAGCTCGCCGCGCAGAATCTCGCGCAGCCGCTCCTTGGAATTGAGGATCGCGACGTAGTCGGCGATCTGCGTGCAGACTTCGCGCAATTCATCGGCGATCTTGTCGCGCTCGAGTCCGGTCAGGCGATGCAGGCGGAGATCCAGGATCGCCTTCGCCTGGGCTTCCGACAGCATGTAGTTGCCGTCGACCACGGCGCGGCCCGGCTCGTCGATGAGGGCGATCAGCGGCGCCACGTCGTGGGCCGGCCAGGGTGTTTCGGTCAATTGCTGGCGCGCCGCGGACGGATCCTTGGCATTGCGGATCAGCTTGATGACGGCATCCAAGTTTGCGACGGCGACGGCCAAGCCGGCCAAGGTGTGGGCGCGTTCGCGCGCCTTGCCGAGCTCGAAAACGGTGCGCCGGGTGATGACTTCCTCGCGGAAGCGGATGAAGGCCGCGATGATGTCCTTGACGTTCATCATCATCGGCCGGCCGCCGTTCAGCGCCAGCATATTGACGCCGAAGCTGGTCTGCAGCGGGGTGTAGCGGTAGAGCTGGTTGAGCACCACTTCGCTCATGGCGTCGCGCTTGAGCTCGATCACCACGCGCACGCCGTCGCGGTCGGATTCGTCGCGCAGCTCGGAAATGCCGTCGATGCGCTTGTCACGCACGGTTTCGGCGATCTGCTCGATCATGCGCGCCTTGTTCACCTGATAGGGAACTTCGGTGACGATGATCGCTTCGCGATCCTTGCCGAACGCTTCGATATGGGTGCGTCCGCGCATCACCACCGAGCCGCGGCCAGTATGGAACGCGCTGCGGATGCCGACGCGGCCGAGAATGATGCCGCCGGTGGGGAAGTCGGGACCGGGCATGTATTCGATCAGTTGCTCGATGCCGATGGCGTCGTTTTCCAACAGCGCGATGCAGGCGTCGATCACCTCGCCCAGGTTGTGGGGCGGGATGTTGGTCGCCATGCCGACGGCAATGCCGCCCGCGCCGTTGACCAGCAGGTTGGGAAAGGCCGCCGGCAGCACCATCGGCTCGCGCGACGAGTTGTCGTAGTTGCTCTGGAAATCGACCGTCTCGCGGTCGATATCCTCGAGCATCTCGTGGGCGACCTTGGCCAGCCGCACCTCGGTATAACGCATGGCCGCCGGCGG
>CAZOBN010000016.1:0-48845 GCA_964577835.1 uncultured Rhizobiaceae bacterium
CCGCGCTCATCTCCTCCGCGGCGCAGTCGGCCGCCGCCTTCTCCATGGCCTCGTGGTACCACACGTCGCGGCCCGGCACCCAGTCGACCTTCCCGCCGGTGCGGCGCACGACGAGGCAGCTCTTGACCCGCGGGCATTTGGCGAGCGCTTCGTCGGTATTGGCCTTGAGCGGAATTTTCTTGCCGCCGCGCACGCCTTCGTCGGCGGTGATCACGAAGCGCGAATCGCAATCCTGGATGCGGCCGGCGAGAGAGTCCGGCGAAAAGCCGCCGAACACCACGGAATGGACGGCGCCGACGCGCGCGCAGGCGAGCATCGCGTATGTGGCTTCGGGGATCATCGGCATGTAGATGGTGACCCGGTCGCCCTTGTTGACACCCTGCGCCTTCAGCACGTTGGCGAGCTTGCAAACCTGGCGGTGCAGCTCGCGATATGTGATGCGCTTATCGTCCTTGGGGTCGTCGCCCTCCCAGATCAGCGCGGTCTTGTCGCCGCGCGCGGCGAGATGGCGGTCGACGCAATTCACGCAGGCATTGAGCGTGCCGTCGTAATACCAGCGGATCTTCACGTCGCCTGAGAAGGTCGTGTCCTTGATCTTGGTATAAGGCTTGACCCAATCGAGCCGTTTGCCGTGCTCGCCCCAGAAGGCTTCAGGATCGCGCAACGATGCGGCATACATCCTGAGATAGCTTTGTTCGTCGACCCAGGCGGCGTTCGCCAGTTCCTTTGGCACGGTAATCAGATCCTGCCGTGGCATGGTGGTCGACATCGCTGATCTCCCTGGCGCTGTGAGCCGGCGCAATCTCTTGGTTTGGCCGATTATTGGCGGAACCTCGCTGGGGCACAAGGCACTTCGCCCAGCCGGATTAGGCGGCTCGGGCGGGGCACGGATTCGGCCTCAGCCCGCCAGGCGGATGACGCCGTCCTGAATGCTGAGCGGGATCGATTCCAGGCTCTGACCGGGGCAGGGGCCGCCCATGTAGCTGCCGTCGCGCAAATCGAAGCTGGCCGCATGGACGACGCACAGGATGCGGGTCTTCTGGAAATTGAGAAACACGTCGGGTTTCCAGTTGAGCGGCAGGAAGCGGTGCGGACAGACGTTGACATAGGCGAAGGCGTCGTCACCGTCTCGCACCACGAAGATTTCCTCCTCCTCGCCATCGCGCAACATGACGAAGCCGCGGCTCCCCGGGTTGTCGAGCGCATCGATCCGGCACAAGACGTCGCCGGGCTTGACCACGGCTTGCGCCGCAGCTTGATCGTTACCCGACGCGTCGCCGCCGCTGCCGTCGATCATGCGGCGCCGCCCTTGCCGTCCTTGAGACCGCCGAGCGTGCAGATGATCTTCCACGATTTGGCGTCGATCGGCGTCACCGACAGGCGCGACTGACGGATCAGTGCCAGATCCTGGAGCCGTGGATCGGCCTTGATCTGCTCGAGCGTCACGGGTTTGGGCATGGCGGCGACGGGCTTCACATCGACCATGCCGAACCGCTCGGTCTTGTCGGTCGGATCGGGATGATGCTCGCCCACCACCTCGACGATCCCGACGATCTGCTTCTCGCTCACCGAATGATAGAAGAAGCCGCGGTCGCCCGTCTTCATCGCCTTCATGTTGTTGTTGGCCTGGTAGTTGCGCACGCCGCTCCAACCGGTGCGCTTCTCCTTGACCAGCCGGTCCCACGAGTACGCCTCGGGCTCGGACTTGAACAGCCAGGTTGCCATACGCTCAATTCCTCTCAGCGCGGCGGATGGAAGAACACCTTGCGCCACGGCATGATGGTGGTGTCCTGGAACAGGCCGGCCTTGGCATAGGGATCGTTGCGCGCGAATTCCTCGACGGCGGCGCGGTCGGCCGCCTCGATGATCTGCACGCTGCCCGTCATGCCGGAGCCATCATCGGTCAGGGTCGGGCCGGCTGCGACGACCTTTTCGCCGGCCGCGGTGAGATAGTCGAGATGGGCCGGCCGCGTCTTGAGACGAACGTCCATGTTGCCCGGCTTGTCGATGGCATGAATGACGAAGAGCATGGATCACTCCCGGGGTGCGGCTGCGGTGAATCGCGCCGTAGGGGCGCGGGCATCGGCTGCCACGCCATTTGGGCGCGGCACTCTACCCGCTCGCGCCATGGGCACGCAATTTAAAGCCGCGCACGCCCTCGGCGCGCAATTTAAAGGAGGGCCGGCCGCTTGCCAACACTGGGCCTGGGGTGCAGACTCGCCGGGCTTTTGCACGCTGCATCGGGCAGCGAGTTCCTTTAGGGCGACGCAGTGTCCATGAGCCATCCCGGCGCATTTCCGGTTCGGTCGACGTCCGTCATTCCCTCGGGCCGCGACCTGCGCCTCGATTTTTTCCGGGGCCTCGCTCTGATCTTCATCTTCATCGACCATATTCCCGGGAACATCGTCGCTGATTACACGGTGCGGAACTTCGGCTTCAGCGACGCGTCCGAGATCTTCATCTTCATCTCCGGCTACGCGGCCGGTCTGGTCTATATGCGGGCGGCGCGGCGCGAAGGCATCGTCTTCTCGTCGGCGCGGGTGCTGCGGCGCGTCTGGCAGCTTTACGTCGCCCACTTGTTCCTGTTCGTGATCTTCGTCGCCCAGGTCGCCTGGACGTCGATCAAGTTCGACAACCCCATGTATGTCGAAGAAATGAATATCGCGAGTTTCCTGCAGGAGCCCCATGTCGCGATCATTCAGTCCATGCTGCTCAAGTTCAAACCGGTCTACATGGACATTCTGCCGCTTTATATCGTGCTGCTGCTGTTCCTGCCGGTCGTGCTGTTTCTCAGCATGAGAAGCCGGCTGCTGGCGCTGGCGGTGGCGGCGGCGCTCTACGGCGTCGTGCGCTATTTCCATATCAACTTGCCGGGCTACCCGCCGGGTGCCGTGTGGTTTTTCAATCCGCTGGCTTGGCAATTGCTGTTCGTGGTCGGCGCCGTGCTCGGCGGCTCATCGCGCCGCGACGCCTTTCCGGTTCCGCGCCATAGGGCGTTGCTCGGCGTCGCCCTGGCCTTCCTCGCCTTCGCCCTGGTGGCGGCGCTGCGCTGGAACTTCGCCGATCTCGGCGACGGCCCGTTCGACACCATGCTCAAATCGCTGTACCCGTTCGACAAGACCAACCTGTCGTTATGGCGCTTCGCTCATTTCCTCGCGCTGGCCTATGCGGTGGTCTACTTCGTGCGGCTGGAAAACCGATTCTTCCGATCGACCGCGGCATGGCCTGTCATCCTTTGCGGGCAGCATTCGCTTCATGTGTTCTGCCTGGGGGTCTTCCTGTCCTTTGCCGGGCTCATCGCCATCATCGAAGTCGACAATTCGGTGCCCTTCCAGATCTTCGTCAATGTGGTTGGCATCCTGGCGATGATCGGCACTGCCTGTGTGCTCGCCTGGTACAAGGCGAAGGAGCGCGCACCACGGCAGGTTGTCGCCAATCCACAAGCGCTCGGGGGGAGTTCGGCGGAATGACTGGCATCACACGCGTGCCGCCCTGGCGGCTATCCGTTGCCGCGGCCATGGTGCTGGCGGTTGCAGCGCTCGTCCAGCCGACCGCGGCGCAGCCGCAGTCCCCGGCGGGCGCCACCCTTGCGCAGGCGGACATCTGCACCGTGCCGTCGGAGTTCGTGAATATGCCGACACCGCTGCGCCATACCCGCGCGGCATTCAAGGCCGGCAAGTCGATCCGAATCGTGGCGTTCGGCACGTCGTCGACGGCGGGCACCGGGGCTGCCACCCGGGCCGATGCCTATCCGGCCCAGCTCCAGGCGGAATTGTCCCGTCTGCTTCCAGGCGCGAAGATCGTCGTGATCAACCAGGGGATCGGCGGCCAGTCGACACGCCAGATGGTGGACCGTATCGAGGACGACGTGGTGGCGCTCGAGCCCACCCTGGTGGTTTGGCAAACCGGCACGGTCGATACGGTGAATAACATCGATGTCGAGGAGTTCGGCCATGCCTTATCGCAAGGCATTGACATCCTTCACAAAGAGGACATCGACGTTGTCTTAATGAACATGCAGTATTCTCGCCGCATGGAATTGCTTCTCAATTATGACCCCTATGATGATATGATGAGTGCCATAGCCGCGCAGTCAGATGTGGCGGTTTTCGACCGTCTGGGGATCATGAAGTATTGGGCTTATAGTGGCCGCTTCGATTACGACAATGTTCCGCGCAATGACCGCAGGCAGCTCGCCGCCAAAGTGCATGGCTGCCTCGGACGACTGCTCGCTGAGATAATCCACAAAGCCGTTCGGTGAAACTCAGAAAGTCAGTCGCGCAGTGTCATTCCCGCTTCTCCCCGTGAACGACGCCCTGCCGTCGCGCTTCAGCAAGCTGCGCTGCTGCGTCGCGCTGCTGGCGATCGCGGTGCTCGCCGGGCCGGTGGCCGCCGACGGCGAATGGTCCGACCAGGGCCGCTGCAACGTTCCCCAAAGCTTCATTGCCCAGAATGTGCCGCTGGCCCGCACGGCGCTCAAGCTGCGCACCGATCAGCCGATCAAGATCGTCGCCATCGGTTCGTCATCGACCGAGGGTGTCGGCGCTTCGGAGCCCGGCAATGCCTATCCGACGCGTCTCCAGGACGAACTCGAACGGCTCTGGCCCGAGGCCGATATTGCCGTGCTCAACCGCGGTGTCGGCGGCGAACGCGTGACCCAGATGATGGCGCGCTTCGACAGGGACGTGTTGGCCGAGGAGCCCGATCTCGTGATCTGGCAGTCCGGCACCAACGGTGCCCTGCAGGACGACAAGGCCGATGCGTTGCGCGGCCATGTCATGTCCGGCATCGATCGGCTGCGCGCCGCCGGCATCGATGTGGTGTTGATGTCGCCGCAATATGCGCCGAGCTTCAACCGCCAGCAGCGCAACCTGCTACACGTCGAAGCGATCCGCAGCGCAGGCCGGCAGAAGGGCGTCGCCGTGTTCCGCCGCTTCGAGATCATGCAGTATTGGCTGGCCAGCGGACAGATGACCCTGGACGAAATGCTGTCGCCCGACGGGCTGCATCTCAACGACCTCAGCTACGGCTGCGTCGCAAATCAGCTCGCGGCGCTGATCGACCATGCCACCCGCGACAAATCGCTGGTGGTCGCCCATGCCGCGACGCAATCCTCCCTACCGGCCAGCGTATTCGCTGGTGAAGGGCCGGGAGAGTAGCTCCTCGATCATGCGGTCGATCGCGGCGCCGCGATTGACCACCGCATCGACGGCCTGCGAAATCGGCATTTCGACTCCCATCCGTTGCGCCAGCCCGCTCACCGCCGAGGCCGAGAACACGCCTTCGGCGACCGATGGCTTGCCGCCCATGGCGTCCGTCAGGCTCTTGCCTTCGCCGAGCGCGTAGCCGACCGAGAAATTGCGCGACTTCCGACTCATGCAGGTGAGCATGAGGTCGCCGGCACCGGACAAGCCCATCAGAGTCTCCATGCGGGCTCCCAGGGCTTGACCCAATCGTACCATCTCATGCAGTCCGCGGGTGATCACGGCGGCGCGTGCGTTCTCGCCCAGGCCGCGGCCACTGACGATGCCCGAGGCAATGGCCAGCACGTTCTTCACCGCGCCGCCGATCTGGGCGCCGATCACATCATCCGACAGATAAGGCCGGAAGCGCGCCGAACCGAAGGCGGCCACGAGATTGCGGCCGATCGCCGCGTCCGAGATGGCCAGCGTCACCGCGACGGGCAGGCCGCGCGCCACTTCGTCGGCGAAGGTCGGGCCCGACAGCACGCCGACCGGCGCCTGGGGCAGTGCCTCGGCGACGATGTCGCTCATCAGCGCCGAGGTTTTCTGCTCGATGCCCTTGGCGCAGATCACCATCGGCGTTCCCGCCGCCACAGAGGGGGCCAGATCGCGGGCCACGGCGCGGACATGTTGCGCCGGCACTACGAGCAGGAGCGCCCCGGCGCGCGCCGCGGCGGCGAGATCGTTGGTCGCCGCGATGCCGTCGGGCAGCCGGACACCGGGCAGGAAGATACGGTTCTCGCGCGTCTGGTTGATGTCGCGCACGACCTCCGCCTCGCGCGCCCACAGCACCACTTCGCGCCCGGGACGCTGCAAGGCGACGGCGAGCGCGGTGCCCCAGGCGCCGCCGCCGACAATGCCGATTCGGGAGATATCGCTCATGGCCATCGGGTATTTTTCATATCATCGATCTCGATCCGGCGCCTTACCGTCAGGCGGGGGCCGCATTCTGGCATCGCGCCGCGCGATATAATAGGTGGTGGCGAAAATGACCGCGGCGCCGACCCAGATCCAGGCGTCGGGCACCTCGTCGAACAACACGAACGCGGTGGTCGCCGTGATCGGCAGGCGCAGATAATCGAGCGGCGTCACCACCTTGGTTTCGGCGAGTTTCAGCGCATGGGCCAGGGTATATTGCGCGAGAAATCCGAAGATGCCGAGCGCCACGAGCCACGGCAGAGCGGCCAGCGGCACCGGCTGCCAGTCCATCAGCGCGGGGCCCAGGCCGACCAGCGTCATGAACAGGGTCGTGTAGAACATGATGACCGTCGGCTGAACCGTATGGGTCTGGTGGCGCACCACCACGACGACGGAGCCATATAACGCCGCCGACGCCAGCGCCGCCATGGCCGGCAGCCCGAAATCCGAAAAGCCGGGCCGGACGATCATCAGCACGCCGGCGAATCCGATCAGCAGGGCGGTCAGGCGGCGCGGGCCGACCCGTTCGCTCAGAAAAGCCACGGCGAAGACCACCGACCATAGCGGCAGCGTGAACTGCAGCGAGACCGCGTCGGCGAGCGGCATGTTCGACAGCGCCCAGAACCACAGGATCATGCCGACGCCGTTGAGCAGCGCGCGCAGCACATGGAACCGCATGGCGCCCGGCGCGAGCGCGCCCCAGCCGGCGCGGTAGACGGCGTTCAGGGCCCACGGCAGCAGCAGAAGAAATCCGAGGAAATTGCGGAACACGACGATTTCCGCCGCCGGCAGCCAGGTCGAGAGATAGCGCACGCAGACCGGCACGACCGTGAAGCAGACCGACGATACCAGGGCGAACGCGATGGCGCGCAGGATTTGCGCCCGGTCCGCCGGCCTGGCTATGGGCCGCGGCGCCGGCGCGGTCACGCCTTGACCCCGGCGCCGACCGCCGGCGGGGCGGAAGGATCGAGCGGCCAGCGCGGCCGCGGCGCGAAGTCGAGCGAATCGGTGAGCCCGAGGCGCAGGCGCTCGAGCCCGGCCCAGGCGACCATGGCGGCGTTGTCGGTGCACAGGGCGGCGGGCGGCGCGACCAGCCGGAATCCGGATTTCGCGGCGAGCTCGCGCAGCCGAACGCGTAGGGCGCTATTGGCGGCGACACCGCCCGCCACCACCAGATGGCGCGCCGGCGGCGATGGATGGCGATCAAGGAATCTGTCGATGGCATGGGCGGTGCGATCGGCCATGACGTCGGCCACCGCGTCCTGAAAGGCGCCGGCGATGGCGGCGACGTCGTCGGCCGCGAGCGGCGCGGGCAGGGTGGCGATAACCTGGCGCAGCGCCGTCTTGAGGCCGGAGAATGAGAAATCGCAGCCCGGCCTGCCGAGCAGCGGCCGTGGCAGCACAAAGCGCGCGCGGGATGCCGCGGGGGCGCCGGCCGCGGCGCGTTCGATCAGCGGACCGCCGGGATAGCCGAGTCCGAGCATCTTGGCCGCCTTGTCGAAAGCCTCGCCGACCGCGTCGTCGATGGTGGTGCCGAGCCGCGCATAGCGGCCGACGCCTTCGACGATGAGCAATTGGGAATGGCCGCCGGTGACCAGCAGCAACAGATAGGGAAACGGCAGATCGTCGGTCAGCCGCGCGGTGAGCGCGTGCGCTTCCAGGTGATTGACCGCGAGCAGCGGCTTGTTGTGTACCAGCGCGATGGCCTTGGCCGTCATCACGCCGACAATGACGCCGCCGATCAAGCCCGGTCCGCCGGTCACCGCGATTCCGTCGAGCTCGGCCATGGTCACGCCGGCTTCGGCGAGCGCTTCGTCGATCAGCCGGTCGATATGCTCCAGATGGCTGCGCGCGGCGATCTCCGGGACGATGCCGCCATAGGGCTGATGCTCGTCGATCTGCGACAGCACGCGGCTCGACAGAATGGCGCGGTCCTCGCGCACCACCGCGGCGGCGGTCTCGTCGCAACTGGTCTCGATCCCCAACACGATCTTCGGCTGGCTCGATGCGGTGTCTCGCGGATCCGGCATGGCGCGGCACTCTACACGCTTGGTTTCCCCGTCGCCACGATGGAAACCGCCCTCGTCAGGGGCTCGGCCGCTGTGTCTCCGGCGCTTCCTGCGGCATTGCGCGGCGCGGGCGAACGGATTAAACCGGGGCATGTCGACCATCAACACCAGCGCCGGCACGGGCCATGATCGGGGCGAGAACGGGCTCGTCATCGCCACGCGCGGCAGCCCGCTTGCCCTCGCCCAGACCGAATGCGTGCGCAACCTGCTGACGCGGAAACGCGCCGGGCTCGTGGTGGATAAGATGGTCATTCGCACCGCCGGCGACCGCTTCCTCGACCGTAGCCTCGCCAATATCGGCGGCAAGGGACTCTTCACCAAGGAATTGGACGAGGCGCTGCTGGCGCACAGGGCCGATCTGGCGGTGCATTCCATGAAGGACATGCCGACCAAGATGACCGACGGGCTGGTCATCGCCGGCGTGTTGGAGCGCGAGGATCCGCGCGACGTCTTCATCGCGCGCTCCGGCGGCGGGCCGCGGGATTTGCCGCGGGGCGCGCGGGTCGGTACCTCGTCGTTGCGCCGCGCCGCCCAGATGCGTCACGCGCGGCCCGACCTGCGGATCGTTCCGTTCCGCGGCAATGTGGAAACCCGCCTGCGCAAGATGCGCGACGGCGAAGCCGACGCGATCCTGCTGGCGCTCGCCGGCCTGCGCCGGCTCGGTCTCGCCCAGGGCGACGGCTATCCGGGCGGCGTCACGCTCGGCACCGACGAGATCTTGCCGGCGCCTGCCCAGGGCGCCATCGGCATCGTCTGCCGCGCCGACGACGCGCCGCTGCGCGCGCTCATCGATTCCGTCAGCCACAGGCCCACGGCCATCGCCATCACCGCCGAGCGCGCCGCGCTCGACGCGCTCGATGGTTCGTGCCGCACGCCGATCGCCGCCTTGGCGACACTGGCGGGCGCCACCTTGTCCCTGCGCGTCGCCATTTTCACGCCGGACGGCAGCCGCTTGCTTGAAACCTCGCGGACAGGCGAGGCGGCGAATGCTCAGAGCCTCGGCCATGATGCGGGATCGGAACTGCGCGACCGCGGCGGCCCCGGATTCTTCGCCGCATCCGACGCGCTGAAGGACTCCGACTGATGCGGCTGCTGGTGACGCGGCCGCGCGAGGATGCCGAATCCTTTGCCGCGGCGCTCGCCGCCCGCGGCATCGAGACGGTGATCGAGCCCATGCTCGAAATCGTCGATCTGCCCGGTCCGCCGCTCACCCGCGAGGACGCGCAGGCCGTGCTGTTCACCAGCGTCAATGGCGTGCGCGCCCTGCAACGGCGCAACCGGAGCGATCTGTCGCAATTCATCGACGTGCCGGTCCTCGCGGTCGGCGATGCCACCGACAAGGCCGCGCGCGCCGCCGGATTCCGCCAGGTCGAATCGGCTGCGGGGGACGTCGAGGCCCTGGCGGCCCTGGTCCTTGGGCGGCTGTCGCCGGGCGATGGCCCGCTGCTCCATATCGCCGGTTCCCAGGTCGCGGGAGACCTGGCTGGCCGGTTGACGGCGGCGGGGTTCGTCGTGCGCCGCACCGCGATCTATGCCGCGCGTAAAGCCACGGCACTGTCGGCTGGCGCTCTCGCGGCGCTGCGCCATCATCGGATCGACGCGGTCACGTTTTTCTCTCCCCGCACCGCGACGGCGTTTGTTACTCTATGCCGCGACGCGGGTGCGCTGCCCTTGCTGGCCGGCACCGCGGCGCTCTGTCTGAGTCGAGCGGTCGCACAGGCCGCGGGCGCGGCGGTTTGGCGGGCGGTCGTCGTCGCGCCGCGGCCGGATCAGGAGGGGCTGCTCGGCTGCCTGGGCGATCCCGCCTTGCGAGCGCCGACGGCATGACCGGTTCGAATGGAAGGCCATCGGCCAGGGAGATGACGTGACCGATCAGAACGCCGACACCCAGCCTCCGAAGCAACCGTCGCCGACGATCGCCGGGGTCGGCCGTTCGTCGGCCGGCACGGGTGCGGCGGGCGGAGCCCGGCGGGCCGCCGACGATGCCGCCGCGCCGCGCGACGTGCCGCGACGTCGGAGCGGCGCACTGCTGCTCACCGTGCTGGTGTTGATCACGGCCGCTTTCGCTTTCGTCATGCTGTCGCCCGATTCGGTGCGACGCTGGATCGCGGGCACTCCAAAGACGCCTTCGACCACGATTTCCGTCGCGCCGCCCGCATCGCCCGGCGCGCAACCGCCGAGCGCACCGCGCGCGGCTGCCCCGACGCCATCCGCGCCAACTCCATCCGCGCCGCCGAGCACGGCGCCGGCCCTTTCGCCCGCCGTACCCTCCACGGCGCTGGCGGTCACCGCCGAACTGCAGGCACTTCGGGCGTCGCTCGGCGACGTTACCAACCGGCTCGGCGCCCTCGAACAAAAAGCAGCGGCCGGCGCCGACTCCCGCCTGGCCGATTTGGAGAACCGCCTGACCGCGCTCGACGGCCGCCTCGCCGGCTTGATCGAACAGCCGGTGGTGACGCCAACCATGCTGGCGGATGCCTTGATCGAAAATCGCCAATCGGCCCAGGCGGTGGCGCAAGAAGCCGCCCAGGACGCCGCGCAGGAGACGGTGCGGCCGGCCGTGCAGGCGGCGCTGCAGGATATTTCGCGCGCCATCGCCGAGCTCGAGAAACGCACCGCGGCGGTCGAGAAGGCGGCGACGTCGGCCGCCGCGATCGCCGATCTCGACAAGCGTGTCGCCGCTGTGGAGAAGATGGCGAGCGCCGTGGCCGTCGTGGTCGATCTCGAACGCCGCATGAGCACGATGGAGAAGGCCGCCCCGGCGTTGGTTGCCATTCCAGACCTCGAGCGGCGGCTCGCCAGCGTGGAGAAGATCGCGGCGCCACTGACCGCCATCTCGCAGACCGCGCTGAAGGGCGAATCGCTGGCGCTCGGCCTGCTCTCCCTGCGCACCGCGCTCGACCGCGGCCTGCCGTACGCCGATGTGCTGAGCGCGCTGCGCGTGGCGGCCGGCAGCGACGGTGTGCTGACGGCTGAGATGGATCGGCTCGCGCCGTTCGCCGCGACCGGCGTGCCGACACTGTCCGTGTTGCGCCAGCGCCTCGCGAGCCTCACGCTCGCCGAACCCGCCAAGCCGGCGCAGACCAGCGCCGCGGAACCGGCGGGCCAGGCTCCGGCGGCGGAACGCACCTTCTGGGGCGAGATCTGGGATCGCCTGTCCTCGGTGGTGACGGTGCGCCGGCTCGACGCCAATGCGGCGCAGACCTCCGCCCGGGCCCAAGGCCAGGCGGACGGCGTCACGCTGATCGATCGCGCGGCGCAGCGGCTCGCCGTCGACGATCTCGCCGGCGCGGTCGCGCTGCTCGACAGCGATGCGGCGCGGCGCGATCTGTCCGATGCGCAGTCCGCCGCGCTCGACGATTGGCTGCGCGACGCGCGCGGCCGGCTGACCGCGGAGACCGCCTTCGCCAATCTGGCGCGGCGTAGCCTGGCGCTGCATGGCAGCACGGCCCCAGGACCCGCGCCCGCCGAAGCCCCGCGCGGTCCATGATCCGATTCGCTCTCTACTCCATTGCGCTGGCGGTCGTTCTCATCGCGGCCGGCTGGTTCGCCGTCAATCCCGGCCACGTGACGATCGACTGGCTCGGCTATCGCATCGAAGCGCCGGTCGGGCTTCTGGCGCTCGGCGTCGGCACCATCGCCCTGCTGCTGACGATGCTGCTGCGCTTCTGGATCTTTGTGGTGACGGCGCCATCTCGGCTGGCGGCGTGGCGCGAAACGCGCCGGCGCCGGCGCGGCTATGCCGCCCTGTCGCGTGGCATGGTTGCCGTGGCAGCCGGCGACGCGGTCGCGGCCCGCCTCCAGGCGCGCCGCGCCGAGGCGCTGATCGCTGCGGGCGAAACGCCGCTGCCGCTTCTGCTCGCCGCCCAGGCCGCCCAGCTCGAGGGCGATGAGCGCGAAGCGCAGCGCTACTTCACGCTGATGCTGCAACGGCCGGAGACCGAATTTCTCGGCCTGCGCGGGCTGTTGTCCCAGGCGGCGCGCGCCGGCGACATGCCGCGCGCGCTGACGCTCGCCCGCCGCGCCTATGAGTTGAAGCCCAACACGCCGTGGGTGCTCACCGCGCTGTTCGATCTCCTGATCCGCCAAGGCGAATGGCGCGCCGCCGAGGAAATCGTCGAGCACGCCGAGAAGCGCAAGGTGCTGGCGCCGGCACGCGCCCGGCGCGACCTCGCCATTCTGGCCCACGCGCAAAGCCTGCAGGCCGAACGCAGCGGCCACGAAGCCGACGCGCTGCGTTTCGCGCGCCGCAGCCATCGGCTGGCGCCCGGCCTGGCGCCGCTCGCGACCCGGCTCGCCGCCCTGCTGATCCGCGACGGCCACAAGCGCGAGGCGTCCAAGATCATCGAACAGACGTGGCCTTTGTCGCCCCAGCCCGAGCTGGCGCGACTCTATGGCGAGGCGCGGCCGGAAAGCGACCCGCTGAAACGGGTGGGCCAGATCGAGCGGCTGACCAAGCTGGCGCCCGACCATCTGGAAAGCCATCTGGCCCTGGCGCGTGCCGCCATGACCGCTGGCCTGTGGGGCAAGGCGCGCGGCGAGCTGACGGCGGCCACGGGCTTGGGCGGCCGCGAGGCCGCTGGCCCCGATGGGATGGGCCAAGGCTCGGCGGGGGATTCGCCGGCGCGCGCCTTCCGCCTGCTGGCCGAACTCGAGGAGGCCGAGCACGGCGATGGCGCGGCGGCGCGGCGGGCTTTGGAGCGCGCCGGTTTCGCCCGGCCCGACGAGACATGGACCTGCCGCGACTGCGGCGCGCGCGCCCTGGATTGGACGCCGCTCTGCCCGGGTTGCCAGGCGTTCGACACGCTGGAATGGGCCAGCCCGCGGCCGATCGCCATCCTGGCCGGTGGCGGCATGGGTGGCCAGGGCTTGGCTGGCCCCGGCCTCGTCACGCCGGGTCTCGCCAGTCCGATGGCGCCCGGCCAGGGGGTCGCCAGCACCGGCACCATCTTCCCGCCGGCCCCCGCCGTGGGTGGCTCGACGCAAAGCTGAGTCCGACTGGCCCGACGGCGGCGCGCGGGCTATGTCTTCTCGGCCGTGTAAGTCTTGATCAGGCGAACGGCCTTGCGATGCGCTCGCTCATATTTGTTCCTCCCCCCTTGTGGGGGAGGTTAGGTGGGGGGTGCTGTCAGTCAGCGCGCATTTCCTGCCATGCCCACGTCACCCCCACCCCGGCCCTCCCCCATCGAGGGGGAGGGGGTGTAGGGGCGCAACTCGGCAGCCACGCGCGCGAGCGTGCCTCCGTGAAATTATCGATTATCTCTGGAAATTCCGCTCAGACGAACGGCGGTCCCAGGATCCAGCCGACCAGCGAGCGACGCACGCCTTTCGTCACCGGCGTCACCCGGTGCATGACGAAGGAAGGGAAAACGATCAAGGAGCCACGCGCGCGGATGCCCTCGACGCGCTGGATCTTGTCGTAGTCGCACGGCTCGCGCATCTCGAATTCGCCGCCCTCGTAATCGTCGTCATCATCGAGCTGCACGGTGATCGACAGCTTGCGGGTCAGGCCCGCATGGGGGTGAGGCGGCTTGTAGGGCTCGGAGAACTGGTCCACATGCCAGCTATAGAACTGGCCGGGATTGTAGACGCCGAACTGGAACAGCTCGTGCGCGCCGATGCGGAAGTTCCAATATTGCTTATTGGCGGCATTTACGAACTGCATGACATGTTGGTAGATCCAGGCGTGCGGACCATCGAGCGGGAAGAAGCCGCGCTCGGTCGAGCGGATGCTGAAGTCATCGCGCGCCGCGGGGCCGCCGCCCAGGCTGTCGCCCACCCGGCGCGGCAACGTGTTGCCGACCTCGATCACCTTGGCGCAGAAATCGGCCGGGAAAGCGGCCTTCTGGTAGACGTAGAACGGCTTGATGTTCATGAACAATTCCAACGAAGCGAGGCTTTGGAAGCTGGTGCGACCCTAGCCCAGGACGCGTGAGCCGGCAATGGGCCGCGGCGTCGGACGGCGCGCCCGCGCGCGGGGCGGCGGTCCTGTCCGGCCATCGTGCCGTCCGACGCCGCGGCCGCCCAAGGTGTTTCCTGTTAACGGATATCGTGCTAAAACCCCGCACCCGCCGATCCGGCGGGCCGCTTGCACGTCATCGAGCGGGAGCCCGGCCGAGGTTTCGCCTCGCCCGGCTCCACGATGCGGGCCGCAGTAGCTCAGTTGGTAGAGCAGCGCATTCGTAATGCGCGGGTCGGGGGTTCGAGTCCCTCCTGCGGCACCATTTCAAATGCGGTACTCATCCTGGTGCAGATCATGGGTTTGCCGACTGTAGCATCGGCACAAAGCACACCGTGGCAATCTAGCGTGGACACCGACCCGATGTTCACCCTCTGCTGGTTTGTTGAAACTTGATCCGCTTGAATCTCATGTGTCTCAACTCCCACCTGTTGCGGACTAGTCTAATCCGTCTAACAAGCGCCAGCCGTCGATATACTCTGCAAACTTCTCGGCATATCCATAGGCTGTGTTGGCCGGACGGTCCTTGCCGCTGAACCGCATCACGCGAAAATCGGTTTCCTTGCGCGTGCTGCCGTCGCGGTTCGGGTGCCGATGATATAACTCGTTGTCACGCTCCACAGCCGCGACAACTATGTCGGTCGGGACGACGTAGACTCGCGCCTCCTGAACTCCCCCGCCGTCGAGCAGCACCATGGCCGTAAAATCGTCGGGGTTGCCCGGCCTGTAATGGGCGAGGAGTCTGTCTTCCTTGGCTGTCCACTTTATGGTGGTATCGCTGGCAGTCTTCACCCTGATCCCTACAACACGCCCGCCCTTGTGTGCGAGCAAGTCATATCCAGGATGGCCATGGGACGTGTGAACCACTTCCCAGCCGCGAATCGCCATGTGCGCGGCGACCAGAAATTTTCCCGATAGTCCGATGGCGTGCGAGTTCGGGCGTTGCTCCAATTCATTGGCCATGAGGCCAATCGTAGGCGGCCGGATTTAACGCGGCCTTAAAAGCTCATGAGGCTCGACGCCAAGCGCATGAGCGATTTTCGCGACGACGGTCACAGTCGGATTGGTGATCGCGCGCTCGACTTGCGAAATATAGGTGCGGTGCACCCCAGCGCGATCCGCAAGCTCTTCCTGCGACCAGATTTTGTCTTGCCTGAATTCGCGCACGTTTTTCGCGACCGTTTTCCGTATGTCCATGCCGGAATCTGTCGCGGTTTGCAGTCTATGGGTCTACAGCGTATGACTCTCAAATTGTTAACGAAGAGTTAGGATAAATAGGTCAGACTTGGGAGATGAGGCGGCTGCCGAGGTGCTTGAACACCCCGACAGCCTAACGTCAACCCACGGTGGAGTTAGCACCTGACCAACGCTATCGAACATCCTAAACCAACCGACCCCTTGGATAAACTTATCGTTCGGTGTGCAACACGCCAGGCACGCATGCTCATGGCGCAAGGTCGCACGCCCGAAGAATCTGCAACTCTGGCGTGCCCTGGCGCGTGGTTGGTTTATCGCAATTACGTGCTGGCGATTTTGAATGGTGAGCGTACCGACTAGCTGAGTCTGAGGCGCGTCATTCCATGCACCGACGGGCGAGTGCGATCCGCTTGTCGCCGCGATGAATGGGCCGGTTCCGCCAAGGGGCCGCTCGTTTTCGTTTTACCTTTGCCCTGCCCGCCGCTGGCGTGTACAGGCGCGACAAAAAGTCGGACCTAGGAGCAAGCCGACAAGAACGAAAGCGGCGATGGATGTTCCGACGCCTGCGAGAATTGCTTTCATCGGGTGCAGTCCCTAATGTGTCGTAACGCTATCAGGGGACGCATTCATGGACTTCGTTGCCATTGATGTCGAGACGGCAAATCCCGATTTGGCCAGTATATGCCAAGTTGGCCTCGTGTCCGTTCAGTCCGGCAAGATCGTTGAGAAGTGGTCAACCCTTGTGAATCCCGAAGACTTTTTCGACGCGATCAATATCGAGATTCACGGTATCGACGAAGACAAGGTGAAGGATGCTCCTACGTTTCCGAATGTGTATCCTGGCTTCCTCGCTTGGACGGCAAACGCCGTTGTTGTCAGCCACACGGGCTTTGATCGTGTCGCCGTCGCGAGCGCAGCGGAGAAATACGGGCTTCCTATTAGCGCGCGAACTTGGCTCGATAGTGCGCGTGTCGCGCGTCGGGCATGGCCGGAAAAATACGCTCTTCGAGGCTACGGATTAGCGAACATATCTTCCGACCTCGGCATCAACTTCAACCATCATGACGCGGGCGAAGATGCGAGGGCGGCAGCGGAGATTATGCTGAGGGCGTGCGGGGCAGCGTCGTTAGATATCGACGGCTGGATTCGTCGTGTCCAAAACCCGATCTACCCTGAAAGCTCAGCCCCGATTCGTCGCGACGGAAACCCCGAGGGTCCGCTATATGGTGAGGTTCTTGTTTTTACGGGCGCTCTCGACCTTCCTAGACGGGCGGCGGCGGATTTGGCTGCGACGGCTGGTTGCACTGTAGAGAGTGGAATTACAAAAAAGACCACTCTGCTTGTCGTGGGAGACCAGGACATTCAAAAATTGGCCGGACACGACAAGAGCGCGAAACACCGAAAAGCGGAAGGGTTGATTGAGAAGGGCTATGTGATTCGCATTTTGCGAGAAACGGATTTCAAGAAGATCGTATCGCTGGCCTAACACGATGATTACCTAAATATCGTGCGGATCTGGTATGTCCTTGTTGAAGCTAGGCAAAGGGCACTCTTCTCTGGCAGTCCACTAAAAAGACAAGCCGCTCGTCGTCTTCACCCGGATAGCGCGGAATTCGCCAGCCTTTGTGCGAACGAGAATGTCAAAATGAGGATTGCCTCGGTCTGCCGATCCTGCGTGGAATCCGCGCGCCAAAAGACACGCCATCACATAATGCTCGCCCGCGTTTCCGATCTGGACCGCTGACATTGCACCCTCGCCGATTGTCGGGCCCAGGATAGTGGGCGGCGATTAACTGTTCGTTAGGCGGGGCTGAGGCGCTGCTGCGAACGGGGCCTCAGGGCAAGCGAAGAAAGGAAGCTCCCTTCACCTCCCGCTTTCTGAATGACTTCCGGGGCGGCCCCTGCCTTGCCCCTTTCGTTGCCCTGCCGTTTTCCGCTACCTTGCCCGCGCATTGAAAACGCGCGGGGCAGCAGGGAAGCTTGGTCGATCATGGCGGATAGTAACGAGCGCGGCGTGCTGGCGGGTTTCGGCGGCGGCCATGAGGGCGCGGCCGACACGGTCGCGGTTCCCGAGAAAAAAGAAGAGACCTCCGCCGGCTTCACCGCCGCGCGCCGGCATATCTCCGACGAGGAGACCCTGACCCTGACCAGCGTCGGCGTCGATATCGGCTCCTCCACCTCCCATCTCGTGTTCTCCCGTCTCGAGCTCGAGCATCAGGGTTCGCGCTATGTCATCACCAAGCGCCAGGTGCTGGCGGAATCCGAGATCCTGCTGACGCCCTATGTCGACGAGGCCACCATCGATTCCGACGCGCTCGGTCGTTTCATCGACGCGCAATACGATCTCGCCGGGCTGACCCGCGAGGATGTGGATACCGGCGCCTTGATCCTCACCGGCGTCGCCGTGCGGCGGCGCAACGCGCGCGCCATCGCCGACCTGTTCGCGCGCGAGGCCGGCCGCTTCGTCGCGGTCTCGGCCGGCGACGCGCTGGAGACCACCATGGCCGCCCATGGCTCGGGCGCGGCGGGCAATTCGATCGGGCGCGTCGCGATGAATGTCGATATCGGCGGCGGCACCAGCAAGATCGCGATCTGCGAAGGCGGCAAGGTCAAGGAAGTCACCGCCATCGACGTCGGCGCGCGGCTCATCGCCATGGACGAGCAGGGCCGCGTGACGCGCATCGAGGACGCCGGACGTTATTACGCGAAGCTCGAAGGTATCGCGCTCACGCTCGGCCGCGTCATGGGCGAGGACGAGCTCGATCGCATCGTCGCGCGCATGGCCGACCAGCTGATGGAACTCATCGAGCTCAAACAGGTACTGGCCGAGAAGAAGCATCTGCTGCGCCTGCCCGAGCTGACATACCGGGGCCCCATCGATGTCATCACCTTCTCCGGCGGCGTGTCGGAATTCATCTATGGCCGCGAGCCGCGCGGTTTCGGCGATCTCGGCGCGCGCCTCGCCAAGGCGGTCCGCGAACGGGTGGACAGGCTCGGTATCGCGGTCGAGGCGCCGACCAACGGCATCCGCGCCACCGTGATCGGCGCCTCGCAATACACCATCCAGGTCAGCGGCAGCACGATCTTCATCTCGCCCGCCCACGCGGTGCCGGTGCGCAACCTGCCGGCGGTCAAGCCGGACTTCCCGCTCGCCGGCGACATCGATCCGAACGCCGTGAGCGAGGCGCTGCGCAAGTCCCTGGTGCGTCTCGGCCTCGAGGATTCGCGCGCGCCGGTCGCCGTCGCCTTTCATTGGGAAGGCTCGGCCTCGTTCCGCCGGCTCGACAATTTCTGCTGCGGCGTCACGGCGGCGTTGCAGCCGATTCTCGCCAAGGGTCATCCGCTGGTGCTGGTCAGCGACGGCGATATCGGCGGCCTGCTTGGACTGCATCTGAAAGAAGAGATCGAGATCGCCGCGCCGGTGATCTCGATCGACGGCGTGATCCTCGAGGAGTTCGATTACGTCGATATCGGCGCGCTGATCCCGTCGTCTGGCGCCGTGCCGGTGGTCATCAAGTCGCTGGTGTTTCCGGCGGACGCGAAGAACGGATAGCGCCGCGGCGTCTGTACTTTGCCGTCATGGCACGGCTTGACCGGGCCATCTCCAGCAAGCAAACAATACCCATCGTCGTCATGGCCGCACTTGTTGCGGCCATCCACGACTTTTTTCTCACGAGAAAAACGCGTGGATGGCCCGACTAAATCGGGCCATGACGAAAAGAAACGCGGGATGAGATGGCCCGGTCAAGCCGTGCCATGACGGAAAAGATAAACCAAGAACGGCCGATGGAATTTTCCACCAGCCGCTCTTCTAACGCTCGCTCAGGCGAGCCGATCAGCCCTTCGTCGCGCTCCACTTCACGCCGCCGTCGCCGGTGCCGGACATGTTGCCCTTGTCGTCGACCTTGCCGGTGTATTTCTTGCCGTCGAGGGTGAAGCTGACCTCGTTGCCGAGCAGCTTGCCTTCGAGCTTGCCGTTCTTGCCGCCGGCCGCGTTGCCCGAGATCTGCTGATGCTTCTGCTCGAGGTTGACCTTGTAGCTGTCGTTGCCGGCCTTGATCGTCCAATTGCCGCCGACCTGCGCCGGGATGACCCAGAAGAACACCTGGTCGCGGCCGAGATCGACGTGGTTGTCGGGCTGCCAGTCGCCCATGTCGAAGTCGTGCGAGACGACGCGCGTGCCGGGCTTGAGCTCGGTGAACAGCCGCGGGCGCAGCTGCAAATTCACGCTCGGCAGCAGATACATAGTCAGCACGGTCGCTTCGCCGATCTGGGTGTCGAACAGGTTCTGGTTGTAGAACTTCACCTTGTCGGTGACCTTGGCGCGCTCGGCGTTCTCGTTGGCCTCCTTGATGCGCTGCGGGTTGAGATCGACGCCGAAGCCCTTCGCGCCATATTGCTGGGCGGCGGTGACGACGATGCGGCCGTCGCCCGAGCCGAGGTCGATGACGAAATCGTTGGGACCGACCTTGGCCATGTCGAGCATTGCTTCGACAGTCTTCTGCTCGGTCGGCACATAGGGCACGTCGAGCCGCGGCGGCGTGCTGGTGTTCTGGGCGTGAACGGCCGCGGCGCCGGCCATGATTACGGCGGCGAAGCTCGCGGCCGCGAGCGCCTTGGTGGCCGGGGTACGGGTAAAGGCGGTCATCGATTCCTCCTGATTGTGGGGTGTGTTCTTGCGCACTGGACTGCGAGCTGCGGCTCTTTCAACGCGGCCGAAACGGGACGCCGGCCGGGCCCGGTTGGAACGCGAAATCGGGAAATGCCCATGCCGCTTATGACATGCGCCGAGACTGGGAATAAATTCGCCCATTGTGGCCATAGCCGCGCCGTGGCCGGGCAAGATTGTGCCAAGCCCACGGGGGCCATGCAAGGCCGCGCGCCGTGTCGCGTGGCGAGCACACGAGCTTTTGATGCCGATGGTTGGGCGCGGGTCTTTCGAAGGAGGCGGAGCGGCCGGCTACGACGCGATCCGGGAAGGCGCGCGACGGGCGCCGGCGAACTGCAGGTAGAGATCTTCCAAGGTGAAGGAGCGGACATCCGATGGTTCGATCTGATCCTGAATGATGCCGCCTTCGACGAAATCGAAGCCGGCGGCGACCGCGGCGGCGGCGAGACTCAACGTGCTCAATCCGCGGACGTAGGAGCGCAGCCCGCTCTGGCTGGTGAAAAAGACGAAACGCTCCAATCTTTCGATCAGTTCCGTTTCCCCGCCATTGCCGCTTCCCATCTGGTCGTAAATATCCACACCCACGCTCGAGAGACCGGACGTTTTCCAGAACGTGAAGTTGCTGGTGTCGAGCGGCAACTGTCCCACGGTCAGCGCGCAGAACGGCTTCAAGGCCATCAGGCCGGCGACCAGTTGGGATTGCCCCATGCCTTGCTGAACGCCGAGACATTCGAAAAGGATGCGGCGCCGCGCGCCGGGCGGCAAGCCGTGGCACATCTTGATATAGGCCGCACGACGTTCCTTGTCGCACAGCGTTTCGCAGTGCACCGGGATCGACACCAGCGTGCTGCGCTCCGCTTCGGCTAGCTTCTGTCCGTCGCTCAGGACATGGGTCAGCGCCGCGTGATCCAACATCTGGAGAAAATCGGATGATGCGCCTTGCGGCACCACCGCCGCGCCCGTCACCATTTCGCCAGACGGCAGGCGCGCAATCGGCACGCAAGAGGAGATGGCCATCATGTTGGTGCGAACGCTCCACATGGGCCGATAGAAATAGTGCAGTCCGCGAATCGGCGGCGCGAAACCGTGGCGGGCGCTTTCACGCGCGAGCCGATCGGCTGCCGCGATCATGGCATTTTCCAGCGCGTTGATTTCGTCCGCATCGAACGGCTCTGGTTGGGATGGCGGCGTCAGGTCGGCCGTGATGACCGGTGGTGTCGCCTCGGCACCGAAACGCTGCGGTGCGGCATGACCGTTGGTGGATGCGGAATGCGCCTGGGCTTGAACGGTCGGGCGCGACGGCGCAACGTGGTCGGCCGACAGGCTGGACGGCGAGGGAACGAACAGCGGTGAAACGGACGGTGCGGGCGAGGCGGATCGGGTTGCTCCACGGTTTGCGGCGGCGTGCGGCTCGCCGGTTCCACCATGGCGCGCGCCTATCGTGCGGCCCGCCGACGCCCGATGGTCGGCCGGCGAAACGTTGCCGTGCGGCATCGCGCCGCCGGGTGGACGGCTCGGATCGCCGCCTGTCATGCCGTCGAGGTTGGTATCGTTGCCGATCCTCGCCGGCGCGCCCTCGTTGCTCCACTGTCCGGTCGTGGCTTGGGTCGTCGCTCCGCCAGTATCTTTGCCGGCGCCCGTGCGCAATCGCGAGGTGACCGCGCGGCGGAGGCGGAAAACGGATTTCACGCACTCGAAGATGCGCGCCAAGCGACCGCGCGCGTCGACGAGTTGGTATTTTTTGCTCGGCCGTCCGCGGCCGGCCATCGGTTCGGCATCGTTCTTGCCGGTGCCGAACAAATATGTGGCGAGCGCCAGCGAGATGGCACGGGTGCGGTCCCTGGCGGTCTGCAACTGGGCGCCCTTGAACGTCAGCACATAACAATCGTCGCGCCGCGCATAAGTGTGCGCGCTGTCGAGGTGCTTTTCGATGGTGCGCGTCGCAATGCGATGGATGACTTCCGAGTAGCTGCTCCACTTGACGCCGAGCGCCTCGCGGATGCAGGCGAGATCGATGATCTGGACGGGATCCGCTTGGTCACGGCCATTCGTCAAATGGGGATGGTTATTGATGTCGGCGATGAAACGGCGCGCGACATCAATCCGGCTCGGATGGGCGGGATTGTCCGTGGCGGTTTTGTTTTTACGACTGTGACCAAACGCAAGGCGTCCCCTCTCAAACCAGGCCGGTCCGTTCCTTGCCATAGCAATCGTCCAATTGTTGTTTCATACTCGTTCGACCGCGCCTAGATGTACGGGGCGGGCTGAGCCGTCACGTATGCTGTTGCGTTAAAGAACTTTAGGTTCAGGCGGTTAATAGATTGTTGAGCCTATTCGCGGACCCAGCGGTCTGTTCCCGGGAGCGAGGAAGGAAAAACGGTGTCGGATCAACAAGGTAAAGTCATTCTTGTGATCGATGACGAACAACTGATCCGTTTGCAGGTGCGCACTGCCCTCGAACTCGAAGGTTTCATCGTTCATGAGGCCGCGAACGGCAACGAGGGGCTGACCCGCATAGCCCTGTCGGTTCCCGACGTGGTGATCACCGATATCCTGATGCCCGACAAAGAAGGCATCGAGACCATCCTGGAATTGCGGCGCCGCTACCCGTCGATTCGGATCATCGCCATTTCCGGCGGTGGGCGCACGGGCAACAAGGATTTCCTGCGCACGGCCCAGCACCTCGGCGCCGACCGCACGCTTGCCAAGCCGTTCGCCCTGGCGGAACTGCTGAAGTTGACGCGCGAAGTCCTGGCGGAGGCTGAAGATGCGGCCGCGTCGGCCGCGCGCAACCGCTCCTAGCCGCCTTTAGAACTCCCGCAGCAGCCGGCCGAAACCGGCGATCCTGTCGGCGATCCCGGCGCGCCTGAGGCATGCCCAGGTGATGGCTTGGTGCGACGTCATGACATTGACGCCGAGCTCGCGTTCGACGGCATCGATGGCGCCGGCGGTCGCCCAATGGGCGGAGGCGAAGTGGATGGTGTCGGCTTCGGGATGGCCCTGCTTGATGCGCCGTGCCAGGGCGAGGGCCGTATCGTCGGCTATGCCGCCGAGGCCGCTGAAGCCGCCGCCGATGGCGATGACGCCGGCGGGCTCGAAGCCGAATTCGCGAATCGCCGCTTCGTGCCGCGGATTGTGCTCGGCCTCGTAGGGATGAACGGTGGCCACTTTGCGCGCGCCCAGCAGTTGCAGAGCCTTGATCTGCGATTGGCTGCTGGTGAGCACCGGCACGCCGATCTCCTGCTCCATCTGGCGCGTCAACTCGCCGAGGTTCGCCAGCCCGCGCGACAAGTTGATCGGATTGCCGCCCAACATCACCAGGCTGGCGCCCGCCTCGGCCATGGCCTTCGCGGCGGCGAGGCTGGTCTGATAGCTCTTCTCGACCTCGGCCGCGCTCCGTGTCGTAATCGCAAGCGTGGTGATCATCAGAGTCACGCCCGCCGGCACGATCTTGTAGAATTCGTAGGGGAACACCTCGGTGACGAGTGGCGGCGAGGTGTATCCGATGCGGGCGCGATGGCCGTAGATGGGCATGTGTCCGGTTTCCCCGAGCGGTCGGCGCGTTCAGATCGCGCCCGATCCCATGGTCGCTTCGTCGTCGTGCATGTAGCGTGCGGTCAGTTCGCGCGTCACATGGGCGAAGGCGTCATCCACCGAATCGGTGCGGAACACCAGGTCGAGATCCTGACGGCTGATGGTGCCGTATTTGAGCAGCGCGTTGAGGTCGATCACGTCGCGCCAGAACTCGCTGCCGAACAGGATGATCGGCATCGCCTTTTTGATCTTGAGGGTCTGCACCAAGGTGAGGATCTCCATCAACTCGTCCATGGTGCCGAAGCCGCCCGGCATGCAGACCATGGCCTTGGCGAGGTAGGCGAACCAGAACTTGCGCATGAAGAAATAGTGGAAGTCCAAGTTCAGCTCGGGCGTGATGTAGGGATTGGGTTTCTGCTCGAATGGGATCTCGATGTTGAGGCCGATGCTCTTGCCGCCCGCCTCGAACGCGCCGCGGTTGGCGGCCGCCATGATGCCCGGTCCGCCGCCCGAGCAGATCACGAAGCGGCGTCCCTTTTCCGGCAAAGCCTCGGACCATAGGGTCAGCCGTCGCGACAATTCGCGCGCGTCTTCGTAGTAGCGCGACATGAACAACCGGCGCTCGGCGCGCTCGCTCGCCTCGCCATCCTTGTCTTCGGCGTTGCTCACCTCCGCCAGCTCGGCCTCGGCTTCCTCGCGCGAGATGATGCGAGCCGAGCCGAAGAACACGATGGTGTCCTTGACCTGCAGCTCCTGGAAGCGTTTGGCCGGTTCCATGTATTCGGCGAGGATACGCAACACGCGCGCATCCGGATGTTTGAGGAACTTGGTGTTGAGATAGGCCGGCCCACTGCCGTAGGGGCTGCCGGGCTTGTCTTGGGAATCGTCAGCCATGCGGTGAACACACGAAATAAACGCGACTATACAAGATCATCGGGGATTCACCGTTTGCCGATCGCTCATTGTTTGTAACTCGGGTCTATGCCGTCGAGCATGGTGAGCAGCGAAGCCCAGCCGTCCGGCCGTTCCTTGCTCGGCACCGCGTCGCGTTCGAATTGGCCGGCGGTGAATTCGATCAGCGAATCGGGCAGAAGGTTGAGGATCTGGCCGGCGGACAGCGCCGCCAACTGCACCTTGCAGCTTTTCTCCAGGGCATAGATCGCCTTGAAGGCGCCGACGACGGTCTTGCCGCAGACCAGCAGGCCGTGGTTGCGCAGAATCATCGCGTTCTTGTCGCCGAGATCGCGCACCAGGCGCCGGCGTTCATCGAGGTCCTGCGCCTTGCCTTCGAAGTCATGATAGGCGAGGCGGTTATGGAAACGCGTCGCCTTCTGCACCAGGGGCAGCAATCCGTCGCGCAGGCAGGATACCGCCATGCCGGCGACCGTGTGGGTGTGCACGATGCAGGTGACATCGGGCCGCGCCGCGTGGATCGCCGAATGGATGACGAAGCCCGCGGGATTGATCACATGCTCGGTGTCCTGGACGATGTTGCCTTCGAGGTCGGTTTTGACCAGGTTCGACGCGGTGACCTGGTTGAACAGGATGCCGTAAGGATTGACCAGGAAGTGCTCGTGTTGGCCGGGCACCCGGGCGGAAATATGGGTGGCGAACATGTCGTCCATGCTATAGTGATCGACCAGCCGGTAGCAGGCCGCCAGATCGACACGCATGCGCCATTCGGCGTCGCCGATACCGGTGCCAGGCTGGATTCTCCGCTGGAACACAGGGCTGGCGCACATGGAAACCTCCTGCTTCATCCACCGCTTACGCCGCGGCTTCGCATGGTAATTCAGCCAGTCTAGGTCCGGCGCCGACCTGCGTCAAAGCCGAAGGACGCCAGACGACGCCCGCACGCCGGCGTGCCGACCGAGACCATAACCCATCGTCTGTACCTCGATTGACGCTGCCCCGGCGCGGCTGTACGGTGGCGGCATAAAAAATAAAGATAATGAATACTGGCAGGGGAGGAAGCGATGCGGCAATCACCGTGGCGTGTTCCGGCGTGGCATCGGTCAGCTTTGCGTTCCCGGCTTTTCGCTTCTCTGGCCATCGGTGTCGCCGCATTCGGCGCGGCATCGATCGTCGCCCATCACGCGGCACGGGCCGCCGATCCGGAACCGGCCTCGCTCGATCAGAAGACGGTCACCATGATCGTCGGCTATGCGGCCGGCGGCGGCGTCGATGCGACGGGCCGGCTCATCGCCCAGTTCATGACGAAATACCTGCCGGGCAATCCGGCGGTGGTGGTGCGCAACATGCCGGGCGCCGACGGCATGGTGGCGCTCAATTTCTTCGTGCGTCAGGTCAAGCCCGATGGGCTGACGCTCACGGCCGGCTCGAGCACCCAGCTCGATCCGATGAATTACCGCTCGGCCAACGCGCAATACGATCCGACCAAATTCGCCTTCATCGGCGGCCTGTCGCGCGGCGGCACGTTCCTGATCGTCAGCAAGACCGGCGCGCAGCGGCTGAACGACAAGACAGTCGCGCCGGTGCCCATGGGCGCGGTGGACGGCACGCGCTCCGGCGAGCAGATGGTGTCGTGGGGCATGGAATTCCTCGACTGGAACGCCAAATGGGTGGTCGGCTATCGCGGCGCCGCCGACACCACGGTCGCGCTCGAGCGCGGCGAGGTGGATATGGCCTCGACCTCCAACTCGTTCCTCATCCAGCGCCTGATGGAAACCGGCAAGTTCACGCTCATGTCCCAGTCCGGCGTGGTGGTCGACGGCAAGCTGCGGCGCCGCACCGATTTCGCCGATACGCCGGTGATGTCGGAGCTGATCGCCAACCGTATGAGAGACTCCGCCGCGCGCGACGCCTTCAGCTATTGGGAGGCGATCTGCGTCATGGATCCCTGGATCTCCCTGCCGCCCGACACGCCGGCGCCGATCGTCGCGACCTATCGGCAGGCTTTCGCCAAGATGATGGCCGATCCGGAGTTCCTCGAGAAGGGCAAGCGCATCAGCGAGGATATCGGCGCCATGACCCACGCCGACATCGAGGGTCTGGTGCGGACGGCGGCCGCCAAGTTCACGCCCGACGCGGAGAACTTCCTGCGCGCCATGCAGGCCAAGCAGGGATTGCGCGCGAAGCAGTAGCCTCGTGAAAGTCCTCGCCGCAGCGGGGTTTCACGTTCCCGGACGCTGTGACAAGGACGCGTTGGCACCCGGCTTGCCTCGCGCGTGACTCGGACCCTGTAACGCGCCCTGCCCGCTGGCGTGAACGGGGTTGCCGCGCGTGCGCGCAACCGCTAAAGCAGTGCCATGAACAACTCCCCCGGGCCTTTGAAGCCGTCATCGTCTCCCGCATCGTCCCGCCTGCGCCTGGTGGCCACGGCGGCGGTCGCCCTCGGCATCGTGCTGCTGGCTGCCGGCGCTGTGTTCTGGCTGCGGCCTCAGGGGCCGACTCAAGTGACGAACTCCGGTGTCATCCAGGTGGCGAAGGGCACGGCCATGGGCGGCCCGTTCGAATTGGTCGGTCAGAATGGCGGGACGGTAACCCAGGCGCAGTTCGCCGGCCAATTCATGCTGATCTATTTCGGCTTCACCCACTGCCCCGATGTCTGCCCGACCGAGCTGCAGACCATGGCCAATGCTCTGGACATGCTCGGCCCCGAAGCGCCGCGCGTCGCGCCGATCTTCATCACGGTCGATCCGGAGCGCGACACGCCCGACCAGCTCAAGGGCTATGTCGCCGCCTTCCACCCCAGGATGATCGGCTTGACCGGCTCACCGGAGCAGATCGCCGCCGTCGCCAAGGCCTACAAGGTCTATTACAGCAAGGCCCCAAGCCCGTCGGGCGGCGGCGACTATCAAGTCGACCATACGTCGTTCGTTTATCTGATGGGACCCGACGGAGGTCTCCGCAGTTTGTTCCGCAGCGGGATTTCCGATAAAGCCATGGCGACGGAAATCCGCAACCAGCTTCGCCAGTCGAGCTGAGCAGGAGACTCGATCATGCGCCCAGGAAGCCGCCTTGCGCTCGTCGCGGCAGCGCTGTCCATCGTGGCGATCACCGCGGTCCTGCTGTGGCCTCGCAAGGCCGATGTCGAATTCCGCAAGGGCGAGATCGTGGTCACGGCGCCATGGGCGCGGGCCACCCCTGGCCCGGCGCGCATCGGCGTCGCCTATATGACCATCGCGAATCGCGGCGGCGCGCCCGATCGCCTACTGCGAGTCGAAACCCCGGTTGCCGAGCGTGCCGAACCGCACACCACCGTGATGCAGAACGGCGTCATGCGGATGCGGTCCGTCGAATCGGTCGCGCTGCCGCCTGGCCAAACGGTGCAGTTCGCCCCCGGCGGCATGCATGTGATGCTCATCGATCTGACCGCCCCGCTCGAGGAAGGCGGCCGCTTCGACATGCGGCTGATCTTCGAGCGGACCGGCGGGCTGGATATTCAGGTGCCGATCCTTGGCGTCGGTGTCGCCGAGCTCGACAGCGGCATGAGCGGAGGGCACGAGCGCTAAACTTCAACCGAAGGAGGGGCAGGCGCCATGAGCGACACCCAGAGCGGTCAGGAACTCATATTGCATTGTCCGGCTTGCGAGCAGCCGTTCGCCGTCAGGATGTCGGCGCCGGCGCCGAAGGAATTGGTCATGGTGTGCGACGCCTGCGATCACCGCCTCAGCACCGATGAAATCCTCGATGCCATGGCTTCGAGGCTCAACGACCTTCTCGAACAGACGCGCAGCCGGTTGTCCGGCAGGACGCCCGGCAAACCATGAGCGGGGTCCGCCGGCTCCAAGTCGCCGTCATATTCAGGCCATAAAAAAACCGGGAACCCGAAGGTCCCCGGTTTCTCGATGCTCGATGCGATCGGCGCTATTCGCGGCGGCCGCCGAACAGGTGCATCAACATGACGAACAGGTTGATGAAGTCAAGATAGAGGTTGAGCGCGCCCATGACGGCTTTCTTGCCGTGGGTTTCCGCGTCGTCCGCTTCCCAATACATCTCCTTGATCTTCTGCGTGTCGTAGGCGGTCAGGCCGACGAAAACCAGGACGCCGATCACGCTGACGGCGAACTGCAACGCCGAGCTCTGCAGGAAGATGTTCACCAGCGATGCGATGATGATGCCGATCAGGCCCATGAACAGGAAGGAGCCGAAGCGGGTCAGGTCTCGCTTGGTGGTGTAGCCGTAGAGGCTCATCGCCCCGAACGTGCCGGCGGTGATGAAGAACACCCGCGCGATGCTCTCGCCTGTGTAGACGAGGAAGATCGTCGAGAGCGACAGCCCCATGAGACCGGCGAAGATCCAGAAGATCACCTGGGACGTGCTGTAGGACATGGCATGAATGCGCGCGCCGAAGTAGAGGGCGAGCCCAACCGGCGCCAGCATGACGATCCACGGCATGACGGGATTGCCGAACAAGGCATTGGTGATGGCGGGGGTCGCTGCGACGAGATAGGCGACGATGCCGGTCAGCGCCACGCCCGAGGCCATGTAGTTGTAGACCTGGAGCATATACTGGCGAAGGCCAACGTCGATTTCAGCCGCCTGGGCCTCGGCACGGGTCATAAACCGCTTGTCGGGTCCGGTAACCATAGTCTCCCTCGTTAAACTGAGTTGACGCGCCAAGCGCGTTGGTAGCGGATCATATGGTTAGAATCCGGAACTTTTCAACGGAAAGCGGACTGCCCGCCGGGCGCCTATGTACTAACCACTATCCGCCATTCGCGGGCTGCGAAAAGCCGCTAACTCCCTCAAGGGGCTCGCAGAATCGGCGATGCCTTCTGACCGAGCGCGCGCCACGTGCCGAGGAAGCCGAAGGCCATGACGGCCAAAGTGCAGAGGACCACCGTGGCAACCAGGCTGTGCGGCAGAAAAACCCAGGGCGCGTGCATCAGCTTGGTGACGATCAGGCGGCCGGCCACGGTGCCGATCGCACCGGCGATCAGCGAGGCGGCCAAGCCGATCAGGGCGTATTCCACCGCATAGGCGAACAGGATATTGCGGCGCGTGGCGCCGAGCACCTTCAGCACCACCGCGTCGTAGATGCGGGCGCGCCGTCCGGCGGCGATCGCGCCGGCCAGCACCAGGGTGCCGACGACGAGCGCCAAAGCCGCCACCGCATGGGCGGCATCGGACACGTTGTCGATCACCTCGGCGACCGTATCGATGGCATCCTTGACCCGGATCGCGGTCACATTGGCAAAGCGGGACAGCACCGCCTCGCGCACCGCCGATTCCGCTTCGGCCGCCGCTTCGACCGTGGCGATATGGGTCTGGGGCGCCGCCTCCAATGTGCCCGGCGCGAAGATCACGGCGAAGTTCATGGTCAGGGTCGTGTAGTCGATTTCGCGCAGGCTGCCGATGGTCGCGGTGATGTCGCGCCCGAGGATGTTGAAGGTCATCGTGTCGCCCACCCCGATACCCATGCCGTTGGCGATGTTGGCGTCGAGCGAGATCAACGGCGGTCCTTGGTAGTTGGCGTCCCACCACTGGCCGGCGACGACGCGCGTGCCGGGTGGCACAGTCGCGCTGTAGGTCAGGCCGCGGTCGCTGCGCACGGCCCAGCGCGCGTTCGGCGCCACGCTGTCCTCGTCGAGCGGTTTACCGTTGATGCCGGTGATGCGGGCGCGCAGCGACGGCATGCGGCGCGCCTCGATGACGCCCGGCGTGGTGCGCGTGATGCGGTCGAACTCGGCGACCTGATCGGGCTGGATGTCGATGAAATAGTAGGACGGCGCCTGGGCGGGCAGGCGCTCGCGCACCTGCAGCACCAGATTGCCTTCGATCTGGAGCAAGGTGACGAACAGCGTCAGGCCGATGCCGAATGACAGCAGAATGATGGCCGTGGGCGAGCCCGGGCGATAGAGATTGGCGAGCGAGAAGTTCAGCAGCGGCCAACGGAGGCTGGCGCGCGCGGAATGCCGGCTCGCCCAGCGGGCGCCGCGCTGCACCACCCAGGCGAGCAGGCGAAAGGCGGTCAGAGTGCCGACGGCGCCGACAATGAACCACAGCGCGAAGTTGCGCTCGCTGGCGCTGAAATAGGCGAGCGCGGCGAGCGCCACGGCTGCCGCGACCGTGGCGGCGATCAGGGCCGGGCGCGGCCGCGCCCGATCGCGGCTGATCAGGTCGCGAAACAGGTGAGCGGCCGGAATCTCGCGCGCGCGGGCGAGCGGCCAGAGGGCGAAGGACAAGGCCGTCAGCAGGCCGTATAGCGCCGCAAGGAGGAGCGGTTGCCCATACAGCGCGAAGTGCAGATCGACCGGCAGCAGCGGTTCCGCGGCCGTCAGCCCGAGGGCCGGCAGAGCGGCGCCGATCACCAGACCGATGACGATGCCGCCCAGCGCCATGGCCAGCACCTGCAGCAAGTAAATGCGGAAGATCAGCGTGGCGGGTGCGCCCAGACATTTCAGGGTGGCGATGGTGGCGGTTTTGCCGTCGAGATAGCTTTTCACCGCGTTGGCGACTCCAATGCCGCCGACCAGCAGGGCCGTCAGGCCGATCATGGTGAAAAACAGCTTCAGGCGGTCGAGTTGTCGCGCGATGCCCGGCGCCGCCTCGTCGACGAAGCGGATGCGCCAGCCCGCGTCGGGAAATGCCTGCTTGATGGCTTCGTCCCAAGTCGATTGTTCGATGCCGGGCGCGAAGCGCAGGCGATAGCCGTAACGGATGATGCTGCCCGGCTGCTCGAGACGGGTTGCCGTCAGCGCGTCCGAACCGATGAGCAGGGTCGGCCCGAGCTTGAACACGTCGCTGGCGCCGTCCGGCTCACGCCCCAATACCGCGCGCAGCGCGAAGGTCGCCTCGCCGAGGTAAAAACGGTCGCCGATCGCCAGCCCGAGGCTGTGCGGCAGATCGGCCTGGGCCACCGCACCATAGACGGTCTCGCCGCCCTCCTCGCGCGCCGCCAGCGCGTCGGCGAGCGGCACGTCGGGTTCGAGCCGAACCGTGCCGAACAGCGGATAGGCCTCGTCGACGCTCTTCAACTCGACGAGCTGGCGTCGCGTGCCGCCGTCCTGCCGTGGCGCGCCGGCGACCATGGCCCGCATCGTGACTGCGGTCGAGACCGTGCCGCTCCGGCGCAGATAGGCGAGCTCGGCATCGGTCGCGCGCCGTTGGCTCAGGCGTAGCTCGACATCGCCGCCGAGCAGCGCGCGCGCGTCGTTGCGCAGGGATTCGTCGACCGTGGCGGAAAACGACCCGATGGCGGCGATGGCGCCGACGCCGAGCGCCAGGCAGGCCATCATCAGGCGGAAGCCCTTCAGGCCGCCGCGCAGCTCGCGCCGCGCGAGGCGGAACGCCATGGCCCAGCCGCCGGCCGCGGGACTATCCGCCGCGGGCGGCGTGGTGGCGTCCATCGTCGCGCTGCTCATCCGCGGATCGCGCGGGGCTCCCGCGCGGTGCCTGCCTCATGGTCGACGGACGTTGCGCCCGCTCCACCGTCGTCGGACGCTGCGCCCGCTTCATGATCGGCGACGATACGACCGTCCGCAAGACGCACCGTGCGCTGGCAGCGCCGCGCCAGCTCCGTATCGTGGGTGATCAGCACCAAGGTGGTGCCATGGCGCTCCTGGGCCGCGAACAGCAGGTCGATAACCTGCCGCCCCGTGGCGCCATCGAGATTGCCGGTCGGTTCGTCGGCCAGAATGAACTTGGGCGCCGGCGCGAAGGCGCGCGCGAGCGCCACGCGCTGCTGCTCGCCGCCGGAAAGCTGCGCCGGATAATGATGCAGGCGATGGCCGAGCCCGACAGCCTCCAACTCGATTCGCGCGCGAGAGAAAGCATCGGCGCGGCCGGCGAGCTCGAGCGGGATGGCGACGTTCTCGAGCGCGGTCATGGCGGGCACGAGATGAAACGACTGGAAGACGATTCCGATGGTATTGCGGCGAAACAGCGCCAGCGCGTCTTCATCCATGGCGGTGAAATCGGCGCCGCCGACGCGCACGATGCCGCTGGTCGCGCGCTCCAGGCCGGCGATGATCATCACCATGGTGGATTTGCCGGAACCGGATGGGCCGACCACGCCGACGCTTTCACCCTCCCGCACGGCAAGATCGATGCCGCGCAGGATCTCGACGTCACCGGCGGCGCTCGACAGCGTCAGGTGAAGATCTTGCAACTGGATGAACGGGTCTGGCTGGTGGCTCGGCGGCGTGTCGATGATGGTTGTGCTCGGGGCCATGAGGGCTCATCTAAGGGCGTGGATGGACAAGAGCTACGCAGGGTAGACCTTAGCAGATGCCGCGCAGATCACCCCCATATGTGCATAGGCCGGGTATTTTCAATCGGTTGCGGGACGTTTGCCGGTCACAAATCGGTGTGCTGACCGGCGCGGCCGTGGCGATCCTGGCGTTCGCCTTGGCGTTTCCGCCCGGCGTCGCCGTGGCGCAGCCGGCGCCGGCCTCCGGACTGCGCCTCATGGTGATCGGCGACAGCCTGACGGCGGGCTTCGGTCTGCCGGCCCATGAAGCCTTCCCGGCGCAGTTGGAAAAGGCGTTGCGCGAAAGGGGGCTGGCAGTGACCGTCGTCAATGCCGGCGTCTCGGGCGACACCAGCGCCGGCGGCCGGTCACGGCTCGACTGGGCGCTCGCCGAGAAGCCCGATGCGGTGATCCTCGAGCTCGGCGCCAATGACGGGCTGCGTGGCATCGATCCGCAGAGCACTTACGCCAACCTGGCGGCGATTTTGTCCAAGCTGAAAACGCGCGGCATTCCGGCCTTCGTCGCCGGCATGTATGCGCCGCCCAATCTCGGCGCGGCCTATGGCGAGGAATTCCGCTCGGTCTACACCCGGCTGGCCAAGGAGTTCGACGTTCCGCTGCAGGATTTCTTTCTCGACGGGGTGGCGGCCCAGCCGCATCTCAATCAGTCCGACGGCATGCATCCCAATGCCGCTGGGGTAACGGTGATGGTGGCGAATATGCTGCCCAAGCTGCAGCCCTGGCTCGCCCGTGTGGCACCCCGTTAGCGGACCCGCGGTATACGGATTTTTTGACTGTGAGATCATGCCGGCTCTTCGGCCGCATGATGGTCTGCGCCCGTGACAGCGCGGCGGTCGCGGTCGACCTGCGCCTCATGGTCGGCAATCTCGCGACGCGAGCGAGACAGACGGTGAAGGGCACGCTGTATATTCCCTGTGTCGCGCCGACCTGCCGCAGCCGCCATATCCTGGTTATATTTTTCATGCTGACGGATGGTGTCCAATGGCCGTATATCGGCGGAAAGCGGCTGCAGTCGCCCTGGCGGACCGCGCCATTCGGATACCCCCCCGATCAAGGCTCTACGCTCATGATCCGCCTGTTCGTCGCCGTCGCCCTCCCCGAATCGGTGAAGGATCGGCTCGCCTTGCTGGCGGGCGGGGTGCCTGGCGCCAAGTGGATCGATCGCGAAAACATGCATCTGACTCTGCGCTTCATCGGCGAGGTGCCGGAGGATCGCATCGCCGACATTCACCACGGCCTGAGCCGTATCCGCCACGAGCCGTTCGAGGTGGCGCTGTCGGGCATCGGCTATTTCAAGCAGGGCCGCAACCCGACCGTGCTCTGGGTCGGGCTCGACCGCAACGATGCGCTGCTCCAGTTGCACGACAAGGTCGAACAGGCCTTGCAGCGCGAGGGATTGGAATCGGAGGGGCGAAAGTATTCGCCCCATATCACGCTCGCCCGGCTGCAGCGCGCGCCGGAAGCGCGCGTCGCGGCCTACGTCGCCCAGCACAACCTGTTCCGCGCGCCGCCGTTCCGCGCCGAATCCTTCACGCTGTTTTCGAGCTTTCTGTCGTCATCCCGAGCGATCTACACGGCGGAAGCGGAATACCCGATGATCGAGGCTCAGCAGCCGTAGCGGGTGAGCGTGCGTTCGACGGAGGCGACGTAACTGCCGCCGAACAGCCGTACATGGACGAGCAGCGGATAGAGGTTGTAGAGGTCGCGGCGTTCCTCGAAGAATCCGGGCCGCAGCGGCCGCAATTCGCCATAGCGGGCGAAGAACGCGTCGCCAAAGGTGCCGAATAAGGTCGCGAAGGCGAGCTCGATTTCGGCATCGGCGTAATAGATCGCCGGGTCGACGAAACCGGCGATGTGGCCACCCTTGGTCAACACGTTACCGCTCCACATGTCGCCATGGATCAGCGACGGCGGCGCATCGTCGGAGATCCAGCGGTCGAGCCGCCCGGCCAAGGTCTCGACGCGCGCCAGCATCGCCGCCGGCAGGCGGCCCGCCCGATGGGCCTCGCGCGCCATATAGAGCAGCCGTCGCTCACGGAAGAAGTCGCGCCACGACTCCATCCAGCCATTGGGCTGATGCAACCCGCCGATCAGGGTGTCGCGCCCGTAGCCGAAGCGGTCGGCGGTGACACCATGAAGATCGGCGAGCAGTTCGGCGGCATGCTCCTCGGCGTCGCGCCCGATGCCGTCGTCGTCGTTCTCGACCCAGCTCATGACCAGAAGCTCGGGCGTGGCGTAGAGGTTGCGCGGCACCGGTAAACGACTCAAGCGCGCCAGATCATCGAGCATGGCGCCTTCGACCTGGAGCCGGCCGGTTTCGGGATCGGCGATCTTGACGGCGACCTGACCGCCGTCGGTCAACTCGGCGCGATAGACCGCGCTGACGCAGCCGCCGGCCAGCGCATGCATACGCCGCACGGGCGCACCGGCGGCCGCGCCGATGCGCCCGAAGTAGTCCGGGCGCACCGCGACCATTACAGCCGAACCATCAGCGCGACAGCTTGCTCGGCTGCGCCATGCCGGCGCCGGGCGCCAGCCGGATCAGGCGCAAATGGTCGAGCAGCCCGCGCGAGGCTTCCTCCGCCAGGTCGAGCACATGCTCGAACCCGTCGGCGCCGCCGTAATAGGGATCGGGGACGTCGCGCGCATCGATGTGCGGCGCGAAATCCATGAACAGGCGCGGCCGTTCGACAGCGTCGCGCGGGCACAGCCGGTTCAACTGGCCGAGGTTCTCGCGATCCATCGCCAGGATCAGATCGAACCGCCTGAAATCCTCGATCTGCACCCGGCGCGCCCGCAGATCGGCGATATCGATACCGCGCTGGGCGGCATGTTCGATGGCCCGCCGGTCGGGCGGCTCGCCCACGTGATAGCCGTGGGTGCCGGCCGAATCGGTCGCGATCAGGTTGGACAGGCCCGCGTCGCGCACCTGGGCGCGGAAGATGCCCTCGGCGGTCGGCGAGCGGCAGATGTTACCCATGCAGACGAACAAGACTCGAATCACGCGACCTCCCATGCCCGTGCGCAACTACCATGGTGACGCCACCATGGCAATGGCGGGCTGGCCTGTCCAACGCGTCCGTGATCCCAGCAACCGGCGCGCGGGGGATCAGCGGGTGAGCAGCACGGGGCAGGGAAAGGCAGCCAGCGGGCTGCCGTTGCCGCCGGCCAGGAGCGGGCTCTCCGCATCGAGCACCACGATGCCGCTGCCGGTCGCGGCGCGCGCGGCGCACACCGCCGCCACGTCGGTCGAGCGCAAGGCGCGATACTCGACCTCGGGCGCAGGGCCGTCCTGCAGAATGGCGGCGGCCAGCTCGGCCAGCGCCACATCGCCGGCGAGCAGCACCACCAGCCTCGCCCGCGCGGTCCCCGCCAGGGCCGCGGCGACCTGCAAGGCGCGCTGGGCGCCCGGGCCGCCGTCGAACACCACCGCCACCGGGTGGCCGAGAATGTCGCCGCCGCGCAGCACGAGCACCGGGCGTTTCGATCCGACCGCGATCGTGCGCGCGGTGGAGGACTCGCCGGTCGCCCGGCGGCGCCAGCGCACGCCGGCCAGATAGCTCGGATCCACGGCGCGCTGCGTCCAGCCGACCAAGAGCAGATCCTGGTCCGCCGCCGCGGCGATCACCTCCTCCACGACGCGGCCGCGCGCGGTGCGAAAGGTCCAGCGCAGGCCGGCTTGCAGAGCCGCCGCCTCGACGGCGCGGCGCGCCTGCGCCGCCTGGGCGCGCAAGCGCGATTCCATGGCCGCCCGGTCGACCGGCTCCGCCACGCGCGAGAATAGGTTGGTGTGTCGTGCGAACGGCAGTTCGGCGACATGCAACAGGTCGACGTCTTCGATGAACAGCGCGTTCAGCTCGGCGTTGAGCCGCCGCGCCAGACGCGCCGCCTCCTGCAACATCTCCGGTCGTGGCGTCGACGAGTCGAGCGCCAGCAGGATGCGCCGGATCGCCCGCAGGACATCGGGCGGCGGGCTCATGGCTTGTTACGGCTCTCGCGGGTGGGCCGCTGCCGCCGTTCCTTCTCGGCGCCGGCTTCCCGCGCCTTGCGCAGGTACAGCGCGAGCCGGCCCTCGATCAGGCCATTGATGCTGCCGGGCGGGAATTTTCCATCCGGACCGCGCTCGCCCGCCGGCCGCCCGGTCAGCAACTCGATGCCCTGATCGACATGCTCGACGGCATAGATGCGAAATTGCCCGGCGGCGCAAGCCTCCACCACGTCCTGGCGCAGCATCAGATGCTTCACATTGGCGGCCGGAATCAGCACGCCCTGATCGCCGGTCAGGCCACGGGCCTTGCAGATGTCGAAGAAGCCTTCGATCTTTTCATTGGCGCCGCCGATCGCCTGCACCTGGCCCATCTGATTGACCGAGCCGGTCACCGCGAAGCTCTGCTTGATCGGCACCTCGGACAGCGCCGACATCAGGGCGTATGTCTCGGTGGACGAGGCGGAGTCGCCGTCGACCCCGCCGTAAGATTGCTCGAAGCCCAGGCTGGCGTGGAGAGACAGCGGTTGGTCGGGCAAATAGCGGGCGGCGAAGAAGTTCGACAGGATCAGCACGCCCTTGGAATGAATCGGGCCGCCGAGGTTGACCTCGCGCTCGATATCGACGACCTCGCCCTTGCCCATGTGCACGCGCGCGGTGATGCGCGCCGGCCGCCCGAAGGCAAATTGACCCATCTGCAGCACGGACAGCGCGTTGACCTGGCCGACCGTCGCGCCGACCGTATCGATCATCACGGTCTTGCGCAGGATTTGCTCCTGCGAACGCTCGCGCATGCGGTCGAGGCGAAAGACCTTGGCGTCGATCGCCTTCTGCACGTCGGCCGCGTTGATCGCGTCGTGTCCCGCATTGCCGGCCCAATAGTCGGATTCGCTCAGGATGTCGACCACGCTGCGCATATGAGCCGCGACCTTTTCGGAGTCGCTGACGATGCGTGAGGCATACTCGATGACGCGGGCGACGGCTCCGGTGTCGAGCGCACGCAGCTTGTGAGTGCGCGCGACATCGCCGATCAGCCGTGCGTAGAGCTGCATGGTTTCCGGCGTGCGGTCCATCGCCTCCTCGAAATCGACGGTGACCTTGAACAGGTCCTCGAAATCGGGATCGTTCTCCGCCAGGAGGTAATAGAGCATGCGCTCGCCGAGCAGCACGACCTTGACGTTGAGCGGAATCGGCTGCGGCTCGAGCGACACCGCGGCGAGCACGCTGTAGACCTGGTTGGTTACGTCGATGCGCAGCTCGCGCGATTTCAGCGACCGCTTCAACTCTTCCCAGGCGAAAGGCGCGAGCAGCACCTTGCGCGCTTCGACGATGAGATAGCCGCCGTTGGCGCGGTGCAGGGCGCCGGGCTGGATCAGGGTGTGGTCGGTGACCAGCGCGCCGAATTGGGCGATATGCTCGATGCGGCCGAGCAGACTCTGCAGATTTGGATTGTCCTCATAGACGACCGGCGCGCCTCGGCACTCGCCGTTGTCGATCATCAGGTTGACCTGATAGCGGCGCAGCGCGGGCATCGCCGAACCGGAGCGTCCGCGCCCATGCCCTCGCATGCCCGGCGTGACATCCTCCGGTTCCTCGGCGCGCTCAAGGGCGAGAAACTCCTCCACGTGATCGACCAAATCCTGGCGCACCTCGTCGAGCCATGCCTGCACCTCTGGCATCTCGGCGTAGCAGTCGCGCATCTCCTGGATCATGTGGCCGACCGAGAAATTCGTCACGTCGCGACTCAACGCCTTGAGCTTGTCGCGCGCTTCCATTTCCCATTGGGGAATCTCGCGCATGATGTGCTCGAGCTTCTGCTGCAACCTTTCGACCTCGGCTTTGGTGCGCGCCTGCTCTTCCTCGGGGAGCTTGGCGAAGTCCTGCGGCGTCAGCACCTCGCCGTCCTTGACCGGCGCCAGAGCCAGACCGCCGGGAGTGCGCAGCAGGGCAAGGCCCTTTTCCTTCGCCTCGCCGTGCAGCGCCTCGAACGCCTGCTCCTGCTTGGCCCTGAGCTCTTCCTCGATGGCCTGGCGACGATTGCGGTAATCCTCGCTTCCGAAGGTTGCCGGCACCGCCACCTTCAGCAGGCTCAGCAGGTTCTCCATGTCCTTGCGGAACTGGACGCCCTTGCCGGGCGGCAGGATCAGCGCCCGCGGCCGGTGCGGCTGCTTGAAGTTGTAGACGTAGCAAAGATCGGGCGGGGTCGGCTCCTGGGGCGCGCGCTCGGCGATGAAGCGCCGCACCGTGCTATGCTTACCGGTGCCGGAGGGACCGATGGCGAACAGGTTGTAACCTTCCTGCCGGATGCCGATGCCGAACTGCACGGCGGCGACGGCGCGGTCCTGGCCGAGGATGCGGTCGAGCGGCGCCAATTCCGCCGTGGTCTTGAACGAGAATTGCGCGGGATCGCACCGCCGGTTCAGGGCTTCGGGTGGGAGCGGAGCGGGAAGCGTCATGGATTTTTCGGCAACATTGTCGGGCGCGTTATCGGGCATGAGCACCGTGCCTTATGGTGGCTGATTAGAGATCGGCGTTCGCGTCTTCTTCGATGCGCGCCATATCCTCGTCGCTGAAACCGAAATGGTGGCCGATTTCATGGATCAACACGTGACGCACGAGACGGGCTAGAGTTTCGCCGGATTCGCACCAGTAATCCAGGATCGGCCGGCGGTAGAGAAAAATCATGTCGAGACCGGCCGGGGTATCGCTGATGCTTTTGCGGTCGAGCGACACGCCGGTATAGAGCCCGAGCAGATCGAACGGGCTTTCCAGCTCCATTTCCGCGGCGATCTCGTCGTCGGGAAAATCCTCGACCCGGATCACCACGCCGCCGACATGGCGCCGCAGCTCGTCGGGGATGGTGGTCAGCGCCTCGTAGGCGAGCAGCTCGATCTCGGCGAGGCTGGGCGCCGTCCGCCAAGCGTCTGTGGAGGAGGATGCGGAATGAGAAACCATGATCACGAGACGATAGCGCGGCTTGACCCGATCGCCAAGCCGGCCCACCTAAAAGAATAGTCCGGTGGATTTTGACCTTGATCAAAGCCAGAGGAGAAAACCTGTGTCCGACAAATTGACCGGCGAGGCGCGGCGCACGGCACTACGAGAGCTGCATGGCTGGAGCGAAGCCTCCGATCGCGACGCCATTCTCAAGACTTATCATTTCGCCGACTTCAACGAGGCCTTCGGCTTCATGACGCGGGTCGCTCTGCTCGCCGAGAAATTCGATCATCATCCGGAATGGTTCAATGTTTACAACCGCGTCGAAGTGGTTCTGACGAGCCACGACGTGGAAGGCGTGACCAAGCGCGATATCCATCTCGCGCGGGCCATCGACGAAATCGCGCCGGCGCGCGACAAGAGCGAAGCGCAGGCGACGGCCTGACGACGCGCCGCCGATCATTTTTTAACCGGTAGCTGACCGTCCGGGATGCCCGGCGTCTCCGCCGTGACCTTGTGGCGCTTCGCCTGGGTCGATTCGCGGTGCGCGATATAAATCGACGACCCGGCGATCACCAGCGCGCCCGCCCAGGTCCAGATGTCCGGCTTTTCGTCGAAGACGGCATAGCCGACCGCCGCCACGAACGGCAGCCGCAGGTAGTCGAAGGGCAGCACGGCCGTGGCATCGGCGGCGGCATAAGCCTGCGTCATGGCCCACTGGGACAGCGTGCCGACGCCGCCCATGGCGATGAGCCAGGGGAACAGCGTCCAAGGCGGCGTCTGCCACACGAAGAGCGAGGGAAGCAGCAGCATGGGCACCATGTAGAGGCCCATGTAGGTGACGATGGCGCTCGAGCTCTCCGTGCGCGACAGGATCTTGACCATGATCACCGCCCCGGCGATCGCGGCGGAGCCGAACAACAGCAGGATCGCCGCCGGGCTGATCTCCTGAAAGCCCGGGCGAAGGATGATCAGCGCGCCGAGGAATCCGAGGACGATGGCGCTCCAGCGCCGCATCCCGGCCCGCTCGCCGAGAAAGATCATGGCCCCGACGCTGGCGAAAATCGGCGCGGTGAAAGACAGCGACGTGGCTTCGGCCACCGGCATGTTGGCCAGGGCGACGAACCAGCATACCATGGCGAAAGAGCCGAGCAGGGCGCGCAGACCATAGACCTTGACGCTGCTCGTGCGCAGGCCGCCCCAGCCGGCGCGGAACAGCCAGGGCATCATGAACATCAGACTGAATAGGCTGCGGAAGAATGCGAGCTCGACCGGCGGCAGGCTGGCCGACAGATAGCGGATGATGCTCGTCATAATGGCGAAGCCCACGGCGGCCATGGTCATCCAGGCCGCGCCACGCGCCGGCGCCGGCCAGGCCGCGAACGCAGCGATCGCGGATTTGCGGCTGCTGTTGTCGAATTTCGGGGGCATTTGCATACGTTAAGGGGTGAGGGCGGTCCGTCTGGGGCTGTGGATGCCCGGTATATCGCACCGCCGGGGCCGCGGAAACCGTTGCGTTCCGGTGCGACGCTGGCCATTGTGGCGCCATGCGCGGCTATTTCGGCATTGGCGTCGAGGGCTTGAGCAAGCCCATGAACGCCGGCACCCTGTTCCGGTCGGCTCATGCCTTCGGCGCGAGTTTCGTCTTCACCATCGGCGGCGTCTGGCAGGAGCGCGAGGCGAACCTGTCCGACACCTCCGACAGCGCGGGCCAGGTGCCGCATTATCATTTCTCCGGGCTCGCGGAGATGCAGTTGCCCCATCGCTGCGCGCTGGTCGGCATCGAACTGCTGGAGGAAGCCGTCGAACTGCCGTCGTTCCGCCATCCGCGGTGCGCCGCCTATGTGCTGGGTCCGGAGCGTGGCAGCCTGTCGCCCGAGCTGACCGCCATGTGCGACCACATCATCCGCATTCCGACCAGCTTCTGCATCAATCTCGCCATCGCCGGATCGGTTGTCATGTACGACCGGCTGATTTCGCTCGGGCGCTTCGCGGCGCGGCCGCTGACCCCGGGCGGCAAGATCCAGCCGCTGCCCGAACACAGGCATGGGCTGCCGACCATCCGGCGCATCGCACCCGATGGCGCGGCCCGCTCGGCGGCAAGTTTACCGACGACGCCGAAGGGGTCGTCGAATATCGCCGCAGCCGTTGGCAAGGACCGCACCCGCCGCTAATATGCGGCGCCATGAACCGTCGCATTCTCTACACTTGGTTGTTTGTCCTGGGGGCCGCCTCTCTACCGGTCCCCGTCATGTCCGCTCCGCCGCCGAAGGTGCTCGGCACCTTCCAGGACTGGCAGGCTTATTTGTCCGTCGATGGCAACAAGCGGCTGTGCTACATGGCCAGCGCCCCGCAAAAGAAGGAGCCAGCAGCCGCCAAGCGTGGCGACGTGCTGGTGTTCGTCACCCATCGTCCGTCCGACAAGGAGCGGGATGTGGTCAATTTCCAACTCGGCTATCCGCTCAAGCCGAGCAGCGACGTGCGGGTCGTGATCGAGAACAAGCCGTATAACCTGTTCACCGACAAGGAGACCGCCTGGACCCGGGGCGACAAGGAGGACAAGGCCCTCGTGCAGGCCATGATGAAGGCCTCGACCATGACGGTCACGGGCGAATCGGAACGCGGCACCAAGACGACCGATACCTATTCGCTGCGCGGATTTTCCGCGGCCTATAAGGAAATCAACAAGGCCTGCGGCATCAAATAGCCGTGCAAAATCCGGCCTGAGAGGCCGCAAATCGCCGATCGCAGTGGCCGCCCGGTGTAATATCGCGGGGCGGCGCCTATGTTTTAGAGGCCCCGATCGGGGCTTTTTGCTTTAGAAAGCCGTCCATGACCCAGGCCGAGACCCAGATTTCCGAGACCGTGGCCGCGCGCGCCGGCCCGCCGGGCGACGCGCGACGCAATCTCATCGGCCTGACCCGCGACGAACTCGCCCTCGAACTCGCGGCGCTGGGCGCCGAGAAGTTCCGCGCGCGCCAGTTGTGGCACTGGATCTATTTCCGCGGCGCCAAGAGCTTTGGCGAGATGACGACGCTCGCCAAGGGCTTCCGCGAGGGGCTCGACGCGCATTTCACCTTGGCCCGGCCGCAGGCCAGCCGCGACGACCAGTCGAGCGATGGCACCCGCAAGTGGCTGTTCCGGTTCGCCGACGCTCAGGAAGTCGAAACGGTCCATATCCCGGAGGAAGACCGTGGCGCGCTCTGCGTCTCGTCCCAGGTCGGCTGCAGCCTGACTTGCAGCTTCTGCCACACGGGGACCCAGCCGCTGGTACGCAATCTCGGTGCCGGCGAGATCGTCGCCCAATTGATGGCGGCGCGCGACGCCATCGGCGAATGGCCGTCGCCGAAAAGCGACCGCATGATTTCCAACATCGTCATGATGGGCATGGGCGAGCCGCTGCTCAACTACGAGAACGTGGCCAAGGCGCTGCGCATCGTCATGGATGCCGAGGGCATCGCCATCTCGCGCCGGCGCATCACGCTCTCGACCTCCGGCATCGTGCCGCTGATGCAGCGCTGCGGCGAGGAGCTCGGGGTCAATCTGGCGGTCTCGCTCCATGCCGTGACCGACGAACTGCGCGACGTGCTGGTGCCGATCAACAAGAAATTCCCGATCGCCGAGCTGCTGGCCGCCTGCCGCGCCTACCCGGGAGCCAACAATGCGCGCCGCATAACCTTCGAATACGTCATGCTCAAGGACGTCAACGATACCCTGTCCGATGCCCGCGAGCTGGTCCGGCTGCTGAAGGGCATCCCGGCGAAGATCAATCTCATCCCGTTCAACCCGTGGCCCGGCGCGCCGTACGAGTGCTCGACCACCAGCACGATCGCCGCCTTCGCCAAATTGCTGAACGATTCAGGCTTGTCGGCTCCGGTCCGCACGCCGAGGGGACGGGACATCCTCGCCGCCTGCGGTCAATTGCGCACCGATAGCCTGCGTCAACGGCGAATCCGGACGGAAGCCGCCGCCGGCTTATAGGCAACGGCCTTCTATGCCAAAAGTGGCAGACAAAGCCGGACTGTGGCTTGTAGAACACAACCTCTAGTTTTATCCCAGCAAGCCCCTTTCCCGTGCGCGCCGGATAGCATAACTACTTGATCAAGCGCGGAGGTGTTCCCGTCGCCTGCGTCGGCGTCCGCGCGCCAAACTTAAAAAGGGTACAACTGTCCCAACGGCATCCACCCAGCCGAAGAGTTCAGGGATCAGAGGGAGTATGACGATGACATTGAAGACAACCTTGGCCGTCGCCGCGGCCGGCTTCCTGGCCGCGACATCGATCGCCAATGCGGAAGTCGCGCGCCCCTACATCACATTGGGCGGCGGCTTGAGCATCCTCGACGACGTCGGCGTTGCCGGCGGCGGATTCGGCCGCAACCTCGACACCAACAACGGCTGGGCCGCCATGGTTGCCGGCGGTATCGGCGTGATGGATGGCCTGCGCGTCGAACTCGAACTCGCCCATCGCGATAACAGCTTCGAGAATGCTTCCGGCGAGGTGACGGCATCGTCCCTCATGGCCAACGTTCTCTATGACATTCCCGTGCGCCTGGCCGGCTTCACGCCGTATATCGGCGCCGGCCTCGGCGGTGCGCGGCTCAATCTCGAGAATGTCGTCACCGGTACCGGCCTCGGCACCATCGACGACAGCGATATGGTTTTTGCTTACCAGGGCATCGCCGGTGTATCGGCGCCGATCACCAACAATCTCACCGTGTCGCTCGACTACCGCTATCTGAGCACGTTCGAAGATCCGACGTACCGGACCTCGACCGGCATCAATGCGGCCAGCGAATACAGCGACCACACCATCATGGTGGGCTTCCGCTTCAGCTTCGGCGGACCGTCTGCCGCTCCGGCGCCTGCGCCGACGCCTGCGGCCGCACCGGCCCCCAAGCCGGCGCCGGCGCAGGCCCCGGCGCCCGCGCCGTTGGTTCGTTCATTCCTGGTGTTCTTCGACTTCGACCGCTCGGACATCACGGACGACGCGCGCAAGGTCATCAACCAGGCCGCGGACAACGCGCGCAAGGCGGGCAGCACGAGCCGCATCACCCTGACCGGTCACGCCGACCGCTCCGGCCCGGCGCAATACAACATGCGTCTGTCGCAGCGCCGCGCCGATGCGGTCAAAGCGGAACTCGTCAAGCTGGGCGTGCCGGCGAACGAGATCGTCACGGTGGCCAAGGGCGAGAGCGATCCGCTCGTCCCGACCGCCGATGGCGTGCGCGAGCCGCGCAACCGTCGCGTCGAGATCGTGTTCTAAGCGATCTTACCGAGCCGACATGCAAAGGGCCGGGTTCATCACCCGGCCCTTTTCTTTTGGCGAATGGCGATCAGGTCGCGTGCGGAACCGCGTGCCCGATCTCTTCGTGACGCCGGCGAAGCGTGAAGGCCGCGATCAACATGATCACGCCGAAGATCAGCGAGTAGAAGCCGACCCACCACACCACGGCCAACACGCTGATAACGGGCTGAGTGATGAGCCAGAAGACGATCAACGCGCCCCAGGCGATCGACAGGGCGCCGTTGAGCACCAGCAGCCACTCGCGGCGCGCCTCGCGACGGCGAAATCCCGCCGCCGCGAGGAATATGCCGCTGACGATTGCCCAGAAGCCGAACAGATAGACCAAGGCGAAGGCTGTCACGCCGGGCAGCGCCGCGGCGATTCCGCCTGCGATCAGATTGACCACGCCTTCGAGGAACATCGGCCACGACCGTTCACGACGCCGTGCCGCGCGAAATCCGGCGATCATGGCCAGCACGCCGTCGGCCAGCATGTAGGCCGCGAACAGGATCACCAGGGTGAGCAGCGTGATGCCCGGGATGATAAAGGCGGCGATGCCGAAGAGGATGCCAAAAACGCCGCGTAGGGCCAGGGCCCACCAGTTCCTCGCCCAGAAATCCTCGAGCGCTCGCATCAAGGCTTCGGGATCGGGACCGGTCGTTGCAGCCGTGTCATCGTTGATTGTCATATCCACCTCCTGAACGCGCGACGATCAGCCACGACCGCTGAACGACGGCGAAAATTGCAGCGGGGCGTCATGGTGAGGCCCGGGCACGTCGCGGCCATGCCGGAAGCGCTGGATCGGAAAGACATGGGTCCGCGACGTCACAGAAGCACTGCTTCGTCGCTCCGTCATTGACACACATCAGGTGGGATAGAGCGGAGCGATCCGCACGGCCAAGGAACGGGGGCTGGGGCGGCATTGTTCCGCTCGCGCGAAGGTTTTCGGCCATTGCCGCGCCGCGCCCGTCCGCCGATGGAAGCCGGGCTTACCCCGCTAGCCGGGGCCGCGAACCGCTGACGCGGTTCAATCCGGCCACAAAAAACCCGGTCTCGAGGGACCGGGTTTGAGGAACGGCTGGCCGTTCGAGCCTCAGCGCGCGGGCTGAGGCCCCGAGGCTACCATTTCCCGGTTGCGGGCAACGGTAGCGGAAAAGCCATCGAGCGACGCCTGATCGAGCGCGGTGACCCGTTCGAACAGATGGCTCGAATCCTGGCAGAAGGCGGTCTGCTGCATGCTGCGCAGCGATGCCTCGTTGGCCAGACGGGTGACATAGCGGTCCAGTTGGGTGATGCCTTGCGCGCCATATTCACGGCTGAAGTAGCTCTTCATCACATTGGCATGGCGCTTCAGCGAGCCGCCGAATTTTGCGACGAAGACATTGTAATGCTTGTGGAAGTCGGGCCGGCCGCAGGATAAGGCTGCGACCATCAACTCGGTCTGCAGGTAACGCACGTCGAGGGCGGTCTGCTCACGCGCATTGAGCGGCTGAGCGGCGCCCGGCGATGCGAGGCCGCATAGGCCGGCGAGCGCGATGGCGCCGCACAGCGCATGTCGCAAAGCCGCCCGAGGCGAACGGTCGCGCTTATCCATGATACCCCCCCTTGCAGTCCGGCTGGGACGACGGCTCGTCCATTGCCGAAGTCTACGTCAGCAAGATTAATAACATGTTAGGCCCTTGTCACCACGAAGATCGGCGGATTGCCTGGCGTTCGGCGGCTCGGGCGCGAGCCCGCCGGCCGACGCCGACCGCTGCACGCCGAGCACCAAAACCCAGACCTCGCCGCCGGCGCCCGACAAGTGGGCGATTCCGGCGTCGTGGAATTCCGCCGTCAGCATGTTGCGCCGGTGGCCCGGGCTGCCCGACCATAGCCATACGGTCTCATCGGGTGTCGCCACTCCGGCGGCCAGGTTCTCCGCCGCCATGGCGAAGGGGTAGCCGGCTCGCACCAGGCGGTCGGCGAGATCCGATCCGTCGCTGCCGCGATGGCTCAAAGGACCGCCACGGGCAAGGTCTTGGGCTTGCCGGCAAGCGGCGGCGCTCAAGCGCGGCTCCATGGTCAAGGAACCATGTCCGGCTTCAGCCCGCGCGGCATTGACGAGAATCAGCATTTGCGTGCTTTTTTCGTCGGGAGCCGCCGGCTGGGCATCGGCCGACGAGGCGGCCGCCGCGGTGAGAACCGCCATCGCAAGCATGGCGCCGAGCATCATGGGGCGCCAAAAGGCGGCTGGCTTTCGCTTCGGTTCTGCCGTAAATCCGTGGCCCAGGAGAGCACCGAGCGTCATGGCCGAATCGTCATCCCCATCCGACTTCCATCGCGAAGGCTACGCCGTCCACCGCGGCGTCCTGCCCAAGCCATTGCTCGATTTTATCAGCATTGAATACGACATTCTGCTGGCGAATCAGCGCATGCGCTTCGGCGACCCGCAGGTCGATGCCGGTTATAGCGCCTACGGCCTCAACGTGTCCGAATCGCTGATGCAATATCTGCTGCCCTTCATGGAGCAGAAGACCGGGCTCAAGCTCTATCCGACCTATTCCTACGGCCGGGTCTATCTCAAGGGCGCCACGCTCGCCAAGCATCGCGACCGGCCGTCCTGCGAGATCAGCCTGTCGGTGATGATCGGCCAGTCCGGTAACATGCCCTGGCCGCTCCATTTCGAAAGCCTGACCGGCAAGTCGGTGGCGCTCACCCTCGAGCCCGGCGATCTGGTGGTTTACAAGGGCATGGAACTAACTCACTGGCGCGAGGCATTCCAGGGCGATCAACAACTGCAACTTTTCCTGCATTACGTGCGCCGGGACGGGCCGCACGCCAAATACCGCTTCGACATGCGCGACAAGCTCGGCGCGCCGCCCAATAAGCAGACCCTGGGGCAGAACCAGGAAGCACCGAAGCCGCAGCCCTTCGCCATTTTCCAGACGCCGCCGGCGGGCGGCAAACGCTGAGCCGGCGGGCTTGCCAGCCGCGCCGCTTTTCCCGATACTCCGCCGCCTTTCAGCCGACCCGCATCGCATCGTTCATCACACAAGGACAGGACAGCCGTGAGCAAAGACATCAAGAAAGTGGTGCTCGCCTATTCGGGCGGGCTCGACACCTCGGTGATTCTGCGCTGGCTGCAGGAAACCTACGGCTGCGAGGTGGTGACCTTCACCGCCGACTTGGGCCAGGGCGAGGAGCTCGGCCCGGCGCGCCAGAAGGCGGAAGCCGCCGGCGTGAAGGAGATCTTCATCGAGGATCTGCGCGAGGAATTCGTGCGCGACTTCGTCTTCCCGATGTTCCGCGCCAACGCGCTCTACGAGGGCGTCTATCTGCTCGGCACCTCGATCGCGCGGCCGCTGATCGCCAAGCGTCAGATCGAGATCGCCATCAAAACCGGCGCCGACGCCGTGGCGCACGGCGCGACCGGCAAGGGCAACGATCAGGTGCGCTTCGAACTCGGCTATTACGCGCTCAAGCCCGACATCAAGGTGATCGCGCCGTGGCGCGAGTGGGATTTGAATTCGCGCACCCGCCTGCTCGATTATGCCGAGAAGCACCAGATCCCGATCGCGCGCGACAAGCGCGGCGAGCCGCCCTATTCGACCGACGCCAACCTGCTGCACATCTCCTACGAGGGCAAGGCGCTCGAAGATCCATGGGTGGCGCCGGACGAGGACATGTTCACCCGCACCGTGGCGCCGGAGAAGGCGCCCGACACACCGACCTATGTGGAGATCGAGTTCGCGGGCGGCGACGCTGTGGCGGTCGACGGCGTCAAGCTGTCGCCGGCCAAGCTGCTGACGAAGCTCAACGAACTCGGCGGCGCCAACGGCGTGGGCCGGCTCGACCTGGTGGAAAACCGCTTCGTCGGCATGAAGTCGCGCGGC
>CAZOBN010000017.1:0-48835 GCA_964577835.1 uncultured Rhizobiaceae bacterium
GGGAGGGTTAGGGTGGGGGGTGATGCAGGCATCGGTGATTCCGAGTACTAGGCTTGCCGGTGGCGGCGACTTAAATCCGGCTCCATTAGCCATGGGCATGCGCGACGATGGCCGTGCTTAGCACGTCAAACATTTGATAATCCAAGCCTTTGTCACCCTCACGTAGCCCTTTCCTTTTGATCCGTCGGGAGGCGCCGTGCTAATCCTTCGCCCCCATGCTCCACATCAATGACCTGACATACCGAATCGGGCAGCGCCTGTTGTTCGACCATGCGACCGCGGCGATTCCGACCGGGCAGACCGTCGGACTCGTCGGGCGCAACGGCATCGGCAAATCCACCCTGCTGCGGCTGATTACCGGCGAGGTGGCGCCGGATGGCGGCCAGATCAGTGTCAGCCCACGCACGCGCGTCGGCACCGTGGCGCAGGAGATGCCGGACGGCGAGGCCACGCCGCTCGGCTTCGTGCTTGCCGCTGACGAGGAGCGGGCGGCACTGCTCGCCGAGGCGGAGGAGACCGAGGACCCCCACCGCATCGCCGAGATCCATACCCGGCTCGCCGACATCGGCGCCCAGTCGGCGCCGGCCCGGGCCGCCGGGATCCTGTCGGGCCTCGGCTTCGATCACGAGGCGCAGCAACGCCCGCTGGCGTCCTTCTCGGGCGGCTGGCGCATGCGTGTCGCCTTGGCGGCGACGCTGTTCTCCGCGCCCGACCTGCTGCTGCTCGACGAGCCGAGCAACCACCTCGACCTCGAAACCCGGCTGTGGCTCGAGAGCTACCTGACCTCCTATCGCGGCACCATCCTGCTGGTCAGCCACGACCGCGGCTTGTTGAATACCGTGGTCGACGCGATTCTCCATGTGGAGGATGGCAAGCTGACGCTCTATCGCGGCAATTACGACAATTTCGAGCGCGTCCGGGCGGAACGGCGCAATTTGCAGGCCCATCACTTCGCCAAGCAGCTCGAACAGCGGCGCCATATGCAGGCCTTCATCGACCGCTTCCGCGCCAAGGCCTCCAAGGCGCGCCAGGCGCAGTCGCGGGTCAAGGCGCTGGCCAAGATGGAGGAGCTGAAGCCGGTCGCGCCGGACGAAGATATGGTCTTCGATTTTCCGACGCCCGCGCCCCTGTCCCCACCCCTGGTGACACTCGATCATGCGTCGGCCGGCTATGGGCCGGAGAAGATCATTCTGCGGCATCTCGACCTGCGCATCGACATGGACGACCGTATCGCGCTGCTCGGCGCCAACGGCAACGGCAAGACCACGTTGCTGCGCCTGCTCGAAGGCGAGATCAAGCCGATCGCCGGCGAACTGCGCAAATCGAGCAAGCTCCGCATCGGCTATTTCAACCAGGAGCAGGCCGAGGCCTTCGAGCTGGGGCAGACCGCTTACCAGCACATGGCCAGGGTGATGCGCGATGCCCCGGAGCGCAAGGTGCGGGCCCATCTCGGCCGCTTCGGCTTTTCCCAGGCGCGCGCCGATGTGCTGATCCGCGCCTTGTCCGGCGGTGAGAAAGCGCGGCTGCTGTTCGCCACGATCACCAGGGACGCGCCGCATATCCTGCTGCTTGACGAACCGACCAACCATCTCGACATCGACGCCCGCGAGGCGTTGATATCGGCACTCAATGTCTATGAGGGGGCGGTGATCCTGGTGAGCCACGATCCGCATCTGGTGGAGCTCTGCGCGGATACCTTGTGGATCGTCGCCAAGGGCACCTGCCGGCCGTTCGATGGCGACATGGAAGGGTATCGCGCGCTCCTGCTGCAGGAGCGCCGGGCGGAGGCGAACCGTGAGTCAGGGACTGCCGAGGCCGGGACGAAGGCCAAAGCCGCGGGATCGCGCAAGGATCAACGCCGTGCCCAAGCCGAGGCGCGCGCTGCTTTGGCGCCGCTGCGGCGCGCGGTCGAGGCGGCGGAGAAGCGGCTGGACCAACTGACGCGCGACAGAGTGGCGCTGGAAAAGCAGCTCGCTGATCCTACCACCTACGATGGCGGGGACAACGCGCCGAGGGCACTGGAGTTGCAGCAGCGCCTGGGCGTGCTCAAACGCGACATCGAGAGCGCGGAGCAGGCATGGCTTATGGCCGAGCAGGTGCTCGACCAGGCGCGCCAACCCGACGACGTCAGCCAGGACGGTTGAGCGGGGCGGAAAGGAGGAAGGGTTGCGGGCCTTACCCGCGCGGCGGAGTGTCTGGCATCGTCAGGTCGGACAAGGCCGCGACGCAGACCCGCTCGAGTTGGTCGATGAGATCGACGATTTCCTTGCGGTATTCGGGCGTGTCCTCGACCTCATTCTTGATCAGCTGGCGCAGGCTGCCATCCAGCCGCCGGCCATGATCGCTGATCTCCTCATAGCCGAAAATGGCACCCGAGCCGGTCATGTCATGGGCGGCGTGCAGCATCTGGTTGAGCAGCGCCGTGTCGGCGGGCGCCGCTACGAAGCGCCGGCGCATGTCGCGAAGGTTCGGCACCCAATCGCGGCTCAGACGCGAGAGAAATTCCTGCTTGATCACCGCGATCCGCGCCGTCAGATCGGACTCAGGATCGGCCATGATGCTCCGTCCATAGGCGCTTCACCGTATTGGCCAGTTGCATCGGGTCGAACGGTTTGGCGATCACGCCTATGGCTCCCATATCGGTATAGCGTTGGACCTCGGTACTCTGCACCTTCGCCGTCATGAAGGCGATGGGCAGCGACGCGGTGTCGCTCTGCTTGCGCAGGGCTTCCATGGTGGTGGGGCCATCCATGCCGGGCATCATTACGTCGAGCAGAATCAGATCGGGTTTGAAGGTCGGCGCCCTTTCCAGCGCCTCCTGGCCGGAGCTGCAAAGCTCGACGGTGAATCCACCGACGGCCTCCAACGCGAGCTTGGCGATGGCGCGGATATCGGGTTCGTCCTCGACATACATGACTCGGCTTAGAGAATGCGTAGGCATGGCATGTTTCCAATCATGAAGCAATGGATACAGGCGGCGAATTCCGGGCCAGGATCTCGGCAATCTTGGCCAGCAGGACATCGTTGGACGTGCGGCTCTTCACCAGCGCACTGGCGACCTGCTGAGTGATGTTTTCCGGCACATCGTGAGCGGAAAAGATCACGACCGGCAACCTGGCCCCGAAGAGCGGCAGAATATCCGAACCTTTTCCATCCGGTAAACTGATGTCGAGGAGGACCAGGTCGAAGACATGGTTGCGAATCTTGATCATGGCCTCGGCGATCGTGCCGGCGGGCTCCACTTCGGCCACCGGAGCCAATATGCTTTGCACGATATGGCGCAAATCGGCGTCGTCCTCGACGTGGAGGACGCGCGGCCGTTGTCCGCTGGTTGTGCACACCGCCCGCCGTACGGCATTGAGCAGGCGCTCTTCGTCGATCGGCTTGTCGAGCCAATCCACGATACCGACGGCGCTGCCGTTCAGTTCCCTTTTGCCGCGGTCGGCCTCCGCGGACACCACCACGACGGGAACGTCGCGGGTCAATGGATCGGCGCGCAGTTCGCGGAAGAATTCCAATCCGTTCTGGTCCGGCAGGTTGATGTCGAGACTCAATGCGAAATAGGCGCCGGTTCGCAGGCGCGCCTTGGCGCCGGCGGCGGTATGGACCACGTCCGCGTCGAAGCCGCCCTGTTTCAGCATCAGGCGCAGCAGGTATGCGATGTCGGGGTCGTCTTCGCAGATCAGCACCTTGCGCCGCGCGACGGATAGCGCGCCAGCCGCGTCGGCCAGAGCCTCGCTCGGCAGGGCGGGCAAATCGACGTGGAACGTGGTGCCCTGCCCTTCCCTGGTATCGAAGCCGATGACGCCCCCCAGCCGTTCGACGATCGCCTTGGTGATGCTGAGCCCGAGGCCGGTGCCGCTCTTCGCCCGGGAGTCGGATGAATCGGCCTGGGCGAATTTCTCGAACACGCGGCTTTGAAACTCGAATGGAATGCCTTTGCCCTTGTCGGAGACCGAGATGCGCAACATGCTGCCGCGAGATTCGACAGCAACCGCAACCGCGCTGTTGGACGGAGAGAATTTGGCGGCATTGGAGAGCAGGTTGATCATCACCTGGATGAACCGGTCGCCATCCACGTTGACTTCCTTGTCCGGGGCCATATTGGACAAAGTGACCACCACGTTGAATTGCCGCGCGAAATCCTGAATGCTCTCCACGGCCTGCTGGAGCAGGGGCGCGAGCGGCTGGCACCGCAGCTTGAACTCCATCTTGCCGGACTCGATCTTTTCGATGTCGAGAATGTCGTTGATCAAACGGCTGAGGCGTTCGGCGTTCTTGTTGGCGACGTTGAGCAACTCCTTGGCCTGGCCTGCGATCTCGCCGGCGACGCCGCCCAGCACCAGGCCGAGCGAGCCGCGGATCGAGGTCAACGGCGTGCGCAACTCATGGCTGACGGTCGAGATGAATTCCGCCTTGAGGCGTTCGACCTTCTTGCGTTCCGTGATGTCGGTTGCGATACCGATGAATCCGCTGACCTCGCCAGTGCTGCCCGGGATCGCGGTGACCGACAGCCGACCTACGAAACGCTCCCCATTCTTGCGAATGAAGCTCAGCTCGCGGTCTTCTACGCGGCCCAGGCGTGGAATGGCCATGAAGACATCGACGCCGGGCTCGACGGTCCTGCCGAGTTCCTCGGACAGGGCGATGGCCCGTTCGGCGACTTCCTTGGGGTCGTGAAAGCGTTCGGGCGTCGATTTTCCGACGAGCTCCTCGGCTGAGTAGCCGAACATGTCTTCCGCCGCTTTGTTGAATTCCGTGATGACGCCGTTGGCGTCCACCGCGATGATGCCGTAGGCCGCGCTGCCGACCAGCGCCCGTTCGAAATTGAGCGATTCGGCCAATGCGCGTTCGACGGCAAGCCTGCGGTTCATGTCGCGGAAGATGGTCAGGCCGGCAAAGACGATGACCAGGAAGGAGAGCCCGAGGCCTCCCAGCACGAGCCCTTCGGTTTGACGCACATTATCGCGCGTGCTGACGACTTGATTGGAGAGAACCTGGTCCTCCTCGCGCTCCATGATTTTCGTCGCGTCGGCGATGGTCTCCATTTGGGTGTAGCCGCGTCCGCTGTTGAGCATTCGCTTTGCGCCCTCGGAGTCGCCTTGGATCTGCAAATTGACGTTGCTGCTATAGATTTCGATCTGCTGTTCGACGAGCGTCCTGTACCAGGAAAAAGTACCCACTTGATTCGGATTGTCCGCGATTTCGGCTTCGAGGTTCTTCAGGCTCGACAGCGTGCGGGCCTGAGCCCTTTCGAATTGATCGAGATACATCGTGGTGTTGGTCGAGATATAGGCGCGCTGCGACGTACCGGCCTCGCGCAGGTTCGCGCTGACCTGGTCGACCGCCTTCTTGACCACATGTGCATGGCTCGCGCGGGCGAAGTTCATATCCTGCTGCCGGGAAACGCGCATCGTTTGCACGCCGATGCCGACGAGCAGAACGGCGATCACGGTCAAGCCGCATGCCGCCTTCCAGAGAAAACCCCGATCCGTGTTCATCGCTGTCTGCTTCGGTTAAGGTTACGGTTCAACTCGCGTCTCGCAGACGTTCGCCCCATTGCGTCCGCCGATCTGCGCTCGTCCCGGCCGGTGCCTTGGGAAAGTCCACGAGCGCGCGAATCCCGGCAAATCCCGCGACGCCGAGGAGGGCGGTTACAAGCCCGAGGCTGCCGCAGACGCAAGCAAGGACGAGGCGGTTGTGTTTCATAAAGTCCCCTCTATGCCGAAAGCTAGAGGGATATCTTTAAGAATTGATTGATATCCGGCGGCCATCGCGCGGAAACCGGCCTATTTCCGGGCCGTCTGGCTGCTTGGATGGCGATTTACGAGCCGTCCGCTCAACCCGGACGAGCGTTTACGGCGCCACGCTTATCGCTGGATATTCAGCCGGGATGTGCAGGCGGTCTCCTGCCTGCGGTCGCCTTGGCTGCGGATCGTCGCGCGTCTGTCGGGAGCGGATCGGGAATAGTCCGCGCGATCAGGCCTCGGCGGCGCGCCGTGACGCCCGCTTGCGCTCGTTGGCGTCCAGGAAGCGCTTGCGCAGGCGCACCGACTGCGGTGTCACTTCGACCAGCTCGTCGTCCGCCACATAGGCGACCGCCTTCTCCAGCGTCATGCGGATCGGCGGCGTGAGCACGACCGCCTCGTCCTTCGAGGTGGTGCGGATGTTGGTGAGCTGCTTGCCCTTGAGCGGGTTGACCTCGAGGTCGCTGCCGCGGCTATGCTCGCCGATCACCATACCCGCATAGACCTTGTCGCCATGGTTGACGAAGAGCGGTCCACGCTCCTGCAGGTTCCACAGCGCGTAAGCGACCGCGGTGCCTTGCTCGGTCGAGATCATGGTGCCGACGTGACGCTGGCCGATCGGGCCCTTGTAGGGCGCGTAGGAATGGAACACCCGGTTCATGACGCCGGTGCCGCGCGTGTCGGTAAGGAACTGGCCGTGGTAGCCGATCAGGCCGCGCGAGGGCGCCAGGAAGCGCAGGCGCATCTTGCCGCCGCCGGCCGGCCGCATGTCGGTCATCTCGCCCTTGCGCTTGGAGACCTCCTCGACCACGACGCCGGAATATTCCTCGTCCACGTCGATGACGACTTCCTCGACCGGCTCGAGCTGCTGGCCTGTCGTCGGATCGGTCTTCATCACCACGCGCGGACGGCTGATGGAGAGCTCGAAGCCGTCGCGGCGCATGGTTTCGATCAGTACGGCCAATTGCAATTCGCCGCGGCCAGCCACTTCGATCGCGTCGTTGCCCGGCGATTCGATGATCTGCAGCGCGACGTTGCCCTCGGCCTCGCGCAGCAGGCGGTCGCGAATCTGGCGCGAGGTGAGTTTGTCTCCCTCGGTGCCGGCGAGCGGCGAATCATTGACCGAGAAGGTCATGCTGAGAGTCGGCGGATCGATCGGCTGGGCCTTGATCGGCGTATCGATGCTGGGCACGCAAATGGTATCGGCCACGGTGGCCTTGGTCAGGCCGGCGATGGCGACGATGTCGCCGGCGCTGGCTTCGTCGACCGGCACGCGCTCGAGACCGCGGAAGGCGAGCAGCTTGGTGATGCGGCCCTGCTCGATGACGCTGCCGTCGCGCGCCAGCGCCTTGATCGTCAAATTGGGCTTGGCGGTGCCCGAGGCGATGCGCCCGGTCAGCACGCGGCCGAGATAAGGGTTGGCTTCGAGCGTGGTCGCCAGCATGGTGAAGGGGCGATCCATGTCGACCTTCGGCGGCGGGACGTGACGCACGATGAGATCGAACAGCGGCGCCATGGTCTCGCGCGGCGCGTCCGGCGAGTCGGCGGACCAGCCCATCTTGGCGGACGCGAAAATGGTGGGAAAGTCGAGCTGGTCGTCATTGGCATCGAGCGCCGCGAACAGATCGAACATCTCGTCATGCACCTCGTGGGCGCGCTGGTCCGGCTTGTCCACCTTGTTGATGACGACGATCGGCCGCAGGCCGAGCGCGAGGGCCTTGCCGAGCACGAACTTGGTCTGCGGCATCGGTCCCTCGGAGGCATCGACGAGGACCAGCACGCCGTCCACCATGCTCATGATGCGCTCGACCTCGCCGCCGAAATCGGCGTGGCCCGGCGTATCGACGATGTTGATTCGCGTGTCCTTCCAAACCACCGACGTGCACTTCGCCAGGATGGTGATGCCGCGCTCGCGCTCGATGTCGTTCGAGTCCATGGCGCGCTCGGCGACCTGCTGGTTATCGCGGAAGGTGCCGCTCTGGCGCAGCAGGCAATCGACCAGCGTGGTCTTGCCGTGGTCGACGTGGGCGATGATGGCAATGTTACGCAGGTTCATCGTAGGGACTTTTCAAAATGAGAAAACGAAAACGCGCGATTCGGTCAGGGCCTCATCCCGAAACTCGGGTAAGGGGCGAACGATCCTGGATCGGGGGACCTCGCCGGTCATAGGGCCTAACGGGCCAAGTGGCGCGGCGCGACAACATACGCGGTGCATGGCAAAAACAAAAGCAAAAAGCCGAGTAAATCGTGGGGATTTACCGTTTCTTTACGCGCTCTTGCCCGGGGCCGGCCTGGCGTGGTTCCATGTACTGACCGTTGCGCGAGACACAACCGGCGGGACAGGAAATTGCTCAGGAGGCATTTGTGACGAAACGCGAGGTGGTGCACGTCCCCGGCGTCAGCAAGCATAAGAACCCGATCCCGAACTGTATCAAAATGGGCAACATGGTGTTTTCGGCCTCGATCGCGGGGCAGGACCCCCAGACCCAGACGGTGCCGGCGGACGCGGCCACCCAAATCGCCAATGCCTTCGTCAATTTGCGCCAGACCATCGAGGCGGCCGGCGGCACGACCGGCAACATTGCGCGGATCAATTTCTACGTGCCTGACATGGCGCAGCGCGAGCATATCAATCGCGAATGGCTGAAGATGTTTCCCGACGAAAACGACCGCCCGGTGCGCAAGGTCTTCCCATCGGAGATTCCCGAGGGGCTGTTCCTCCAGCTCGATTTCATCGGCGTTCTCTAAACCGCGCGAATTGTGACCGCCCGATGACAGGATGGTGACACTCTGGGGATAAGCGGCCTTTTCTGTGGATAAGCCCACGGTTCGCCTCGTTATTCGCCTTTGGTGCTGTGGCGGGCGAGGGTGGGTGAGGTTAAGATAACGTCTCGGATCCTGAATCCCCGCGGTTTTGTCCATGTCCGCCGATGTCGAGCTCAAATTGGCGCTATCGCCGAAACAATTGGCGCGACTCCGCAGTCATGCGTTGTTGCGCGGCTATACGCGGGCGGGCAGCAACAGAACCAAACTTGTCAAAACCTACTTCGACACCCCAAAGCTGCTGCTGCGCGAGAATTCGATCGTCCTCGGCCTGGAGCGATCGGGCGAGCGACAGGTGCAGACCGTCGCCTCGCCGGGCGCCGCTGCGCCGATGGCAGCGACGGAGGTCAGCGGTGACACGCCCGATGTGACGCAGATTCCCGACCGGCGCTGGCGCAAGCTGCTGACGCACGGCGGCCGCAATGGCAAGCTCGCGCCCGTGTTCACCACGGAAGTCGAGCGTAACCGCGTGCCGCTGCAGGTGAACGGCAGCATGATCGATCTCGCGCTCGACGTCGGGCATATCCGCGCCAACGGCCGCGAGCAGCCGATCTGCGAGGCGCGTCTCGCGCTCGTCGCCGGACAACCGGAGCGGCTCTATCAGCTCGCGCTCGATCTCCACGACGCGGTGCCCTTCCATATCGAGCACCGCGACAAAGTCGTGCGCGGGTACAGCCTGCTGGCCGATGACCATCCGATCGCGGCTAGAGCGTCGGAAGTATCGTTCGCTCCCGATGCCACCGTCGGCGCCGCTTTTCACGCCTTGGCGCAGGCTGGCTTCGCCCACCTCTGCGGCAATGAAGACGCCGTTCTGCGCAGCGGCAATCCCGAGGCGGTGCATCAGATGCGTGTCGCCGTGCGCCGGATGCGCGCGCTGCTTGCGGCCTTCCATTCGGTGCTCGACAGCGACGCCACGCGGTTTCTGCGCACGGAATTGACATGGCTGCAGCGCCAACTCGGCCCGGCGCGCGACTGGGACGTGTTCCTGCACTCGACGCTCGAGCCGTTGGCCGCCGGTGTGCGCGAGGAGCCGAGCCTCGATGAATTACGCCGATCCGTCGAGGATGCGCGCCATGAGGCCTATGTCGTCGCCCGCGACACGTTGCGCGACCGCCGCTACACCCGCCTGCTGCTGCGCTTCCAGCTATGGTTGGACTCGGTGGCCTGGGAGGGCAAGACCGTGCCGGCGCGCTTGAACCAGCCGATGGTCACATTTGCCGAGGCGATTCTCGAGAAACGCCACCGCAAGCTGGAGAAGCTCGGAGACCGTTTCGCGGAGCTCGGCGAGACCGAGATGCATGAGGTCCGGCTGCGCGCCAAGAAGCTGCGTTATGCCACCGAATTCTTCCGCCCCCTGTATCCGCCGAAGTTCACGCGAAAATTCATCCGCGCGCTGATCGAAATTCAGGACACATTGGGCTCGCTGCATGACGCGATCGTCGGCCGCGAGCTGCTGGTCGTTCTCACATCGCCGAAGCTCGCGGAGGACGGCGCCCAGGCAAACGGCTCGCGCACGCCGGGTCTCGAAAGGGCGTCCGGGGTGGCCGCCGGCTTTCAGGCGGCGCGCATCGCCGACGATATCCGTCGCTTCGGCGAGGTCTGGCCGCGGTTCACGAAACTCAAGAAGTTCTGGCGAAAAGCCTGATCTTTTCGGCGCGCGCCTTCTGCCACGCGGCCTCGAACGGAATTACATTGGCCAGGAATTGCTCGGCGCTGGCGCGCCACGAATAGCCGAGCGCGAAGGCGCGGCACGCCACGGGCGAAATCGACAAGGCTTTGCGGACGGCGCGCGCCAGATCGTGGTCGAGCACGCCGACCGTCGTGCCGTCCAGGATATCCTTCGGCCCCGGTACCGGGTAGGCCGCGACCGGAACGCCGGAGGCGAGCGCTTCGAGGATGACGTTGCCGAACGTGTCGGTGCGGCTGGGAAACACGAAGACATCGGCCGCGGCATAGTAGCGCGCCAGCTCCTCGCCTTGCTTCGCACCGACGAAACGAATGGCCGGATATTTCCGCCGCAGGTTGTCGAGCTGCGGCCCGTCGCCCACCACCACCTTGCTGCCGGGCATGTCGAGATCGAGAAAATCGACGATGTTCTTTTCGATGGCGACTCGTCCGACATACAGATAGACGGGGCGGGGGTCGCTCAGGAATGCCTTGTCGCGCGGCTTGAACAGATCGATGTCGACGCCGCGGCCCCACAGCATGAGCTTGCCGAATCCGCGGGCGGCGAGGTCGGCGCGCAAGGTTTCCGTGGCCACCATGATGCCATTGGCCTTGGTGTGAAAGCGTCGCAGGGCGGGATAGATCCAGCGTGCCGGAATACCGGCGCGCGCTTCGATATATTCCGGGAAGCGGGTGTGGAAGGAGGTGGTGAAGGGCAGGCCGCGCTTGCGGCAATAGCGCCGGGCGGCGAAACCCACCGGACCCTCCGTCGCCACATGGATGACGCAGGGCTGCCAGGCCTCGATCAGGCGGGCGAGCTTGCGCCCGGGCAGAATAGCGAGGCGGATCTCCGGATAGGTCGGGCAGGGAATCGATGTGAACAGGTCCGGGGTGATGAAATGCACGTCATGGCCCAGCGCGCGCAGTTCGCGGCCGATGGCGTCGAGCGTGCGCACCACGCCGTTCACTTGCGGATACCAGGCGTCGCTGACGATCAAGACCCGCAGGTGCGGCGCCTTCGGCGGCGCGGGAATCGGAGCGTCGCTCAGGCTGCCTGCTCCGCGGTAAGCGCCAGGTCCGGCAAAGCGGTCGTCTTGTCGGACCAATGCAGGATCTCGAGCCGGCCGTCCTGGTGTTCCACCATCGCCGTGCAGCTTTCCACCCAGTCGCCGTCGTTGCAGTAGAGCACATCGCCTATCATGCGGATCTCGGCGTGGTGGATGTGGCCGCAGATCACCCCATCGAGCTGGCGGCGCCGCGCCTCTTCGGCGACGGCGACCTCGAAATTACTGATGTATTCGACGGCGTTCTTGACCTTGCGCTTGAGATAGGCCGATAGCGACCAGTAGGGATAGCCGAGCCGCCGGCGCACGAGATTGAACCAATGGTTGGCGCTCAGCGCCATGTTGTAGGCGGCGTCGCCGAGGAAGGCGAGCCAGCGTGCGTATTTAACGACACCGTCGAATTCGTCGCCGTGGATGAGCAGCAGTTTCTTGCCGTCTGCCGTCTCGTGAATCGCTTCCTCCAGCACCTTGATGCCGCCGAACCGCAGGCCGACGTAGTCGCGCGCCATCTCGTCGTGGTTGCCGGGGATATAGCAGACCTTGGTGCCGTGGCGCGCTTTCCACAGCAGCCGCTGGATCACCGCGTTGTGGCTTTCCGGCCAATACCAGGATTTCTTGAGGCGCCAGCCATCGACGATGTCGCCGATCAGGTAGAGGAAATCGCAATCGTGCCGCATCAGGAAATCGTGCAGCAGTTCGGCCTTGCAGCCGCGCGTGCCCAAATGGATGTCGGAAATCCAGATGGTGCGATAGCGCCCAACGGTCGTCGTCACATCATCCCCAGCTTTCAGTGACTTCGTGCTTCCGATATGCCATCAAGCGGACTACAAACTGTTGCTCGAAACACAAGGCTTCATACAACGAGTTGATGAACGCCCTATGACAGCGTGTTGCGAATGAGAGACGTTGGTCTGTTGATGAAGTCGCCTGCGGCGCATAATCCCGCGGATCGCGCCGCGCCGTTGCCTGAACGCGCCCGCCGGATTCTGGTCATCCTCAATCCGGCGGCGGGGCGCGGCCGCAAGAAGCTGTCCGATATTCTGAGCAGGCTGGAGGCGTTCGGCTGCCGGGTCACCCTGCGCGAGACCACTGGGCCGGGCGATGCCGGACGAATCGTCCGCCAAGAAGCTCATGGTTGCGATGTGGTGGCGGTTGCCGGCGGCGACGGCACCATCAACGAGGCGGCCAACGGTCTCGCCGACATGCCGGCCGCGCCGGCGTTGGCCATCATTCCGTTCGGCACGGCCAATGTGCTGGCCTGGGAAATCGGGCTCGGCACCGGCGCGGCGCGCACGGCGCGCACGATTGCCGAGGGCCAGCCGATCGAGATCTATACCGGGCTGGTCAACGGACGTCATTTCCTGACGATGGCGGGCGTCGGTTTCGATGCCGCCGTGGTGGCCAGCGTCTCTGCGCGTCTCAAGCGCGCGTTGGGCAAGCTCGCCTATGTCTGGCGCGTGGCCGTCGAAATGTTTCACTACCGCTATCCCATATTTACCGTCACCGTGGATGGCGCGCGTTTCCAGGCCGCTTCCGCCATCGTGGCCAAAGGGCATTTCTACGGTGGCCAGTTCATCTGCGCGCCGGATGCCCGGCTGACAGATCCCAGCTTCGAGGTCTGCCTGTTCCTGCGCGGCGGTCGCTGGCATGTGGCGCACTATGCCCTCGCCCTCGCACTTGGCCGGCTGGCCAGGCTGCCGACTATCCGCATCGTGCGCGGGCGCGACATTACCTTGGACGGTCCCGTCGGCGCGCCGATACAGGCCGACGGCGAGCTGGTGGCGCAGCTTCCCGCGCGGATCCACGTTTCGACGCAGCGCCTCAGCCTCCTGCGTCCTATTCGGGATTGAACCCGTGATCGAGGACATCGATTGCGCTGTGATCGGCGCTGGGGTGGTCGGCCTCGCGGTGGCGCGCGCGCTGGCCATGGCCGGGCGCGACGTGCTGGTGCTCGAATCCGCCGACGCCATCGGCACCGGCACCAGCTCGCGCAACAGCGGAGTGATCCATGCGGGCATTTACTATCCCAAGGACAGTTTGAAGGCGCGGCTGTGCGTCGCGGGCCGGCGCGCGCTCTATGAGTATTGCGAGCGCCGCGGCGTCGCCCATCGGCGTTGCGGCAAGCTCATCGTCGCCACGGCGGAGGATCAGATCGCCGGGCTCGAGGGATTGCGGTTGAAGGCGCTGGCCAATGGCGTCGACGACATCGCGTGGCTGAGCGGGGAGCGGGCGCGCGCCATGGAGCCGGCGCTCAACGCCGTCGCCGCGCTCCATTCGCCCTCGACCGGCATCATCGACAGCCACGGCCTGATGCTGGCCTATCAGGGCGAGGCCGAGGACCACGGCGCCATGATCGCCTTCCGCAGTCCGGTGCGCGACGGCATGATCGAGGATGGCGGCATCGTGCTGACGATCGGCAATGACGAAAAGACGCGCCTGCGCTGCCGTGTCGTCGTCAACAGCGCGGGCCTGTTCGCCCAGAAGCTTGCCCACACGATCGCGGGACTCGATCCTGCCACCGTCCCGCCCTGCTACTACGCCAAGGGCAATTACTTCACGCTCGCCGGCCGTTCGCCCTTCACGCGCCTGATCTATCCGGCGCCGGAGATCGCCGGGCTCGGCACCCACCTGACGCTCGACATGGCGGGCCAGGCGAAATTCGGCCCCGACGTGGAATGGATCGAGGAGATCGATTACGCGGTCGATCCCAGGCGCGGCGACAAGTTCTACGCCGCCGTGCGCACCTACTGGCCCGGCCTGCCCGACGGCGCGCTGCAGCCGGGCTATGCCGGCATCCGCCCGAAGATCCAGGGCCCGAGCGACCCGGCGATGGATTTCATGATCCAAGGGCCGGAAGGCCATGGCGTGTCCGGTCTGGTCAATCTCTACGGCATCGAATCGCCGGGACTGACCTCGTCGCTGGCCATCGCCGACGAGGTATGGAACCGGCTCGGCCTCTAGCGCGCAGACGCGGGGATGGTCCGCTCATCCTCCCCGCGCACCTCATCCCGTTCCGCTGCCTCGGGCGATCGTCTGTGCCGCTCGATCATAGAGCGGCACGAGCGCGCGCCGATCGCTGAGCGCGGGTTTTGAAGCGCCAGAGCGGTGCTTGAGGTTATGGCCGCAACCAACTGATTTATCGCCAAAGAAACTTATCGGTTAAAGCAGTCTCCGAGGGGAGAGCGGGCGCAAAAAGGCTTGCATTGCGCGGGACTGCCTGCCTTGATGCGGCCCCCACCGGAGACCGCTCACCCATGTCCGATTCGCGCCCCATCATCCGCCTGCAGCCCAACCGCGACCGCCGCGCCAGCCACGGCCATCCATGGGTCTATTCCAACGAGATCGCCATGACGGCCGAGGCCAAGGCGCTGCCGCCCGGAACGTTGGTCGATGTGCAGGCGAGCGACGGCCGTCCGATGGGCGTCGGCTTCTTCAATCCGCGCAGCCTGATCGCCGTGCGGGTGCTCGACCGCACGCTAGGTGCGGCGATCGACAGCGGCTTCCTGGCGGCGCGACTCAAGCGCGCCCTCGCGCTGCGCGAGTCGCTCTATGGCGAGCCGTTCTACCGTCTGGTCCATGCCGAGGCGGACGGTCTGCCAGGGCTGGTCATCGACCGCTATGGCGACGTGGTGGTGGCGCAATTGAACAGCGCGGGCATGGACCGGCTGAGCGACGATCTGCTGGCCGCGCTCGATACGGTGATCGATCCGCGCGTCGTGGTGCTGCGCAACGACAGCTCGGCGCGGGAGCAGGAAGGCCTCACCCGCGAGGTGCGCATCGCCAAGGGCGAGATGAGCGGGCCGATCGAGGTGCGCGAGAACGGCGCGCGCTTCCTGGCCGACCTGTCCGGCGGGCAGAAGACCGGCTGGTTCTTCGACCAGCGCGACAACCGCGCCTTCATGGCCGGCCTCGCCAAGGGCCGCCGCGTGCTCGACGTCTACAGCTACACCGGCGGCTTCGGCATCCAGGCGGCGGTTGGCGGTGCCGCCCAGGTGGTGGCCTGCGACCGGTCCGAGCAGGCTCTCGCGCTCGCCGGGCAGGCCGCCGCGCTCAACGGCGTTGCCGAGCGCATCACATTCGTGCGCGCCGAGGCCTTCGCCGAAATGGAAAGGCTGGTCGGACAAGGCGAGCGCTTCGGCATGGTGATCTGCGATCCGCCGGCCTTCGTCAAATCGCAAAAGGATCTGCAGACCGGCGCGCGCGGCTATCGCAAGCTGGCCAAGCTCGGCGCGGCGCTGGTCGAACCCGGCGGCTATCTCTTTATCGCGTCGTGCTCGCACAACATGCCGGTCGACCGTTTTGCCGAGGAACTGGCCTATGGCCTCGGCCAGGCCCGGCGCACGGGACGTATCCTGCGCTCGGCGGGTGCGGCGCCCGACCATCCGGTTCATCCCATGCTGCCGGAAAGCGCGTATTTGAAGGCGCAGGTGCTGCAACTCGACTGATTGCAGCGCGACTCGTGAACCGAAGTGCGACTGATCGAATTCTTTTGTTCGACGGACACGGAATCGCTTGATCGAGGCGAGATGTCGTCTGCGGACTTGATCCAGCGGAAGGGTATTCCGATCCGCGTTGTGCCGCTCTCTACCGCGCTCCGAAGGGGATCGGACAAAAAGTCATTTACCGGGTGGCTTCCACAGTTCCGCAGGCTCTACGCCGAGCGCCGTCGCCAAGTGCCAGAGAGTCGTCGCCGTGGGATTCCGCTCGCCGCGTTCGACTCCGGAAATATACGCGCGATCGCACCCGAGTTTCTCCGCGACCTGCTCTTGCGTGAATCCACGAGCAAGTCGCGCTTTTCGGGCGTTCAGCCCGATCACCTTTCGCACATCCATTCGCATCGGCAGCAGCCTCGAAGAGCGGGGATTCTGCTGCTACGCCATATAGTGCACATCGACCGTGATTCATGGTTAACGGCTAAATAAAATTTTAACCAATGGCTCGCTTAATCCGTGCATTATAATGCCCGGAGATAACATGCGCCCCGATATCACGCCTGCTCTTCTGTCGGCTCTCGAGCCTTATCCTCCCCTGGCCCGGTTGCTGGAGCTTTGGAAGCAGCAGGCAGGTTGCCGCCGCTTGCCGGCGCGGCGCGACTTGGACACGCTCGCTCTGCGGGACTGGCTCGGCCATCTGCACCTCATTGAGGTCATCACCGAGGGACGCTATCGCTATCGGGTATTCGGCGGCCGCATCGGCGGGCTGTTCAACCGCGATCTTCAGAATCGCGAGGTCGGAGAACTGCCCGAGCCGGAGCGGAGCGAGGCGCTTCTAGACTACGGCGTTGTCGTCAGGTCGCGGGCGCCGCTCTTCGTCGAGCGAGAGCGGCGGGTTCTGGGCAAGCACCATGTCGAGCCGCGGGCCCGGCTGATCGGGAAGCTGTGCCTGCCCCTGTCGGACGACGGGACGACCGTATCGCGGATCCTGGCGGCGATCTATCCGCGGCCTGAGTGAGTTGGGCCGGGCGATGAACTCGGCTGCTGTTTCCTCCGAAGGCATCGTTCAAGACAATCATCCGACACTGATTCCTCCTCAGGCGAGAATCGAGCACGATTCCGTTGCGCATCGAGCAATCGAGCGTGGCATCGGCCACCAGCGAAACGGGCCTCACGGTTGAATGCATGGCCAGGGCTTCTGAGCGTTCATTACCTGGCGTGTTCACGCCCGCATAGTCCCACTCGAGGAAAAGTTTATCAATCTTGCCTTCGGCCTCGGTGAGGCGTTTCCGCAATCACTTGCGTGGACAATCGACCCGTGGGCGGTAGGCTGTCCAGTAACTGAGCGCGACTCCGCCGCCGCCGCCAATCAAGTTGCCGACCGTCACCCAGAAGAGATTTATGGCAATGTCGCTCGCGTTGACGGGCGCCCCCCCGAGCGTCCCGAATGGCAGCAGGAACATGTTGGCTATGCTGTGTTCGAAACCCAAGGCCACGAACGCCGTGATGGGTGGGATGATGACAAGCATCTTGCTCCCCGCATCCCGCGCGGCGTAACTGAGCCAAACCGCGAGGCAGACGAGTATGTTGCAGAGGATTGCCCGCGCCAGGAGTTCATGCGGCGGTAGAGACAGTTTGTATATGGTAATCTCGGCAGCCGAAGCGGCGAGTGCTCCCTTGTCGAAGCCGGACAACCAGACCAGCGCAAGAATCGTCAGTGCGCCGGCAAAATTCGCCAGATACACGATCAGCCAATTGCGCGCAACGGCCTTAGCGGTAACCAGTCCATCGACCCAAGCCATGACGAGCAAAGCGTTCCCGGTGAAGAGTTCGGCCCCACCGACGATGATCAGGATCAGGCCGAGGGAGAAGGCGGCCCCCGCGGCAAGTCTTACCGGGCCATATGTCGGATCTGTGCCCGTGAGGACCGAGAGATAGAACAAGCAACCAAACGAGATGAAGGCGCCGGCGAGGCTCCCCAACGCGACGAGCGAGAGAAACGGGAGCTTCGTCTTGGTGACTCCCACGGTTTCGATGAGGCGCACGATCTCCGACGGGTCGTAAGCGTCTAATCCGGTCGGGTTCATCACCGGAACGAGCTTTTCCGGCTTTCGATCTGGTTCATTCATCCTGTTCCTCCTCACCGGCCTGCGGCCATAGCATGGGATACTCGCTGGCGACGTCCGTCTTCCAACCGTCAGTCAGGCAACAGCATTCCAGTCTCCACCGCTCCCGGGTCAAGGCCGACGAAGCGGGACTGCGGATGGAGAACCGAGACGCGCTGATCTCCTATCTGACGACGTTGCGGAATTCGCGCGGGGATGAGTGGGCGCGCTCGGTCAAGTGAGCGTCGCGCCGGCCACCAAGCCGAGCGCGTAGGTCACGCCCGCCGCGGCATAGCCGATCAGCAATTGCCGAACGGCGGAGAACAGCGGATGGCGGCCGGTGAACAGGGTGGTGGCGGCGCCGATCAGCGCGAGCGCGATGCCGCTGAACGCGAGACTGGCGATGACCGCCGCGCTGCCCTGCCAGACAAAGAAGGGCAGCACGGGAAAAATGGCGCCGACGGCGAACAGCACGAAGGACGAGCCGGCCGCTTCCCACGGTGAGCCGCCGAGCTCCTGGGGATCGATGCCGAGCTCCTCGCGCGCCAAGGTGTCGAGCGCGGTATCCTTGTTCGCCAGCAGCCGCTCGGCCAGGGCGCGCGCCTGGGTCTCGTCGATGCCCTTCGAGCGGTAGATCAGCACCAGCTCTTCCTTTTCCTCCTCGGGCACTTCCATCAGCTCCGCCGCCTCGGTGGCGATCTGTTTCTCGTAGAGCTCGCGCGAGCTGGTGACTGACAGCCACTCGCCCATCGCCATGGAGCAGGCGCCGGCCACCAGGCCGGCCAGTCCGGTGAGCAGGATGGTGTTGTCGGCCGCCGCCGCGCCGGCCACGCCCATGACCAGGCTGAGATTGGACACGAGCCCGTCGTTGGCGCCGAGCACGGCGGCACGCAGCGCATTGCCGCTGCCGCCACGATGGCGGCCTTCGAGGGTGGCGATGCTGGAGCCGGACAGCGCCCCCGGCTTGCCCGCCGCCTCGCGCATCAGGAGCGCGTGGGAACGCTCGTCGGCCGCCAGACCTTCGGCGCGCGCCTCAGGCTGATTGTCGTAGGCGGCGCTGCCGCGCATCTCGCTGGCGGCCAGCGTCGGCAGCACGAAGGACGGCCCGAAGCGCCGCGCCAACCAGGCGAGCACGCGGGCGCGCAGAGTCGGCGAGCGGCTGAAGCTGCCGCCGACCGCCGCCAGGCGCTTGCGCCAGAACGAGGCATGGGCCTGTTCGACCGCGGCGAGCCGGCGGAACACCTCCGCCATCTCGGGGTTCTGTTCGCTCTCGGCGAGCGCGCTATAGACCGCCGCGCCGTCGATCTCGCCCTGCAGGTTGGCGCGATAACGCGGGGCGTCCTCGGGATCCGGCGCGGTCTTGCTCTCGCTGGTCACGGGACTCTCGTGGGTCACGGGGCGGCTCCTGTTCCAGGCGCGCGACAGCCCAAACCTATCGGCAAACAGGGGCCGGGGCGATGGAATTTCTACTCTGCCTATGCTTGGGCTTTGGTTGCCCGTGTCAACGACGAGGCCACGGCTCGCAAGCCCACCCATCGCGGTCATGATCGAGTTGCGGCCGATAGCCCGGCTCTCCGATCCTGATCGGCGCCACGCCGGCTGCGCGGGCTGCATCGCAGTTCCGGTAGAAGGTAAGGTGCTCCCGTGCCATCGTTTGGAGCCCGGGAAATTGGGTCGTTAGGCCCAAATAAAGCATGACGGCGGCGATTGCGGCCATGACGGGGACACTCGCCTTGCGCAAGAGCCGACGGAGTTTTATAGGGCGGTCATAGCGGCGCGATATGGTCCTGAAGCGATGCTGCAATCGCCGCAGTTCCTCTTCCGCATCTCGGCCCCGGTGAGCGGTGGGCGACTTGAGAGTCTTCATGGGATCCCCCTTCGTCCAAGGGGACTATGACACTGCAAGGCTAACGGCTGCTTAACCGGCGCACTGATGGTTTCCCTATCGAAGAGGGGAGTTAACCAAGGGAGCCTCGGTGGCCTCCGGTGGTTAAGCGTGGTAGAGGTTGGCGCGCTCGGGCAGGTGCTCGAGGCAGTGGATTGAGCCGCGAAAGACATGACCAAATCTGAGCGTGAGCAATTTTGGCGCCTATCCGTTGCGCCGATGATGGACTGGACCGACCGCCACGAGCGGTTCTTCCTGCGCCTGATCAGCAAGCGCGCGCTGCTCTATACCGAGATGATCACCACCGGGGCGATCCTGCACGGCGACCGCGACCGGTTGCTCGCCTTTCACCCCGCGGAGCATCCGGTGGCGCTGCAGCTCGGCGGCTCCGACCCGAAGGCGCTGGCCGAATGCGCGCGCATCGGCGCCGACCTCGGCTATGACGAGATCAATCTCAATGTCGGCTGCCCGAGCGACCGGGTGCAGACCGGCCGCTTCGGCGCCTGCCTGATGCTTGAGCCGGAGCTGGTGCGCGACGGCATCGCCGCCATGCGCGCGGCCGTGTCCGTTCCGGTCACGGTGAAACATCGCATCGGCATCGACGATCAGGATTCCTACGACGACCTCTGCCGATTCGTTTCCGTGGTGGCGGAGAGCGGCTGCACGGTCTTCACGGTGCATGCCCGCAAAGCCTGGCTATCGGGCCTCAGCCCCAAGCAGAACCGCGAGGTTCCGCCGCTGTCCTACGAGACCGTTTACCGGCTCAAGCGCGACTTCCCGCGGTTCACCATCGTGCTCAATGGCGGCGTGCGCTCGCTCGACGAGGCGGAGGACGAGTTGCGCCAGGTCGACGGGGTGATGATCGGCCGCGCCGCTTACGAGACGCCCTACATGCTGGCCGAGGTCGACCGCCGCATCTTCGGCGAGCAGGCTCCGATGCTCAGCCGGCGCGAGATCGTCGAAGCCTTCATGCCCTATGTGCGGGCGGAGCTCGCCGCGGACACCCACCTGCGCCACATGACGCGTCACATCCTCGGTCTGTTTCATGGCCTGCCCGGCGCCCGCGCCTGGCGCCGCACGCTGACCGAAGGCGCGGTCAAGGAAGGCGCGGGGATCGAAGTGATCGAGGCGGCGCTCGCGCGCCTGCCTGACATGGCGCTCGATGCGCGCGCGGGCGAACGCGAGGACAGCGAGCGGCTGCGGGCTTAGGGCCCGAGTTTCCGTTCAACACAATCGTCATGGCCCGACCCACGGCTGTCCGGTTGAGGCCGAGGCCGTTGGCATGCGCCGGTTCGTGGATGCCCCGAACAAGTCGGGGCATGACGGTTTTTATCGGATTTCCGCCCAGTTCCGTCATGGCCCGATTCAGTCGGGCCACCCACGCGTTTTTCGTCAGCGGCAAACACGTCGTGGATGCCCGGACGAACCGGGGCAGGACGAAAAGAAAAGATGGCAAGAATTCAGGGTATTGCTCAGCTTGGCAGGGAATCCTCATCCTTTAGGGCGGTGGCGGAAGCCTGGGCTGAGTCTTATAATCCGCGCCAGTTCCCGTAAGCTCGGCTCAGCCAGTCCGTCTCCACTGTCCAGCATTGGCAAGGACAGCGTGTGGGCCGCGTCGATGAGCGTTCTGGAGATTTAGACGAGGATTTCGGCTTCAGGAGGAAGACATGAGAGTCATCGCTCTGTTGTCTCTCTTGTGCTGCTTCGTTTTACCGGACAATTCCCAGGCGCAGGAGGCGAGCCCGGCCGTCACGGCATGCGGAGGCCCGTGCATCACTGTCCAGCAATTCGTCTGCGGGTCGACTACTGAATGAGCGAATCGCGCGAGATCTGATCCATCCGAATGCGGTATTCGTCTTGCGTGATCTTGCCGTCCTTGCGGTCCTGCTCCACCCGCTGCTTCTGATTGTTGAGGTGGTACTCGTAGCCGCCAGCGCCGGCGGCGGCGCCGGCCGCGCCACCCAGCAAGGCCGAACCGCCCCGCGAGTCGCATCCGCTCATCACGACGGCCGCCAAGAACAAAGTGCTCCACGCAAGGGTCTTTGACACGGCGTTCCTCCTCTATTGAGAGCCGAAGCGGCAAGCCGGTTGGTCTACATCGCCTGGCGTAATCAAACGATGAAGCGGGGTGACGGTTCCGATCGCTCCCGAAGGGGCCCATGAGCCGACACCCAAGCCACCGGCCAAACCCATGGCCTGAAAGACAAAAGCCCCGGAATATCCGGGGCTTTTGCAAAGACCTGAGTTGGTGGTTGTGGGGTTTATACCGTGAAGCTTTCGCCGCAGCCGCAGCGGCCTTTTTCGTTCGGGTTCTTGAACACGAAACCCGATTTCAGCTTTTCCTGCACGTAGTCGATCTCGGTGCCGAAGATGAACAGCGCGGCCTTGGGGTCGATGATGATGGTGACGCCCTTGTCCTCGACCACCTCGTCGTGCGGGCCGATTTCCGTGGCGTAGTCGAGCACGTAGGAATTGCCCGAGCAGCCCTTGGGCGCCACGCCGATCTTGAGGCCCTTCACGCTGCCGTCGCTCCCCCCGCCTTGTTTTTGGGCGAGGATCGAGCGCACGCGCTCGGCCGCCGCGTCGGTCAGCTTGACCGGCGAGATCTTCGGACGCAGCGGCTTGCGCGCCGGGGGATTGGTCGCCTCGGGGTCGCTGCCCTGCGGATTGCCATCCTGAATGCTCATGACCGTTTCCTACCCGTTGAACCTTTAAAGCCAGCCTAACTCGAGCTTGGCCGCTTCCGACATGCGTTCCTGCGTCCAGGCCGGCTCCCACACCAGATTGACGTGGGCTTTGCGCACGCCCTCGATGGCGGCGACCTTGTCCTGCACCTCGCCGGGCAGGCTGCCGGCGACCGGGCAGTTTGGCGTCGTCAGTGTCATCGTCACCGTGACTTCGCCGTCTTGTGCCACGTCGACGTCATAGACCAGCCCGAGCTCGTAGATGTTCACCGGTATCTCCGGGTCGAATACCGTGGTCAGCGCCTCGACCACCCGATCCTGCAGGGAGGCGCCGTCGCCGTGCGCGGTCGCGCTCAGCGTGCCGGCGTCCGTCGCGGGCTCGGGAGCGGCCGCCGGTCTCGCGGGCGCGTCCGTCATCGCGGTGTTGGTTTCGTCGGTCATATTCGCTTACTCCGTCACCACTTGCTCGCGGCGGTCCTCGGTGGCGGCGATGAAGGTATGCCAGGCGAGCGTCGCGCATTTCACCCGCATGGGGAATTCGCGCACGCCCGACAGGGCCTCCAGCCGATCCAGATCGATGCCGTCGGCGCCGTTCATATCCTCGTCCTCGCCGGTGACCACGCCGTGAAACTTGTCGAACAGGGCCTTGGCCTCGGTCACCGTCTTGCCCTTCAGCATCTCGGTCATGATCGAGGCGGAGGCCATGGAGATGGCGCAGCCGGAGCCCTCGAACGTGACCTCCTTCACCCGGCCGTCCGCGCCAAGGTTGAGGTAGACCGTCACCCGGTCGCCGCACAGCGGATTGTGGCCCTTGGCCGAATGGTTGACCGCGCTGGGCTTGCCGAAATTCCGCGGCTTCTTCGAATGGTCCAGGATGACTTCCTGGTAAAGGTCGCGCAGATCGGACATCAGCCGAAGATCTCCCGTACTTTCATCAGGCCCTTGACCAGGGCATCCATCTCCGCGCGGGTCGAATAGAGGCCAAGCGAGGCGCGCACCGTGCCGGGAATGCCGAAGAAGGCCATGACCGGTTCGGCGCAATGGTGGCCGGCGCGCACCGCGATGCCCTCCTGATCCAATATGGTGCCGATGTCGTGCGGATGCACCCCCTCGAACACGAAGGAGAGCACGGCGACCTTGTCGCGTGCCGTGCCGATCAGGCGCAGCCCCGGCACTTCGGCCAGGCGCTCGGCGCCATAGGCCAGCACGTCGGCCTCATGGGCCTCGACGGCGTCCCACGGCAGGGTCGAGAGCCAGTCGAGCCCGGCGCCCATGGCGATGGTGTCGGCGATGGACGGCGTTCCGGCTTCGAACTTGTAGGGCGCGTCATTGTATTCGGTGCGCTCGAAGCTCACCGACTTGATCATGTCGCCGCCGCCCTGCCAGGGCGGCATGGCGTCGAGCAGCGCCTTCTTGGCATAGAGCGCGCCGGTACCGGTCGGGCCATAGAGCTTGTGGCCGGAGAAGGCGTAGAAGTCGCAATCGAGGGCCTGCAAATCGACCCGCATGTGGGGCGCGCCCTGGGCGCCGTCGATCAGCACCTTGGCGCCCTTGGCATGGGCGAGGCGGATGATCTCGGCGACCGGCAGCAGGGTGCCGAGCGCGTTGGACACCTGGGCGACGGCCACCAGCTTGGTGCGCTCGCTCAGCAGCTTCTCGAATTCCTCGAAGATCAGCTCGCCGCGCTGGTCGATCGGCGCCACCTTGAGCACGATGCCGATGTCGTCGCGCAGCATCTGCCACGGCACGATGTTCGAGTGGTGCTCGAGCCCGGTGATGAGGATCTCGTCGCCCTTTTTCAGGAAGGCGTGGCCGTAGCTGTTGGCCACCAGGTTGATGGCTTCGGTGGTGCCGCGCAGGAAGACGAATTCGCGGTCGCTCTTCGCATTGAAGTAGGTCTTCAGCTTCTTGCGCACGCCTTCGTATTTCTGGGTCGCCACTTCGCTCAGCCAATAGACGCCGCGATGGACGTTGGCATATTCCTGCTCGTAGGTGTGGCGCAGGGCGTCGATCACCACCCGCGGCTTCTGGGCGCTGGCGGCGCTGTCGAGGAAGACGAGCGGCTTGCCATGCACCTGGGTGCCGAGAATCGGGAATTCGCGGCGCAGGGCGGCGACGTCGAAGACGGGCCGGTTGCTGGTCGCAGCGGCTTTGGCTGTAAATGCGGATGAGGTCATGGAGGGTTGATCCCTTCTTCTTCGAGCCAGTGGGCGAAGGCATTGCGGAAATGAGCGTGCACCGGCTCGTCCTTGATGCTGTCGATCAGCTCGCTGACGAAGGCCTGGATGAGCAGCGCGCGCGCGTCGGATTCGTCGATGCCGCGGGCGCGCAGATAGAACAGCGGCTCGCGGTCGATGTCGCCGACCGTCGCGCCATGGGCGCATTTCACGTCGTCGGCGAGGATTTCCAGCTCGGGCTTGGTGTCGGCGACGGCGCCGTCCGACAGCAGCAGGTTGCGGTTCTGCTGCTGGGCGTCGGTCTTCTGCGCGCCTTTGGCGACATGGATGCGGCCGAGGAAGGCGCCATGGGCGCGCTCGTCGAACACGCCCTTGTAGAGCTCGCTCAATGTGGTGCCGACGGCGCGATGCTCCAGGTCGGTGCGCTGGGCCTGATGCTGATGGCCGCGGCCGAGATAGGCGCCGTTGAGCGTCGCCGCGGCGCGGTCGCCGAGCAGCCGGGCACGCACTTCATGGCGCGCGATGATGCCGCCGGTTGCCAGCACGAAGCTTTCGTAGCCTGTATCCTGCTGCAGCGTGACATCCGACAGCGAGGTGTGGAAGCCGTCGAGGCTCTCGGTCTGCAGCTTGAAGTGATGGATCGCGGCGGTGGGCGCGGCGGCGACCTGCGTCACCGCGTTGGTCCAATAGGCGCCGCCGCCGAGCGCGGCATAGCCCTCGACCACCGTGGCGGACGCGCCGTCCTCGGCGATGATCAGGTTGCGCAAATGGGATGCCGGCGCGGCACCTTCTTCGCCCGCTGTCAGGAACAGCAGATGCAGCGGCTGAGTCAGCTTGGCGTCGCACGCCAGATACAGCACGGCGCCGTCGGTTGCGAGCGCGATGTTCAGGTTCGCCAGGGACTGTGCGGCATCCGCGTCCGGTCCGGCCATGTGCGATTGCACCAGCGACGGCTCGTCGCGCAGCGCCTCGGCGAGGCTCATGATGCGCACGCCGGCGGGCAGGGCGCCGGCATCCTCGAGCTGTGGATCGGACAGGTCCGGGCGGAAGCGGCCATTGACGAAGACCATCAGCAGCTCGCACATACCGGCGAGGCGGAAGCGGGCGAGCTGCGCCGGCGACACATTCACCTGGCGGTCCTCGGCGGTGTGGAAGCTTTGCGCGGTGAGGCGCGCCAGGTTGGTGAACTTCCAGGCTTCCAGCTTCGTGGTCGGGAAGCCCTGGCTCTGGAAGCGGGTGATCGCCGCATCGCGCAGGCTGGCGAGCCACGGCAGATTGGCGCCAGGCAGCGCGCGGCGCAGCGCGGCGTACTGCTCGACATAGGCCTCGACCGGCCCGAACTGCGGTTTGAGGGCGACGGCGACGGTCATGGTTGCCTCATGCCGCCACGCCGGCATAGCCGGTGCGCTCGAGCTCGAGCGCCAGCTCCTTGCCGCCGGTCTTGACGATGCGGCCTTTGGACAGCACATGGACCTTGTCCGGCACGATATAGTCGAGCAGGCGCTGGTAGTGGGTGATCACCAGGAAGCCGCGCTCGGGCGAGCGCAGCGCGTTGACGCCCTCGGCGACGATGCGCAGCGCGTCGATATCGAGGCCGGAATCGGTCTCGTCGAGGATCGCCAGCGACGGCTCGAGCAGGGCCATCTGGAACACTTCGTTGCGCTTCTTCTCGCCACCGGAAAAGCCGACATTGAGGGCGCGCGACAGGAAGACAGGGTCCATCTTCAGGGATGCGATTTTTTCCTTGGCGCGCTTGAGGAACTGGATGGCGTCGAGCGATTCCTCGCCGCGCGCCTGTCGCACCGCGTTGACCGCCGACTTGAGGAAGGTCGCGTTGGGCACGCCGGGAATCTCCACCGGATACTGGAACGCCAGGAAAATGCCGGCGCGCGCCCGTTCCTCGGGCGCCAGGGCGAGCAGGTCCTGGCCCTTGTAGCGCACGGTGCCCGACGTGACCTCGTAGCCGGGACGGCCGGCCAGCACATAGGACAGCGTGCTTTTGCCCGATCCGTTCGGTCCCATGATGGCGTGCACCTGGCCCGCGTCGAGCGTGAGATCGAGACCGCGCAGGATTTCCTTGCCGTCGACCTTGGCGTGCAGATCGTTGATTTCGAGAAGCGGGGGATTGCTCATGACACTCCAGACGGTCAGCCGACGCTGCCTTCGAGGCTCACGCCCAGCAGCTTCTGGGCTTCGACGGCGAATTCCATGGGGAGCTTCTGCAGCACGTCCTTGCAGAAGCCGTTGACGATGACCGAGACGGCGTCTTCGGTCGAAAGGCCGCGGGCGCGGCAATAGAACAGTTGCTCGTCGCTGATCTTCGAGGTGGTGGCCTCGTGCTCGACGCGGCCCGAACGGTTGCGCACCTCGATGTAGGGCACGGTATGGCCGCCGCACTTGTCGCCGATCAGCAGCGAGTCGCACTGGGTGTAGTTGCGCGCGCCGGCCGCCTTGGGCTGCACGCGCACCAATCCGCGATAGGTGTTCTGGCCGTGGCCGGCGGAAATGCCCTTCGAGATGATGGTCGAGCGGGTATTCTTGCCGATGTGGATCATCTTGGTGCCGGTGTCGGCCTGCTGGCGGTTGTTGACCACCGCGACCGAGTAGAACTCGCCGATCGAATTGTCGCCTTCCAGAATGACGCTCGGATATTTCCAGGTGATGGCCGAGCCGGTCTCGACCTGGGTCCACGAGATCTTCGATTTCTCGCCGCGACAGGCGCCGCGCTTGGTGACGAAGTTGTAGATGCCGCCCTTGCCGTCCTTGTCGCCCGGATACCAGTTCTGCACCGTGGCGTATTTGATCTCGGCGCCCTTGAGCGCCACGAGCTCGACGACCGCGGCATGGAGCTGGTTCTCGTCGCGCATCGGCGCGGTGCAGCCTTCGAGATAGCTGACATAAGCGCCCTTGTCGGCGATGATCAGCGTTCGCTCGAACTGTCCGGTATTCTTTTCGTTGATGCGGAAATAGGTCGACAATTCCATCGGGCAGCGGACGCCCGGGGGCACATAGACGAACGTGCCGTCCGAAAAGACCGCGCTGTTGAGCGTCGCGAAGAAATTGTCGGATACCGGCACCACCGTGCCGAGATATTTCCGGACGAGATCGGGGTGTTCGCGCACTGCCTCCGAAATCGACATGAAAATGACCCCGGCTTTGGCAAGCTCGGCGCGGAAGGTCGTCGCGACCGACACGCTGTCGAACACGGCGTCGACCGCGACTTTCGGCGCGCCCTCGACGCCGAGCAGCGTTCCGGTCTCCTTCAGCGAGATGCCGAGCTTTTCAAAGTCGGCGAGAATTTCCGCCGGCACATCGTCGAGCGATTTATATTTCGCGCCCGATTTTGGCGCGGCGTAGTAATAATGGTCCTGATAATCGATCTTCGGATAGGCGATCATCGCCCATGTGGGCTCTTCCATCGTCTTCCAGCGCGCGAAGGCTTCAAGGCGGAGCGCCAGCATCCATTCCGGCTCCTCCTTCTTCGCGGAGATGTAACGGACTGTGTCTTCGCTAAGACCCTTTGGGGCCTTTTCGGATTCGATGTTGGTCGTGAACCCGTATTTATAGGTCTCGAGCGCCTTTGCGGCCGCGACCGTATCTTTGTCGATCCTCTCGGTGACGCTGCTCACTTCTTCTGATCCTTCGCGGCGTCTTCGATTTTCTTCAGCATGTTCGCCGTCCACGTCGCAGTCACGAACCACAACGCTGCGTATACGGCTGCGCCGCCGCCCGCGATCACCAGCGCTTCGCCGCGGTCGATATGGGCGCTGCGGCCGAAGAGGCGCAGCACCTCGATCGACGCGAACAGGGAAACCGCGACGAGCGCGGCGCGCATCAACGCGCGTTTCCACAGCGGTTCTTTTGACTGCCCAATCATGCAAGGCCCTCGACAAGCAGGATGAGGCCGCTCGACGACGCGACGCGGTCGCCGACGATTTCCTGATACTCCGGCGACCCGGACCAGGCGAAGAACGATTTCTTGTCGGGGAAGGAAAGTAGCACCACGCGGTTCGCGTCGGACTGTCCCTGCAAAATTTTCGGATGATCGGCGGCGGCGAGCACCGCGCCATTGAATTTTTCGAATACCGGCATGAAGCGCTCGACATAGCGGTCGTATGTCGCGCGGTCATGGACGTTGAGCTGGACGATAGCGTAGACGGTCATTTCCCGCTCCGGTTCCATTTGAAGATGGCGTAGAACGCAAGCCCTCCAACAACGCCGCCGATCACCGCAATCGCCAAGGACGGCAGCAGCTTTGGCCATTCCTCCGCGAGAACCCGTCCATCGAAAAAGAAACGCGAAATCGCAGAACTCGCCGTCAGCACGAACATCGCTGCAAAACCTAAAAGACCGTAATGCCAGCCCTTCCTCAGTATCGTTTTCCGGTCATTCTTCACGCCGCCCTCGCTTTCACGCGCGCATAGGCGGCCGGCCAGGCGCTGACGAACGCCTCAGCGTCGGCGTCTGTCGAGTTCCATCCGAGCGAGACACGGATGCCGGAACTTGCGAGCGCTTCATCGGCGCCCATCGCGGACAGGACATGGCTCGGCTTCGTCTTGCCGGAGGAGCACGCCGAGCCGGACGAGATCGCAATGCCGGCGAGATCCATCGCCATCAGTTGCGTCGGCGAATAAAAACCGGGCGCGGACAAGGAGAGCGTCCCTGGAAGGCGGGCGGCGTCACGGCCCCAGATGATCGCGCCTGCGCCTTCCGCCGCGGTCTGCATGCGGTCGCGCAGCGCGGCGATCGCCGGCCCCTTCGCGATCGTCGATGGCGCGCAGTCGCACGCCGCGCCGAGCCCTGCGATCGCCGGCACATTGTGCGTGCCGGCGCGCCGGTTTTCTTCATGCCCGCCGCCGCGCATGACGGGATGGAGCGGCAGGTTGGGGCCCGCGATCAGCGCGCCGACGCCGATGGGCCCGCCGAATTTATGCGCGGTGACGGCCATCAGATCGGCGCCCGACATGACGAAATTCACCGGAATTTTTCCGGCGGCCTGCGCCGCGTCGGCGAACAGGAGCCCGCCTCTTTCGTGCGCGATGTCGGCGGCCTCGGTCACCGGCTGGATGACGCCGGTCTCATTGTTGGCGACCATCACGCAGACGAGGAACCCGCCCTCGCGCTTGGCGTCATAGGATTTGAGGCGGTCGCGCAGCCAGTCGAGATCGGCGTGCCCCGTCTTTGTCGCCGGGATCGTCTCGACCGGGACACCGGTCTCGCCAGCGTTCGCCGGAACGGCGGCGTGCTCGATCGCGCTGACGAAGATTCGCGTCACCGCGCCCGTCTTCACGGTTCCGTTCAGCGCATAGTGGATCGCCTCTGTGCCGCCGCCGGTGAAAATCACGCCGTTGACCGGCGCATTGATCAGACTGCGGAGTTTTTCCCGTCCTGCTTCGACGATCGCCCGCGCCGCCCGGCCCTCGGCGTGCACCGAGGACGAATTCCCGACGACATGGAGCGCCTGCGTCATCGCCTCGATGACTTCGGGGCGCACCGGCGTCGTCGCATTATGATCGAGATAATGCCGGGTCACGCGCGCGCGCTCCTTCCTGATCTCACGGCCTCTTCCTGAGGAGCCCATGCCGCTTCGCCCTCGGTGACGCTTTGCTCCTCAGGGTGAAGCGGCATGGGCGTCTCGAAGGACCGGCCGACGCGGCCGGCGACAATGTCGTCGAGCGTCACCGCCGTCAGGAAGACCTCGATCTGGCGCCCGAGTTCCTCCCAGAGATCGTGGGTGAGGCAGCGCGCGCCGTCGCCGCGACAACCGGTCGCCGCCCCGCCGCATGCGGTCGTACGGATTTCCTCATCGACGGCGTCGACGATCGCGCTCACCGAGATCGCGCCCGCCGCGCGTGCGAGCCGATAGCCGCCGTCTGGCCCACGCGCGCTTTCAACAAGGCCCGTGCGCCGGAGCTTGCCGAACAACTGTTCGAGATAGGCGACGGACAAACCCTGCCGCCCGGCGATGTCCGGCAGCGAGACGGCGCCCGCCGCGCCGAAGGCGGCGATATCGGCCATCGCCTGCACCGCGTAGCGGCCTTTGGTGGTGAGCTTCATGGGTCGTCCTGTTGCGCTGCCGCCACGCCGCAGCAGGAAATCCCGGCGGGGCGTTCGCGGTATGGTAAAGGCGCACCCGACGCGAGGCCGGCCGCCCGTTCCGGTCTCGATTTAGGAAACCCGAGTAAAACAGTCAACTATCCGATTGACGCTCGCGCGCTGAGGAACCCGATCAATGCCCGAAGTGATTTTCGCCGGCCCGGAAGGCCGCCTCGAAGGCCGTTACCAGCGCGGCGCCGGGGAAAACCCGCCGCTCGCCCTGGTGCTTCATCCCCATCCGCAGCTCGGCGGGACCATGAACAATCGCGCGGTCTACGAGCTCTATAACATGTTCCTGCGCCGCGGCTTTTCGGTGATGCGGTTCAATTTCCGCGGCGTCGGCCGCTCGGTCGGTGAATATGATCAGGGCCAGGGCGAGCTTGCGGACGCCGCGACCGCGCTCGATTTCCTGCAATCGTTGAACCCCAATGCGCCCTTCGCCTGGGTCGCGGGGTTCTCCTTCGGATCCTGGATCGGCATGCAGCTGTTGATGCGCCGGCCCGAAATCGCCGGTTTCATCTCGGTGTCGGCGTCGGCGAACCTTTTTGACTTCACTTTCCTTGCGCCCTGCCCGTCCTCGGGGATCGTCATCCACGGCAGCGACGACAAGGTCTGCCCGCCCGACGAAACGCGCGTGATGGTTGAAAAGACCCGCACGCAAAAGGGGCGCAAGATCGAGTTTCAGGTCATTCCGGGCGCGGATCATTTCTTCGAGACGAAGATGGACGATCTGATCGCCGCCGCCGACGCCTATCTGATGAAGCGGCTTAACTATCCCGAGCCCGAAGGCCCGTACCACGAATAGGCGGCGGGGCGCGACTCTTGCTAGTCCCCGCCTTGGGTCAGGGCCGGGGCGGTTATGCTTGCGGGGCTTTCGCGATTGGCGGCATTGAGAGCGGCGAAACTCGGCGCGGCGCTGAAAGGCGTCGCCGGGTTCACCGGCGCTGGAACCGTTCGGTACACGGAATGGCCGGACGGGCGGCGGAAAATCGAGGCCGATCTCAGCGGCGTCGCCGGCCTCAAGGCTGAAATCGTCGCCAAGGGCGCGCCGCTCGGCGCCGTCGATTGCCGCGACGGAGCGGCGCAAGGCCGGCTCGAGACCGGTCGCGGCGCCCCTATCCCTCCGCTCGGGGCGGGCGACCTCATTGAAATCCGTCAAAACGGCGTCGCAATCCTGCGCGGCAAGTTCGGACCTGCCTGACCGGCGGCTTGCCGTATGCCGGGGTCGGTTCGCCGATTATTTTCGGCCGGCGCATCCAATGGCGGGCCCCCGCGCATCTTAGCCCCGACAAAGCGGCCGTCAGGGTCCGCGTCAAAACAAGGGTAAACAGCCATGGAAGCCATCCTCATCCCCACCGTCGTCTTCGGGTCAATCGCCGTCATCATGATCGCCGCCTTTTTCTTCAGCTATCGAAAGCGCCGCATCGTCTATGACGCGATCAAGGTCGCCATCGAGAAGACCGGCGCCGTCGACGCCGCGCTGGTTGAGGCGATCATCCGCGACAAGGTCGGCCCGAACGCCGACCTCCGGAAAGGCATCGTGCTCATCGCGACCGCCGCCGCGGTCGTCGTGTTCGCGCTGATGATCGGCGAGGAAGACGCCGTCCGCCCGCTGATGGGGCTTGCCGCGTTCCCGGGATTTGTCGGCCTTTCCTATGTCGCGTTCCACTTCTTTGCCCCGCGCGAGACGGTGGTGTAACGAAGGCGGCGCAGGAAAAGGACGGGGGACGCCATGTCCCTGACCGATCTCGATCTCGTCATCCTGGCGAAGGCGGCGCGCGACAGCGCCGCTTTTGACGCGCTGGTCCGCCGGCATCAGGCGCCCCTGCGCGCTTTCCTGATCCGGCTGACAGGGAACAGCGCCGGCGCCGACGACATCGCGCAGGAGACCTTCCTCAAGGCCTATCGCGGGCTTGGCGCTTTTCGCGGCGGGGCGTCCTTTCGCAGCTGGCTGTTCGCGATCGCGATCCGCGAAGCGGCGATGGAACGCCGGCGCGCCTCGGCGATGGCGCGCGCGGAAACCAATGCGGCCGATCTCGGCGCGTCGCCGGACGAGCCGTCGTCCTCGATGTCGCTCGATCTGCAGGCCGCCCTGTCGTCCCTGTCGCGCGAGGAACGCGCCGCCGCGCTTCTTTGCGACGCCGCGGGATTTTCCCATGCCGAGGCCGCAACTGCGATGGCCGCGCCGCTCGGCAGCGTCAAAACCTATGTCCTGCGGGCGCGGGAGAAACTTCGCGCCGCGCTGGGCGCCGAAGCCGCCCCCGCCGCCGCGGACTGCGCGTGAGGAGAGCCTGATGGAAATCGAGAAGATGATCGCCGCGGATTTCGAAGCGCTCGCCGGCCGTCTGGAGTCGGATGATTTCGCCGGACGCGCGCTCGGCAAGCTGAAAGGCGCCGAACGTTTTCGTCTTGCGCTGGTCGGCGGCGCCGGCGCCGGGGGCGCAGCGCTGGCGTCCTCGCAATTCGAAGCGCTCGCCGCCGCGATCGGCGAGGCCGCGCCGATGCTGGCGTCGGTGTCCATGAATGGGGAAGACTTCGCGACGGGACTGTCGCCGACGCTCATCGCCGCGCTGTGCTTTGCAGTTGTCGGCGGCGCGACCGCGCTGATTGTTCCGAATGCGCGCTAGAGTTTCTCGCTCTCGCGATAGAGCCGACCGAGAAGGCCCGCGGTGACGCCATAGGTGAACAGCGCCCAAAGGGCGTTGATAATGACGCCGCCGAACGCCCACGCCCAGATGCCGGCCCGGAGCGCGGCGTCTTCATCGCCGCCGCCAAGACGCGCGGCCCCTTGCGCGGCCATGATGACACCGACGAGCGCCGATCCGATCTGTCCCGTCAAAAACCCGAGCAGCACCTGCGCGCCCGCGAGAACAACGCCAAGAAGCGCGAACACGGCGAGTAGGCGGAAGACATTATAGCGCCGCGTCACGCGCAAGCTTCCGGCAAGCGCCAGGGACCGGCGGCAGGTCGCGACGCCTGAATAGGCGTAAAGCCGCAAGCTGATGAACAGGGCGAAGCCGCCGGCCGCCGCCGCGAAGAGCGCGATCGCAAGGCCGTTGGCCGACCATCGCGGGATTTCCGCAGCCCCGATCGCGGTGGCGGCGCCGGCGCCCGCCTTGATCATGAGGTCGAAAAGAACGGCCGCCAGACCGAAATAAAGCGCCAGCCCCAGAAGGACCCCGAGCGCGCGCCCGAGAATGCCGATCCCTGCGCGTTTGTCCTCTGCGCGCGGGCCAACATGCGCAAGGATCGCGACAAAGAGCAGGCCTGCGAACGCCAGCGCCGCAACGCCCCACACCTGCCAGCCGTAAATCCAGCGCACGCCGAAGCGCTCCGTCCCCATGACGATTTGCGCCGTATGCAGACTGTCGGGTTCGGGGAAGGAGGCGTAAGGCGTCGTCATCGCCGCGCCGAGAAATTCGAGAACCGACAGGGAAACGAAACTTATCGGCAAATAGACCGCCGCGCCGAACACAACGAAGGCGAGCGCGCCCGCCGCGAGGAAGCGAATCTGGTCGGGTCCGAACGGCGCGCGGATGAACCCCGGCGCCGGGCGCTCGCCAAGCCCCGCATAGCGGATGAGCGGCGCCATGAACGAGGCGATCAGCACCGCGGTGACGAGAAGGGACCCCGCCTGCAGCGCGATCGCCGCCCCCGAACCCGCCCCTTCCGCCGCTTTCTGCTGCGCGAGCAGAATGATTTGCCCCCAGCGCGCGCCGGACGCGGCGACATCGGTGAAGGTGATCGCCTCGCCATAAGCGAGCGACAGCCACAAAAAGACCGTCGCCATGTTGAAGACGAGAAGGAGCGACAAGGGCAGCCAGCCGACGCGCAGGATCGTCTCAAACCGGCGCCAGCCGAAATTGAGCGCCTCCCCCGCGATCGAAAAGACGTTCAGCCCCATGTGCCCCACCCGCGCGAAAAAAGCCCCCCGGCCGGGTGTCGCGCGGGAGGAAGGGTACAGGATAACGGCGGGGGGGCAAGGCGACCCAACGCTCCCAACGAAAGCGGGATGGCAATTTCGGGCGCCGGGACGCGCCCAGTTCTTGCAAATACTTACGCTAGAAGCGCAGCGAAGCGCCTGCAAAGACCTGGCGGCCGAGGGTGTCATAAGTCGAGGGCCAGGTATTGGCCTGTTCCGACGCTGGCGAACCGAGTACCGGCGGATCGTTGCCGGTGAGATTGCGGACACCCAGTCGAAGCTCCAGATTTTCGAGAACGGTGAACGCGATAGATGCGTCGATATAGTTCGCTGCGCCAATATTGTCCGACAAATCGCTAACCAATGAGGCCGTAGCTTCGTCGGCGTTCACAGCCCCGATCCGCCGCCAACGCGCATCGACGGCGACAGCGCCCACAGAATAGACCGCATAAAGCGCGTGCTTGTATTTGGGGGAGGGGGCGCCGCAGACGAAGCCGAAAGAACCGTTGCAGTCGAACGCGAGGCCGGCCAGCGGCGCGATTTCAACCCGATTGGACAAGTTGCGCGTCGCGTCAAAAGTGAAGGCGAGCTTTCCGTCAAAGGGAAGGTTGTCCGCCTCAAATCGCATGGTGACGTCAACGCCCTTGCGACGAAAGCTTGCGCCGCCGACGGGCCCGATTTGAACGGCGGTAAGCGATCCAATCCCCTGATCGCGCGAAATTAACGCGCAGAAATTCGCGTCTCCGTTCAAGTGGCATGCCTCAAGGATAAACTGGGCCGGAAGCTCAGTCGCGATTTCGTTGGCGTCGATGTCAAAATAGACGGCGCCGACAACAAGGCCCTTTATCGCTGCTGGTTTCAGATCAAAGCCGAATGTGAGCGTCTCGGCGCGTTCTTCCGCCAGATTCGAATTGCCGCCCAGGATTGTCCCGGTCTGCGCGGAAATCTGGAAGCTGTCGCCCGCGGCGCCCGCCGGAACGCCGGTCGACGTGCATGTCGCAACGATGGTCGACGGCGAAAATGAGCCAAAAGGTCCCCCGGAACAGGGGTCTGAGGCGAATTCGAAGCCGGCGTTCATAGGGCCGAACAGGTCCGAAGGTGAAGGAACGCGATGGCTGCGCTGGAAATCGGCGAACATTCGCAAGGCGGCGATCGGACGCCAATCGGCGCCGCCATGAAACGAACCGACCGTCCGAAGGCCTGCGAGCGAATAATCGGAAAAGCGGTAGCCGCCGCGAATTTGAAGCAGTTCGAAAAGCGGCCTTTCGCTGATGAGCGGCGCCTCGACCTCTCCAAAAATTTCCCAGACATCGTAGTCGCCTGCCAGCAGCGGCGACAGCACGAGACCGATGTCAGAGGCGTTCAAGGAGCTTGCGCCAACGGATTCAAAATCGTTGTCGCGATATTCGGCGCCAGTCGCGAACGTCAGCGAATTTGACGCCAGCGGCGACTGGAGGAAATTGATGGGCCCCGACAGAACGCCGCTCAGTTGCAGCTGCTCATAGGTTTCTGAACTCTCCAGCGAACGCGAGATAAACGCGGCAGCGTCCTCAGATATCGAGCCGACCCCGCTGAGAATATCGACATAGGGAACGCCCGCGCAGGCCGGATCGGCCTGCGCACTTGGGCCGGCGTCGCAGAAAACGCCCGCCGCCACGCTCGACAACGACACCCCGCCGCTTTGCGTCAGGTCACGATCGACGCGCGAATAGGCTGCGAAAACATCGACGCCTAGCCCGCCGCCAAGATCGCCCTTCACGCCGCCCGCGACATGTAAATTTTCCCGGTCGGAACTGAAAACGCGATCGCCCGCTTCTGTAAAACGCCTCCCGACCCGGATCGTGGCGGTGCCGTCAAGATTGTTGGACGTCGGATCGCCCGCAATGAGCGAAAGCAGCGCCGCCGGGATCGCAGGATTGTCGAGGCGGAGGTCATAGGTCGTGAGCGAGCCCGTGGCCGGCAATTTTGTATCGACGCGGTTCGCCGAAAACAGGCCTTCCGCGTAGATTTCGAGGCGATCCGAAATCTCGAAGCCCAGGAAGGCCGATCCCGCAAAACGCTCTTGAGGCGTCTGCAGGTAATTGGCGGGCGCCGAATTAAAGAGGTCGTTGGGCGCGCTGAGGCCGTTTATCCGGAATCCGCGCAAGGCGCCGGCCCCGTCGAACCGGAAGCCTTGGCAAAAATTCTCGTTGTTCGGACCGCATTGGGGATCAAGCGCTCCGACCTGAACCGGCGATTGCGAGAAATTCGTGGACGCTCGCCCAAGTATTCGCCCGCCGGGCGCGAAAGTCGAAAGCGCGGGAGAAAATTCAAGACCGCCGGGACCCGGATCGAGCAATGTCGATGCTGAGAATGGCCGCTCGCCCTGCTCCAGCCCCCGGCGATCGGTATAGTCGCCCAACAGGACGATGCGGCCGCGTCCCCCGGAGAATTTCGTCCCCGCCTTAAAGCTGGCATTGAAGAGGCCGGCATCCCATTCTGTCGCCGACAATTCGTGCGACGCGGAAAGCGAAATCCCTTCGAAGGAACGCTCTAGCGACAAGTCGATAACCCCGCCGATCACGCCGGCGCCGTAGCGTACGGCGCCCTCCCCGGTTCGAATTGTTGCGCTGGAAAGGAACGAGGCCGGAACGGCGTTGGCGTCAAAGATATTTTCACTTCCGCCGCCGGCAATCCGCTTGCCATTGACAAGCACCAGCGTTCGTTGCGGCCCGAGGCCGCGGAGATCAAGGGTCGCAGAACCGTCGCCGGGATTGTTTGATGACGCGTCGAACCCGGGGGTTAATTGCGGCAGGGTGTTCAGCAGGTCTTCGATGTTGACGGTATTGAAGACTGAAAGGTCGTCGATCTCATATTCGGCGGCGAGCGCGCCGGAAAGTGACGTTGCGGCCGCGCCAGTCAGTAACGACGCGCGCAGAGCCGTTTTGGCGGCTCGACCCAATACCCGCTTAAACATGCTACAAAATCCCCTTAATGCAACACTTTCTACTTGAGTACTTGGTTTTCTTTTGATGAGGAAGTGCGAATTCGGACGCCGTCAAAATTTCATCGCAGTCGCTCAACAAACGATAATCAAGAAATGACAGGGAGATACGACGGCGGAGATTTGGCGTCCGCGCAGGATATTGGTCGTAACGCGCAATGCTGCGCGGACGCATCCCCTGACGCAGGTTTAGATTGGTCTCCCGGGGTGTTGGCCCGCGGCTGCGCCGTTTTGTGGCTCTTTTCCCGTTAACCATCTATCCCGCTGATTTTCCTCGCAAACAAAAATCCGTCCCCCTCCCTTGCGGAGGCCTTATGATGCCTGTTCGCGTCGCATTCGGGCGCGCAAAGGAGAGGATGGCGATGGCAGCGGCGATTGGGTCCGCATTGAGGGTTTCTGGGCGGCGCTTTGGCGCGCCGGCGCGAGGCCGTGCCGGGCGCCGGGCGGGCGGCATGGCGGCGATGGGCGCGGAAATCTGCGTATTTTCTGAAGGCCGAAAAGGCGCCTTTTCGGGCTGCGCGCCTTTTGGGAAGCGGGAATTTTACGGGGCGAAGGGAAAAATTCGGCGCCTTTTCGGGAAACGCCATGACGCGTGAAATTCATATCATCGGCGCGGGGCTCGCAGGGTCCGAAGCGGCCTGGGCGGCGGCCGGGGCCGGCGCGCGCGTCGTCCTGCACGAGATGCGCCCAGAGCGCATGACGGAAGCGCACCAGACCGGCAATTGCGCGGAGCTCGTCTGCTCGAACTCCTTCCGCTCCGACGATGTCGAGACGAACGCGGTCGGCCTTCTCCATGAAGAGATGCGGCGCGCGGGCTCTCTGATCATGGCTTGCGCCGATAAAAATCAGGTGCCGGCGGGCGGGGCGCTCGCCGTCGATCGCGACGCGTTTTCGGCCGCGGTCACCGCGGCGCTGCGCCAGCACCGGAATATTTCATTCGTACCGGGAGAAATCGCCGGCTTGCCGCCCGCCGACTGGGAAAACGTCATCGTCGCGACGGGGCCGCTGACGAGCCCTGCGCTCGCATCCGCCGTCCACGAATTGACGGGCGAGGACGCGCTCGCCTTTTTCGACGCGATCGCGCCGATCGTCTATAAGGAATCGATCGATTTCAGCGTCGCGTGGATGCAGTCGCGCTATAATAAATCGGGGCCTGGCGGCGACGGCGCCGATTACATCAACTGCCCGCTGGACAAAGATCAGTATGCGGCCTTTCACGCCAGCCTGATGGCGGCGGAGAAGACCGAGTTCAAGGAGTGGGAACGCTCGACCCCCTATTTCGAGGCTTGCCTGCCGGTCGAGGTGATGGCGGAGCGCGGGTTCGACACCCTGCGCTACGGGCCGATGAAGCCTGTCGGGCTCGACGATCCGCGCACCGGGCGCTGGCCCTATGCGGTCGTGCAGCTCCGGCAGGACAATGCGCTCGGCACGCTGTGGAACATGGTCGGTTTCCAGACCAAACTTAAATATGGCGCGCAGGCGGAGGTCTTCCGCCTCATCCCCGGCCTTGAGCGTGCGGAGTTCGCCCGCCTCGGCGGCATCCACCGTAATACGTTCCTCAATTCGCCGAAGCTTCTCGACGCCTCGCTGCGCCTGAAGGCGAGGCCCGCGCTGCGCTTCGCCGGACAGATCACCGGCGTTGAAGGCTATCTTGAAAGCGCCGCCATTGGCCTTCTTGCGGGCCGGTTCGCCGCCGGGGACGCGCTTGGCGCCTCCTCCGACCCGCCGCCGCGAACGACCGGGTTCGGGGCTTTATTGCATCACATTACAGAGGGGCATCTCGCCGGAGCGAAGGGCGCCTTCCAGCCGATGAATGTCAATTTCGGGCTGTTCCCCGACATCGAGGAGCCGCGGACAGACGCCGAGGGCCAACCCGTCAAAGGCAAGGATCGCGGCCGGGAACGCAAGCGTCAGCTCTCGCGCCGGGCGCTCCGCGACCTTGACCCCTGGCTGAAGAATGCGCGACAAGCTGCTGAATAAAAAGAAAAAAGGCCGCTGCGGCAAAACCGCAGCGGCCCGCCCTTCCCGCGGCTTGGGGGAGAATAGCCGCAGTATCGGACCAGTCTTTGCCGCTCACGCTTTTGGAGAGGGAGAAGCAAAATCAGCTCGAGCCTTTAGTTCGCTCGTCCTAAAATCGACGCGTGATGTAATCGGGCACTCCTTGCGCGTCAAGACGATTTCGATCAAAATTTTGTTAGGTTGTAACAGCCTTAGGTTGCGGCGCGGGGAAAGATTGCGTGGAGGAGACAGAAGGCAAGCGCCGGGCCATCGCCGAAATCGAGACCTATCTGAGAGAGCAGCGCACCGCCCGGCCGAGCGTCGCGCTCGCCGAAGGGCGATCGGCCAAGGCCGCTGCGACGATCGGGCATATTCTCGCGGCGGGCCACCGCGTCTTCGTTCGCGACGGCCATGCCGGCCTGACGCTCCGGAAGGTCGCGGACGAGGCCGGAATCGCCGTCGGCAACGTCAATTATTATTTCGAATCGAAACGCGCGCTGATCGATGCGGTGCTGTGCGAGGCGCTCGCCGACTATATCGAGGAGCATATCAAGCAATTCGAGGCGGACCGGGATTCCCCGCTCGAAATCCTTCTGAATGTCGTGACGTTCTATGTCGCGAACGCGCGCGCGTCTAACGCGCTTTTCTTTCACATGTGGGGATTCGCCGCGAGCGATCCTGCCGCGAAAGATCTCATCCGCCGGCTTTACCGGCCGATCGGCCGCTTCATCTATTTTCTCGTGCGCGCCGTGCGCCCCGGCGCGGACGATGGCCGCATACGGCAGATCGTGCTGCAGCTCTTCAGCCTGGAGGAAGGCGTGAAACTCTTTATCGGCATGGGGCCGGACGACAACGGCGCGCTGGCGACCGCGGAGGTCCATATCCGGGATCTGGCGCGCCGCATCGTGCTCGCCGATTGAACCGGCGCGCCGGCGCCGTCATGGTGTCTCCATGACCGACGCTATCGACATGATCATAGAGCCGCGCCGCCGCGATCTCGGCGGCTTCACCGTCGGGCGCGTCCTGCCCTTCGCCAAGCGCCGCATGGTCGGCCCCTTCGTCTTCTTCGACGAAATGGGACCGGCGGAATTCGCGCCGGGAACCGGCATCGACGTGCGCCCGCATCCCCATATCGGCCTCGCGACAGTGACCTATCTCTTCGACGGCGAAATGCGTCACCGCGACAGCCTCGGTTTCGATCAGGCGATCCGGCCCGGCGACGTCAACTGGATGACCGCCGGGCGCGGCATCACCCATTCAGAACGCACGGACGAGGAGCCCCGCGCCCGCGGCCAGTTCATGCACGGCATCCAAAGCTGGGTCGCGCTCCCCGAGGACGCCGCCGAAACCGAGCCGTCATTTCATCATCATCCCGCAGCGACGCTGCCTGTCTTCGAAGCGCCGGGATTGAAGCTTCGGCTGATCGCCGGCGACGCGTTCGGGATGACCTCGCCGGTGAAGACTTTATCGCCGATCTTCTACATTGCGATCGAGGCCGGCGCCGGCGTCGCCTTCCCGCTCCCGGACGATCACGAGGAACGCGCGCTTTATATCCTCTCCGGCGCGGCCACCGTCGATGACGTCCGCTATGAACGCGGCCAGATGATCGTCTTCCGGCCTGGCGCCGACCCGCGCCTCGCCGCCGCCGAACCGCTGCGCGCGATGCTCCTTGGCGGCGCGCCGCTCGGGCCCCGCCTCATCTGGTGGAATTTCGTCGCCGCCACGCAGGAGCGTCTCGAGCAGGCGAAAAGGGACTGGTCCTTGTCCGCGGAGAAAGGATTCAAAGGAACGCCGTTCACGCTGCCGCCGGGCGAGCGCGAGCATATTCCTCTGCCTACGGAGTAATATTCCATGAGTCTGGATTTCACGGGGAAGATCGCGCTCGTCACCGGCGCCTCGCGCGGTATTGGACGCGCGGCGGCGATCGCCCTCGGGCGAGCGGGCGCGCATGTCATTCTGCTTGCGCGCACGGTCGGCGGGCTTGAGGAAACCGACGACGAGATCCGTCGCGCCGGCGGCCGCGCGACGCTCATCCCCGCCGACCTCGCCGATTTCGCGGCGATCGATCAGCTCGGCCCGGCGATCGGGGGACGTTTCGGCCGCCTCGACATTCTCGTTTTGAACGCCGGCGTGCTCGGCGAGCTCGCCCCGATCCCCGATATCGCGCCGAATGTCTGGCGGCAGGTCTTTGACGTCAATGTCGAAGCGAACTGGCGCCTGTTGCGCGCGCTCGACCCTTATCTCCGCGCGAGCGATGCCGCGCGCGTCCTCGTCATGACGTCGCGCGCAGGCGGCGAAGTCGCCAAGCCCTTCTGGGGCGTCTACGCCGCGTCAAAAGCCGCTTTGGAAATGCTCGCGCGCACCTACGCCGAGGAGACGAAAGCGAGCGGCCTGCGCGTCGCGCTGATCGATCCGGGCGCGATGCGAACGAAGATGCGCGCGAGCGCCATGCCGGGCGAGAAAGCCGAAACGCTGCCGCCGCCGGCTGAAATCGCGCCGCTGATCCTCAAAGCCGCGTCGCGAGACTATGACGGCCTCGCCGAGCGGCTCAAACGCGTCTAATTGTCCGCATACGGATTATCTGGCTTGTCGAGAATGAGCCGTATCGGCACGCCCCAGAGATCGAACGCCTCCCGGATGCCGTTGACGAGATAGCGCCTGTAGGCGCCGGGAACGTCTTCGGCTCTGGTGCATTTGGCGACGAAAGTCGGCGGCCTTGTCTTTGTCTGCGTGATGTAGCGCAGCTTGATGCGCTGGCCCGAGACGGCGGGCGGAGGATGGCGCTCGACGGCGCCTTTCATCCATTCGTTGAGGTCGGGCGTTTTCACCCGCGCGTTCCAGTCGATATAGACCTTCGTCACCGCCGGCATCAGCTTGTCGACGCCGCGGCCCGTTTCCGCCGAGAAGAAGACAAGCGGCACGCGCGGCGCCTGCGTCAGGCCGAATTCGGCGATTTCGCGAACCGCAATCGAGGCGGCGTTCTTGTCCTCGACGAGATCCCATTTGTTGACGGCGATGACGAGCGCGCGCCCTTCGCGCAGCACGAGATCGGCGATCTGCATGTCCTGTTTTTCGAGCGGGGTCAGCGCGTCGACCAGGAGAACGACGACTTCGGCGAACTGAATCGCGCGCAGCGTGTCGGCGACCGAGAGCTTTTCAAGCTTCGACTGGACCTTCGCCTTTTTGCGCATGCCGGCGGTGTCGAACAGTTTCACCGGCCAGTCGCGATCCGGCGCGCGCCAGCGCCATTCGATCGAAATCGAATCGCGCGTGATGCCGGCTTCCGGTCCGGTCAGCATGCGCTCCTCGCCGAGGAGGCGATTGACGAGCGTCGATTTGCCGGCGTTCGGGCGCCCGACGATCGCGACGCGCAAGGGTTTGAGCGGGCTGTCCCAGCCTTCTTCTTCGTCCGTGTCCCCGCTCGTTTCCTGCGGCGCGGCGAGCAGGGGCCGCAGCGCGCGATAAAGATCGCCGAGGCCCTGTCCATGTTCTGCCGAAACAGGGATTGGCTCGCCGAGCGCGAGCGACCACGCGTCAAGAACGCCCGCGTCGCTCGCCGAGCTTTCGGACTTGTTGGCGACCAGGATAATCGGCTTGCCGCTCTTTCGGAGAACCTGCGCGAAACGCTGATCGAGCGGCGTCACGCCGGCGCGCGCGTCGATGAGAAAAAGGACCGCCGCCGCTTCTTCGATCGCTTTGTCCGTCTGCTGGCGCATGCGCCCTTCGAGCGCTTCTTCCGGCGCTTCTTCGAGGCCAGGCGTATCGACCAGCGTGAAATCGAGATCGCCAAGGCGCGCTTCTGCTTCGCGCCGATCGCGCGTCACGCCCGGCGTGTCGTCGACGATGGCGAGACGCTTGCCTGCGAGCCGGTTGAACAGCGTCGACTTTCCGACATTGGGTCGCCCGGCGATTACGATTTTTGGCGGCATAAAATGCGCGTGATCCGTTATTCGTAGCGCGCGGGAGCGGACTTGGCGTTGCAGCGCCGCGCGCGCGACGTCCTATCGAAACGCGTAAAGCTTTCCGTTCTGCGTCAGCACGAAAATGCGCTCATCGGCGACGATCGGCGAGACGACCGAGCCTTCGTCGATTTTCCGCGATTCGACGAGCGAGCCGTCTTGCGGCGAGACCTTGATCAGACGCCCGTCGGACGACACGAGAATGAGAAACTCGCCGGCGAGCACCGGCCCTGACCATGAAATGCGGCCCTTGCGCTTCTTCTCATTGTCGTAGCGCTTCAATTGCGAGACCCAGACGATGGCGCCGTCGGCGCGCGAAAGGCAGACGAGCTGCGCATCGATCGAAACGACAAAAATGTAATCGCCCGCGACCCAGGGCATTTGCAGCCCCGCGATCGGAGCCTCCCAGGCCCGCTGGCCGCTGCGAATGTCGATGGCGACGAGGCGTCCGGCGTGACTGACCGCAAAGACGAGGCCGCGGTCGATAACCGGCGCGCCGGCAATGTCGTTCAGCGCGGAAAGCGCGGTGATCTGCGTGTTGCGCGCGAGCGTGTCGTTCCAAACCGGCCGGCCCGATCCTGCGAGAAACGCAACGACTTCGCCGGAGGAGAATGGCGCGACGATGAGATCGCCCGCGGCGGCCGGGCTCGCTGCCGAAAGAATGCGCGCGGCTTCTTCAAAGGACTGGAAATTCCATTCGCGCTCGCCGTCTGCCTGTTTCAGCGCCACCATCTCGTTGACGTTAGTCACGAAATAAACGCTTCCCCGAAAAGCCGTCGGCGGCGTTCTGACTGGCGCGCCGGTTTCGACACGCCAGAGCTCTTCGCCGGTCTCCGCATTGAGCGCGGCGACAAATCCGAAGCCTGACGTGACGAACAGTTTTCCTTCGTCAAAGGTGACGCCGCCGCCAAACCCAAGCTCGGCCGCCTTGGTGCGGTTCATGATCTCGCGCACCCGGAACTTTTCCTTGATCTTCGGCGCGAGCTCAGAGGTCCAGATTTCTCTGCCGTCCTCGACATTGATGGCCGACACGGTCGCTTCGGCGTCAAGAACATAGAGCCGTCCGTCGGCGACGATCGGCGGCGAGGTGAGTCGCGACCGCGACGCGGCCTTGCCGACGTCCTTCTTCCAGACAACGTCTAGCGTTCCTGGCGCGCTCAAATGGTGAAGCGTATGATCAGCTTCCCCGCCCGGCGTAGGCCAGGAGATGTTGGCGTAAGAAGGCGGCAATTCGATCGTCGCGCCGGCAAAACGCGGATCGGCCTCGATCGTTTCTTCGAGCGCGAGGATGGAGATGCGGTTCTCTTCCTCCGGCGCATCGCCTTCCTTGTCATCGTCATCGCCGCCGAAAATGCCGGTGACGGCGCCGACCGGACCGGACGAGCAGCCGGCGGCGAGAAGCGCGGCGGCGAGGACGGCGAGCGCAACAGCTTGGAGCTTCATCATGTTACTCGTTCGGCTGCGCGGCGGCGTCGGGCGCCGGCGCCGGCGCGTCGACCGGCGGGGCGATGATGGACGACAGATCGGAGCCCGCCGCTTCCAGCTGCTCCATCAGGATTTCAGCGTCGGACTTCGCGCTCGCCTCGAAGGTCGGCAGCGCCGCGCCGGATTTGCCGGCGGCGGCGAGCGCGGCGAATTCCTTCGCGCGCGCGCGCAGCGGCTCCGGCGCTTCGAGCGTCGCGGCAGCTTTGAGGAACATCGTTTCGGCGGTCTGGTAATCGGCGGCGCGGAGCGCGGCGAGCGCAAGAATTTCGCGCGCATAATGGCCGAGCGCGGATGCGTCCGCTTCCAGCGAGCCAACATCATTGATGACCGCGTCGCGCCCCTCTTCGACGGAAAGATAAGCGGCGCGAATGCGCGCCAAATCCCTTACGCGTTTCGAGGCGCTGCTGTCGGCGTATACCTCGCGAAAGAGCGTCAGCGCCTTGCCGGTCTCGCCATGCGAGGCGTGCTCGCCAGCAAGGCGCATTTTGGCGATCGCCGCGTAGCCGCCCTCGCCCGCCGCCAGCGTCTCGAACTGCTTTTCAGCTTCCTCGCCCTCGCCCGCCTTGGCCGCCTCTTCATAGGCGATCGAGGCTTTCTCTGCGGCGGCGACGCGGCTCGACTGCCATGCCTGATAGCCGCCGACGCCGGCGACAGTGACAAAGGCGGCGCCGAGGAGGAGCGGCAGGTTCTTCTTGAATTCGGTCGCAGTCTTGTCTTCGGCGAGCGCTTGATCGACTTCGCGCAGAATGGGATCGTCAGTGGTCACAGGGATTACTCATTGGCGGCCGGCAGGAATTTCGGGCCGCTTTGATGCGGGTTTGATGGGGCCGTAATACGGCAGCGCCGCTTCTAGCGGCGTTTAAGTGGGGGCGCAACGAAGAGCCAGGCTGTTGTCAGGCGGGCTTTTTCGGTTTCGCGGGATCGAGCCGATAGACCTGCGCGGCCTCGGGAAAGCTGCGTCGGCGCACTTCGACGGCATATGTCTCGACAGCGCCACGGATAGCGGCGCGAAGGCCGGCATAGCGTTTGACGAATTTCGGGGTCCAGTCGAAGAGACCGAGCATGTCCTGCGTGACGAGGATCTGTCCGTCGCAGGCCGACGAAGCGCCGATGCCGATTGTCGGGATCTTCACGCGCTCGGTCACTTCCAGCGCCAGATCCTCCGAAACGCCCTCGACCACGACGGCGAAGGCGCCGGCGGCGGCCGTCGCTTCGGCTTCGGCGAGGATTTCAGCGCGTTCCGCCGTCGTGCGCCCGCGCGCCTTGAAGGCGCCGTAGACATTGATGGCCTGCGGGCGGAGGCCGACATGGCCCATCACCGGCACGCCGCGATCGACGAGAAAACGGATCGTTTCGGCGGCATAACGCCCGCTCTCGAGTTTCACGGCCTGCGCGCCGGTCTGCTTCAGAAGACGGGCGGCATTGTCGAACGCCTGTTCTTTCGAGGCCTCGTAACTGCCGAACGGCATATCGACGACGACGAGCGCGCGCGTCGCGCCGCGCATCACCGCCTGACCGTGAAGGATCATCATCTCCATGGTGACGCCGACGGTCGAGGGAAGGCCGTGCACGACCATGCCGACGGAATCACCGACGAGGATGACATCGCAAACCTCATCGAGGATTTCCGCGGTGGGCGCGTCATAAGCCGTCAGGCATACGACGGGCTCGGCGCCTTTCCGGGCGGCGATGTCCGCCGTCGTTATCCTTTTCTTCGCCGCTTGCGCCGACATCAAACCATCTCCTCACTCTGGCCGTAGTCTATAGCAATCGCTGCGGCGCACAAAGCACGCCGCCGGCCCTGAAAGGTTCAACATGCGCATTGTGATCGCCATTTTCGCCGCCTTGCTTGGCGGCGCCTGCGCCTCACAGCCAATAAACCGCCGCGCCGAGCCGCCCTTGGCGGCGGTCGAGAGCGTCGATGTCGAGCGCTATCTCGGACGCTGGTATGAAATCGCGCGATTGCCGAACGGGTTCCAGAAGGAGTGTGAGGCCGTTACCGCGACCTATTCGAAGCGCGACGACGGCCGCATCAAGGTGGTCAACGCCTGCGGCGCCATCGAGGGCAGCCGCGCGCGTGAAGCGGTCGGCAAGGCGAAGATTGTCGATCCAGCGACGAACGCCAAGCTGAAGGTCAGCTTTTTCGGACCGTTCTGGGGCGACTATTGGATCATTGATCTTGCGGACGACTATTCGCGCGCAATCGTCGGCGAACCTTCCGGTCGCTATCTCTGGGTGCTCGCGCGCGACCCTTCGATCGGCGAAGACGAGCGTGCGGCGCTGATCGCGAAGCTTGAAGCCTTCGGTTACCGGACCTCTGACCTGCACTTTACGCGGCATTGAGCGCGCCGCGCCGTCCGGCGGTTCCGCGGGGTAGGACGCGCTGTCTTTATACTGATTGAATGCCGGCGGGGCGGAGCGCTCAATTCTCGGGCGCTTCTGATTTCTCGAAGACAACCATGTAAAAATCGCTGAGGCCGGGAACGGCGGGTTCCTCGCGCAGCGTGAACCCGAAAGACTGGATCTCGTTAACGAGCCCTGCCTTGCCGAAGCGGACATGGTTGTGCTTGCCGTCGGCTGCGTTTTCGGCGGTGAGGTCGTAATCGAGAATGATGAGGCGCCCGCCGTCGGCGAGCGCGTCGCGCACCGTCGCCATAATCGCCGCGCGGTCGGTGAAATAATGATAGGTGTCGGCGATGAAGGCGACATCGACGGAATTAGCAGGCAGCGTGATGTCGGTTTCACGTCCCAGCACCGAAACGACGTTCTTGTGGTCAAGATCGGCGGCGCGCTGATTGATGAGCTTTAGAAAGCGCGGCTCGATGTCGACGGCGTAGACGATCCCGTTCGCCCCGGCGGCCCCGGCGAACATGAGCGAATAAAGGCCGGTGCCGGCGCCGATATCGGCGATGCGCGCGCCGGCCGGAATGGTCGCCGCCGCGAGCACCGCCTCACGAGCAGCGTAAAGTTCACGGTCGCCGACCTCCATCGAGTCGACGAACACTTCGGCGTTTTCCGCCTCAACGCCATAGGGCGGCGGCTCAAGCGGTTCGGCGACAACAGTCTCCGGCTCGCCGCGCCCGCAAGACGCAAGCGCGGACGCCATTAGCGCCGCGGCGACCGCGTAATGAATTTTTGATGCCCTCATGACGCCCCTGACGCCCCCGACGCGGCGTGAACTGACGAACCCGGAAGTACTGTAGAGCGATTTGACGCGCGGGGAAACGCGCGAAGGCGCGCCCCATAACGAAAAACGCCGCCCCTAAGGGCGGCGTTTTCATGGAAGGGTTTTCTGTCGGCTTGGCAGGCCTGGCGGCGACCTACTCTCCCACGCCTTAAGACGTAGTACCATCGGCGCTGGGGACTTTAACGACCGAGTTCGGAATGGGATCGGGTGGAGGCTCCCCGCCAATGCCACCGGGCCGGCAAAGACGACAGAATTGCGAGAGTCGAAGCGTAACGCTTCACCTTTTCGCAGGCGATGATCCGTAAACGGACCGTTCGCCGCGCATGAACTCGTTTCTCACGCCTTTGACAGCATGAGGACGATCAAGCCGATCGAGCTATTAGTACCGGTAAGCTTCACGCATTGCTGCGCTTCCACACCCGGCCTATCAACGTGGTCGTCTTCCACGGTTCTCAAGGACTGCTCGTTTTAAGGTGGGTTTCCCGCTTAGATGCCTTCAGCGGTTATCCCGTCCGGATATAGCTACCCTGCAATGCGGCTGGCGCCACAACAGGTCCACCAGAGGTCCGTCCATCCCGGTCCTCTCGTACTAGGGACAGATCCTTTCAACATTCCTACACCC
>CAZOBN010000018.1:0-48061 GCA_964577835.1 uncultured Rhizobiaceae bacterium
CCGGCGCCGGCAAGACCACGCGGGTGCCGCTCGCGCTGCTCGACCAGCCGTGGCTCGCCGGACAGAAGATCTTGCTGCTCGAGCCGCGCCGGCTGGCGACCCGCGCCGCCGCCCAGCGCATGGCGAGTACGCTCGGCGAACGGGTGGGCGACACGGTCGGCTATCAGATCCGGCTCGACCGCGCCATCGGCCCCAGGACGCGTATCGAGGTGATCACCGAGGGCATCCTCACCCGTCGCCTGCAGGACGATGCGGGGCTCGACGGTGTCGGCCTCGTCATCTTCGACGAATTCCACGAGCGCAGCCTGGACGCCGATCTCGGCCTGGCGCTGACCCTCGACGTGCAGAAGGGCTTGCGGCCCGATCTGCGGCTCATGGTCATGTCGGCCACCCTCGACGGCGCGAGCCTGACGAAGCTGCTGACCGACGCGCCGGTGCTGCGCAGCGAAGGCCGCTCGTTTCCTGTCGAGACGCGCTATCTCGACACGCCGCTGCCCAACCGCATAGTTCCGGCCATGGCGAGCGCGGTGCGCAAGGCCATGGCTGAAACCACAGGCGACGTGCTCGTCTTTCTGCCCGGCGAGCGCGAGATCCGCAATACGGCGGCGCAGATCGGCGATGGCAGCGATCCCGCCGAGGTGCTGGTCCTGCCGCTCTACGGCGCCCTGTCCCAGCCCGAGCAGGACCGCGTCTTCGCACCGGCGCCCACGGGCATGCGCAAGGTGGTCCTCGCCACCTCGATCGCCGAGACCAGCCTGACCATCGACGGCATCACCGTGGTCGTGGACAGCGGGCTCGCCCGCGTGCCGCGCTTCGATCCGGTGACCGGCTTGACCCGTCTCGAAACCGTCAAGGTGTCGCAAGCCGCCGCCGAGCAGCGCCGTGGCCGCGGCGGCCGCACGGCGCCCGGCGCGTGCTACCGGCTGTGGCCGGAGCCCGCGACGCGGGGCCTGCCGCTGCGCGCCACACCGGAGATCCTCCAGGCCGATCTGGCGCCGCTCGCGCTCGAACTCGCGGTTTGGGGCATCAGCGATCCGAACAGCCTGGCCTGGCTCGATCCGCCTGCCGCCGGTGCCTATGGCCAGGCCCAGGGGCTGCTGCGCCAGCTCGGTGCGCTCGACACGGACGGCCGCGCCAGCGAGCACGGCCGCCAGATGGCGCGCCTGCCGATGCATCCCCGACTCGCCCACATGGCGCTCATCGCCAAGCGGCGTGGGCTCGGCCAGGAGGCAGCACTCCTGGCCGCCCTGCTCGGCGAGCGCGATGTGCTATCCGGCACGGGCGCGCTGCGCGATGCCGATCTGCGCCACCGGCTCGAACTGATCGGCGGCAAGCCCGGTTCTGCCGCGCGCGATGCGCGGCCGGGCGCGCGGCGGCGCATCGCCGAAGTGGCGCGCCAGATCCGCCGGCTGCTCGATATTCCCGAGCGTGTCACCGACGCGCGCCATGCCGCGACCCTGGTGGCACTGGCCTATCCCGACCGCCTCGCGCAACGGCGCGGTTCGGGCGGCTTCCGCATGGCCAACGGGCGCGGCGCCGTGCTGCCCGACGAGGATCCGCTGGCCCGCGAGGAATGGCTCGCGATCGCCGAGGTAGGCGGCGGCGGCACCGACGGCCGCATCTTCCTCGCCGCCCCAATCGATCAGGGCGAGATCGAAAGTCTGTTCGCCGATCAGATCGAATCCGTGGAAACCGTGGCGTGGGACAGCCGCACGGAAGCGATCGCGGCACACCGGCAGCAACGGCTCGGCGCGCTCGTGCTCGGCGTGTCGGGCTTGCGCGACGCGGCGCTCGAACGAGTCGCCGCCGCGCTCTCAGACGGTGTCCGCCAGTTGGGCCTCGCCGCGCTACCTTGGACAACGGAGGCACGACAGCTTCAAGCGCGCATCGCTTTGCTGCGCGCGCTCGACGGCGCCGACTCCGCCTGGCCGGATATCTCGGACGCGGCGCTGCGCGCGACGCTCGACATTTGGCTAGCACCCCATCTCATCGGCCTGCGCAGCCGCAAGGACCTGGCACGGCTCGATCTCCTGGAAATCCTGATGGCGCCGCTCGATTGGCCGCAGCGCCGCAAGCTGGACGAACTGGCGCCGACCCATATCGCCGTGCCGAGCGGCCGGTCGGCCGCGCTCGATTACGCCGCCGAGCAGCCCCCCGGCGACATCGCGCCGCCGGTGCTCAGCGTAAAATTGCAGGAGCTGTTCGGTCTGAGCGAAACCCCACGCGTCGCCGGCGGCCGCGTGCCCGTGGTGCTGCATCTGCTGAGTCCGGCAGGCCGGCCGGTGCAGGTCACCCGCGACCTCGCCAATTTCTGGCGCACCGGCTATCCCGAGGTGAAGAAGGACCTCAAGGGCCGCTACCCCCGGCACCCCTGGCCCGACGATCCGCTGACCGCCGTGGCCACGGCGAAAACCAAGCGGCGGTCGCAGCCTTAGAGCGGTCCTCGATTCTGCTCCAGAAAAATGCGCCAGCGGTATTCGCTCCGTCCCGCGCGATTCTGTTCTATCTGGACAACATGCTGCGACCGGCGCCCGCCCAGTAGCGATCCGTCTCTTCAATCCACCGACACCATCTTGCCGTCGCACCAGGTGCCGCACCTTCGCTCGCCGGTAGGCCGGATCATGCAGCCGAAGCCGTTCGGTTTGTTGTCGCGCATCTGGGTTTCGACCCGCGTGCCGTCGGGATGAGTGATCGTGCCATGGCCATGCTGCGCGCCGTCGCGCCACTCGCTGTCGTAGCGGATGTTGTCGTGGGTGATGAAAGTGCCGCGCCCGTCGTAGCGTCCGTTGCGGAATTCGCCGAGGTAGCGGCCGCCGCTCGGCATGAGAACGACGCCGAAGCCGTTGGCCAGGCCGTTCTTGAACTCGGCCTCGATCGTCGCCCCGCCGGGCAGATAGGAAACGCCGTGGCCCTCCGGCAGATCGTTCTTGAACTCGCCTTCGTAGCGCGATCCGTCGGCCTTGAACAAGACGCCACGGCCCTCGCGCTTGTTTTTCCGGAAGTCGCCTTCGTAGCGCTCGCCGCCGTCGGGCGAGGTCGATTCGCCATGGCCATTGGCCAGCCCGCCTCTGAGCTCGCCCACGAAGGTGCCGACCGGCTGACCGCCGCGCAGCCATTGCAGCGTCCCCGCGCCCTCCGCCAGCCCGTTGCGGCAAGCGCCCGACCACCGCACACCGTCCGCCAGGTTCATCATGCTGTTGAGCATCCGACAGTTGGTGCGTTCATCCATCAGCCAGTTCCCGCCAGATACCGGGCCCTGTGCCATGGGAAGAGACACCGGCAGGGAGCCGATGAGCAGCCCGGCAATCAACCACGTGAACCGAAACATTCAACGCCTCGAACCCACACCGCCTCGTCGAGTTTCGTGGAGAGCGGTCAGACGCTCCATCCCCTGCTATGGTCCCGCCGCGCCTCCGGCAAGCCGCTTGCGCGCCGCGTCGGCGATCTCCCGGGCAAGCCCGTTCAGGGCCTCGCTCATGGCGGCGACCGTCGCTTCGATCCCATTGCCCTTGGGCGCCACGCGGATACGCGACGTACCGAGAACCGGCGGACCGCGCCGGTCGGGCGGATAGAGGCTCCATTGGGCATCGAGCTCCACCTCGCCCTGTTCGCCGACCTGCTCGAAGCGCGATAGATCGACCGAGATCTGCAGGGCATCGGGCAGCCGCTGCTCGCGCGGAAATAGGGCGACACGCCCGGTGCCGAGCTGCGCGGCAAGATCCTGCGCCAGCACGCGCGCGACATTATCGTCCAAGCGCCCGCCCCAGCGGTCATACTCGGCCAGCGATAGCTGGTTGGGCGTGGGCCGCGTGACGATCTGCGGCCGGTCGAGGTAGCGCGGCAGGGTGACCGGCCCGACCAATATGGCCTGGCCATCGGCCGCCTGGGGCAGCCGCGTTTCCGCCGCCGACAGCACGTAGAACCGCGACGGCGCCGTGTCGCCGCCGATATCCACACAAGCCGTCGCGAGCAGCCCGCTCAGCGCCGCGGCGAGGACCGGCCAACGGGATCTCGACCTTGCCATCACTGCGGCGCTCCTTTGCCGGACACGAGGACTCCCGGGTTTTCCTGCAGGTATTCCGCGAGCACCCGCAGGGCGCTGGCCGCAGCGGTGATCTCGGTCAGTGCCTGGTTCATCTGGAACTGGAGCGGAGACCGGTCGCCCAGGGTATTCTGCACCGCACCGAGCGAGGCCTCCGCCTGCTCCAGCGTCTTGTTCAACCGATTGACAGCGTCGAGCGTTCCCTGGCTGATCTGCGGCACGTTGGTACTGGCCTCGCGGGTGAGGTTGGTGACCTCGCGCGCCGCCACGTCGATATCGGCAACCATCTTGCGGGTCTCCCCGACCAGGGCCGGCACCTCGGAGAACGAAGCGTTGACGTGGGTATTGATGTCCGCGATCAGCGCATCCGTATGGGTGACCAGCGTACTCATGCTTTGCGACATGCTGGTGAACTGCTCGACCAGGCGATCGACCGGCAGCCGGCGCAGCTCCGCGATCAGATCGCTGAGGGTGGCGCGCAACTGGCTGATGCTCGACCGCTTGGTGGGTATCTCGGGATAATTGGGAATGCTGCCCACCAGGCGGACCGGCGCACCGGGATCGATATCGAGCTCGACCACCACCTGACCCGTGACGAAGGACTGCAGCTTCAATTGGGCGCGCAAACCGCGTTCGATCAGGCGATCAATGTTTTCCCAGCCGGTCTCGCCCGCCATCGTGGCCTGACGCTTCTCGAGCTTGATGAAAACAGGAATGGTGATCTCCTGGTCGTCGGTATCGACGCGAATGCGGATGTCCGTGACCGACCCGACGCGGACGCCACGGAACGTGACCGGCGCGCCAACCTGCAAGCCGCCCACGTCATCCTCGAAAAACAGCACGAAGGTTTCGGTCCTGGCGAGCAGCCGGCCGCCCCCGAACACGGCGAGCGCCGCAACGGCCAGCACCAACGCGCCGAGCACGAAGAGACCGATGAGACGCGGATTGGCCCGTCTGCTCATAGTGCCCCCAGTGCGGTCTCGTGGGCGGCGGAGCCGCCGCGCTTGCCGCGCGTAAGGAAGGCCTGGACGCGCTCGTCCGGACTATGTTCCAGCAGGTCGCGGGGATTGCCCGACGCGATGGCGGTCTTGGCTTCCGCGTCGAGCAGGATCGAATTGTCGCCGATGGCGAAGATGCTGGCGAGCTCGTGGGTGACCACCACGAACGTGGCGTTCAGGCTGTCGCGCAGTTCGAGAATGAGATCGTCGAGACGCTTGGCGCTGATCGGATCGAGTCCCGCCGAGGGCTCGTCGAAGAACAGGACGTCGGCGTCGAGCGCCATCGCGCGCGCGAGGCCCGCGCGCTTGCGCATGCCGCCGCTGATTTCGGACGGATAGAACTCCTCGAAACCGGCCAACCCGACGAGCGCCAGCTTGAACGCGGCCAGGTCGTCGATCTCCGGCAGCGAGAGCGCCGTATAGGCGCGCAGCGGCAAGGCGACATTCTCCAGCAGCGTCATGGAGCTCCACAGCGCGCCGCTCTGGAACAGCACCCCGAAACGCCGCATCAGCGCCAGGCGCTGCTCCTCGTCGCTCCCCCAGAACGGCGTGCCGTCGTAATAGACATCGCCGCGCGCGGGCTGCTTGAGCCCGACCATCTGCTTGAGCAATGTGCTTTTCCCCGTGCCGCTGCCGCCCATGATGATGAATATCTCGCCGCTGTTCACGGTGACGTTGATGTCGTGCTGAATCACCACGCTGCCATACGCCAAATCCATCTCCTTGACGACGATCCTGGGCTGCCGCGCCTGCATGGTCTTACACCCCGAGAAAATTGAGTACGACGGCAAACAACCCGTCGACCACGACGATCATGACGATGGCCGTGACCACCGCCGATGTGGTCGCCAAGCCGACCGCGGCGGCACTGCGGCCTGCCGTGAGGCCGCGCAGGCAGCCGGCAAGCCCAATCAGGCCGCCGAATACCAACGCCTTGATTACGCCGATCGTCAGGTTGGCGAAGCCCGTCGCATTGGCCGTTCGCGTCCAGTATTCCAGCAGCGGAATATCTAGAATGGTCAGGCCGATGACAGCGCCGCCGACGATGCCCAGCAGGTCAGCGTAGAGACAGAGCAGCGGCATCATCAGAGTGAGCCCGAGCACACGGGGCAGCACCAGATACTCTACCGGATCGATGCCCAGTGTGCCGAGCGCGTCGATTTCCTCGTTGACCTGCATGGTGGCAAGTTCCGCGGCGAAGGCCGCGCCGGTACGTCCCGCCATGATGATGGCGGTCATCACAGCGCCCATCTCGCGCAGCATGGCGATAGCGACCATGTCGGCTGTGAAGATGCCGGCGCCGAACTTGGTCAGTTGCACGGCGCCGACGAATGCCATGATCAGTCCGACGAGCACCGCGATCAGAGAGACGATCGGCAGGGCCCTGATACCGGCATCCTGCATCACCAAAGCAAAATCCGGGGCCGGAAACCGCGCCTGCCCGCGCAGCAGGCGAACCGTCGCGATGACCAGTTCGCCGAGGAAATCGATGAAGGCGCACGCCTCATCGGCGGCCCTATGGGCCGCCAGTCCGAGGCGATGGACGAGCGCATCCGGCTCTGACCGCTTGCGCCTCGATACCGCCGGGACAGCCGACGCCATGGCAAGCAACCGGTGGACGCCGTCGGGCAATCCGCTGAAGTCGACCGTGACGCCGAGCCTGGCGAGATCCGTGTCGAGCTTGCGCAGATAGACCAGGAATTCGGAATCCCAGTCCTCCAGATCGCGAGCGTCGAACATCACGCGCTGGATGGCGCGGCCCAGCGTTTCCAAGGCCCCGATTTGGGCCAGGATAGTCTGCAGCGACGGCAAGGCGGCCTCGATCGTCCACTGTCCCGTGAAGGTCAGCGCGACCGAGCGCTCGTCGAGGCGCGCAACCGCCACGCTCGCCCCGGCCGCCTGCAGCCTGACCGCTTCAGCTTCAGCAGTGGGCATAGCCAGCCGGGATTTGGGGGCGCGCCGAATTTACGGTCGGTGGGCCGGCAGGCGAGGCGTCGATCGACATCCAGTCTTAATTCCCTCTGACGGGGTCTATAGTAACCCCGCTAGGATGAAACGTCCGGATCGTCTAAGCGCTGCGCCCCAGGAATCTCTTAAGGCGAAAAAACCGGAAAAAACGTCAGATTGGTCAGATATTTACGAGCGCGATCGTCTTAGGCCCTCTCCGCGTCCTACTTCACATTCTCCGGGATCTTGCCGCCTTCGGTGACCACCTCGTTCTTCTTGCCGAAGCGCGGGTTGCCCGCCTTTTCCGCCCGGGTGCCGAGCAGGATCATGTATTCCTTGCCGGTGTTGTCGAGTTGGTAGAACTGGCCCTTCGGGATGACGACGACGCAGCCGGGCATCAGCTTCTGGTCCGGCGCATCGGTGAAATGGAAAGTGCACTCGCCCTGCAGGCAATAGAAGGTCCGGTCGGCCGTGTGCTTGTGCATCGGGCCTTTGGTGCGCGGCTCGTCGCCGTGAATCCAGACATGGAAATTGTCGCCGTCGTGCAGCACCTTCTTGCTGTGGCCGACGGGCAGCAGGGGATAGTTCTGAACGTCGACGAATTTCGCAGTACTCACTGTTTTTCCTCCTCTACGAATGCTTGGCGGCCTCCTAGCGGTTTTCCAGGTCGATGGATTCACGCAAGCGAGCGATGATTTTCGGCGGCGCGCCGAATGCGCTCTTGATGACTTCGGTCATCTGTTCCCAGCTCACCGGGTTGACGTCGAGTTTCTGCTTGTGCGCCTCCTCGATGAACTGCTTGTCGGCCATGGTGTCGGCGAAGGCCTTGCGCAGCACGGCGAGACGATCGGCCGGCATATCGGGCGGCGCGGCGTAGGGATAGCCGATCTCCTCGGCGGCGAAGAACAGCTCCATCAGCTTCTTGTCGTCGGCGTTCTTGGCAAACTCGAGCGCGAGCGGCAGGTTCGGCAGCTCGGAATGGCGCGTCAACCCGGTCTGGAACAGCATGACGACCTTCTTGCCCTTGAGCCAGTCGCCGCCGCGGCTCTTCAGTCCGCCCCAAGCGACCGGCACGCGGCCTTCGATCTCGCCGCGTTCGATCGCCAGATCGACGTCGCCGCCGCTGTTGTAGCCTTTGACCACCTTGAACTGCATGCCGAGCACGCTTCTGAGCAGCAACGGCACCGTGGTGGTGGTGCCACCGGAAGAGCCGACAATCATCTCGCGCTTGTAGAGATCTTCGTAACTCTTGATCGGCGAGGTATGCCAGGCGATGGCAACGCCCGTGATGCGGTCGGGGCTGCCCAACCAGTTGAGCTTGGTCGCGTCGAACCTGGCGCGCGACTTGCCCTTCTCCTCGTAGAGGTCCTCGAACACCGCCGCGCGCTGCATGCCGCCGAAGTAGCTGCCGTCCTTGGGCGCGGTGGAATAGAGGTGGTTGGCGAGCTGCAGGCTGCCGGCGCCCGGCATGTTCTGGGCGATCACGGTCGGATTGCCCGGCAAGTGCCGGCCGATGTGGCGGGCGATCAGCTTGCAGTTGAGGTCGTGCGAGCCGCCCGGCCCGGAGCCGATCGCGACGATGACGCGGGTCTTCTTGTAGAACTCTTCGACGGTCTCCGCGCCGGCCGGCAACGAGAGTGCCGCCGTCATGCAAGCTACAGTGGCCAGACCAACAAGCATTCCGCCAGACGCCAACGTTCCACGCGCCATGTCGCCCTCCTGCCGTCGTTTCGTTCTATGAAGCTTTCCGTCTCCTACGCATGCCCGTGTTGTGATGGTCCCCCGGCGGTGGCGGCTCGCGTCAATTGCCGCGCCGGTCCTCGGTGAAGGCGAGGTATTCCTGCAGCACATCGTCCGATACGAACGAGAGGTGTTGCACGACCAGCTTCTGCAGCTCGGCGCCGGCCAGCGCGCTGCCCACCGGCAGCCCGCGCTTTTCCGCCTCCTCGCGGTATTCCTTGTCCTTGACCAACTGGCCGTAGGACTTGCGCAGGACCTCCAGCCGATCGGCAGGAATGCCCGGCGGCGCCAGCACCGGCAGGCCGATGCGCGACGGCGTGTTCATCAGAGTGAGCAGCGCCTTTTCCTTCTCATTGGTGACGAGGGTATCGAGCACCGGCACGTTCGGCATTTCCTCGAAGGTCTGAATCACGGCCTTGATGCGACCCGACGCGATCAGGTCGGGGCGTGTGTTCTGGATGCTGCCTTCGTGGCTGTAGAGCCCGTCGATCTCGCCGCGCTCGAGCGCGATCACCACTTCGTTGGTGCCCGGGTAGCCATGCACCACCTTGAACGGCCAACCCTCGTACTGATTGAGGATCTTGGGCACCACCGCGTTCTGCGAACGCGCCGACCAGGCGCCAATGATGATCTCCTTCTTGGCTTTCTTGAGATCCTCGACGGTGCCGATGCCGGCCTCGCGGCGCAGCCACAGGATGCTGTTGGTGCTGCCAGCGCTGCCGATATAGGCGAACTTGGCCAGGTCGAAATTGACGCCCTTCTCCTTGACGATCTTGCTGAGCAGGAAGCCACTGCGGCCCGGCATGCCGATGGTCAGGCCGTCCGCCTCAGTGTTGTTGTAGAGATGGTTGGCGAGGATGATCCCGCCGGCGCCTTGCATGTTCTTGGCGACGATGGTGGGATTGCCAGGAATGAATTTCGCATAATAGCGCGCGACGATGCGCATCTCGCCGTCGACGCCGCCGCCCGGCGGAAAGCCGGCGAATAGCGTGATGGTCCTACCGGCGTAGAAATTCTCCTGGGCGGAAGCGCCGCCGTCAAACACGGCAACGGCGCCGATGAGCGCCGCCGCCATGGCAAGTTTCTCGATTCCGCGCGCGTTCATGCGCAGCCTCCCTGTGCGTTATCGGCGAAACGGCCGTTTCGTCGGCCGCCCCACGCGCTCCCCTGAGCCGGCCGTCGATCGGCCGTGCATCCGCAGTTTCGTCAGCCGACCTTTTCCGGAGTCTTGGTTTTCTTCTCGCGTTCCGGTGGGTATTCCACGTCAGAATAGCCGTGCTCGGAAATGTCGAACAGATTGCCGTCCGGATCCATGCCGCGCAGTTCGGCATAGGGCGTCGTCGCGGGACGCCGCGTCGGTTCCGGCATGTTCATGGCCTTGAGCTTCTCGGTCAGTTCGCGCGCGTCCTCCACCTGGAAGCCGAAATGGTTGATGCCGGGCGGCATGTCGCCGGGGCGGCTTTTGAGCAGCGCCAGGGTGAGGTAGCCGTCGGTCATATAGACGCCGCCGTTCGGCGAGCGATGGATGATCTCCATGCCGAAGGCTTTTTCGTAGAAGTTGCCCAACCGCTCCGGGTCGGTGGATTTGATCGCCAGATGACGGATGCGTGCCACTGATGTCCTCCTCTAATCCAACACGTCTCTCGCGCATTTCGCGCTGACTTGTCAGCCATCACCAACGGGCGGAAAAAGGGCGGTTTCACACCGGGCGATGGATCGCGCCTTCTATCAAGACTGCGACCTTGCTTCTCCCTGCCCGCGATGCGGGTGTATTTTTGTTGCCGTAACTATAGGCTACGCCCCTGCCGGGCACCATGGGGGAATTGTCGTACAAGTCCTCCGTAAGACCTTACCGCACAGGCCATTTCCGGCGCCCGTCAGATAACGGCCGTGGTTGCCCATTGCCGGGCAGTCGGGCCGTTCTATAATTCCGGACTCGCCAGACCGGGGCGCCGGGCAACCGCGGCGCGATGTCCCAGCGTGCGCGACGGAACAGGGAGATGGGCATGATCGAATCGGAAACGCTCACGGTGAACGGCCATCCGATGGAAGTTCAGGTGCGCGTGCCGGAGGGCAAAGGCCCCTTCCCGGTCATGTTGCTGATGTATCACCGTGGCGGCTACGACAAGTTCACCCAAAACCGGATCGAGACGCTGGCCGCGGAGGGCTTCTTCACCGTAGCGCCCGACATTTTCTATCGCGCGCCGAAAGACGCGGAAAACCGCAAGGATTTCCTGACCGACGCCGATACCGTCGCCGCCATCAAGGCAGCCGATGCCTATGCGGAGAAACACCCGCAGGCGGCCAAGGGCAAGACCGCCATTATCGGCCATTGCATGGGCGGCCGGGTCTGCCTGCTCGGCGCCAGCAACCTGCCCAACCTGAAGGCCGCCGCGGTGTTCTATGGCGGCGGAGTGTTCGTTCCATGGGGCCAAGGTCCGACGCCCGCCGAAGGGCTCGGCAATATCCGCTGCCCGGTGATCGGCTTCTTCGGCAACCTGGACAACAACCCGTCGCCCGAGGACGTCGATAAAATCGACGCGATCCTGACCAAGCACAATGTGTCCCACGTTTTCCACCGTTATCCCGAGGTCGGCCACGGCTTCCAGCAGGGCGCCATGCGCGGCGAGCCGGCGGCGCAGGCCGCCTCCGACGATGCCTGGTCCAGGATGAAAACCTTCGTCGCCGCCAAGATGAACGCGGTCGAGCCGGTTTCCTGATACACACCGAAGAACAACATCCATCAGCACGGAGCCGCCATGATCCCGCGTTTTCACCGAATCCTGTTCGCGGTCGCCGCCATCCTGCTGACGGCCTCACCGGCGCGCGCCGATATTCCGGCCGACAATCTCGCCAAGCTCAAGGAGATCGTCGCCGGCGCCCACCGCGATCGGGAGAATGCGGCGCGCGATCCTTACCGTCATCCGGTGGAGACGCTCGCCTTCTTCGGCTTGCGCGACGACATGACGGTGGTCGAGGTTCAGCCGGGCGGCGCCGGCTGGTGGACCGAGATTCTCGCGCCTTATCTCAAGGACCGCGGACTGTACTACGCCGCCCATCCGCTCGAGGGCGTGTCGAAGGGCGCACGGGCAACGCGCGAGACCTACGAGCGCAAGCTCAAGGAGCACCCCGAGCTCTACGACAAGGCGAAGGTATCGCCATTTTCGGAGAAGGGATCCGATATCGCGCCGCCGGGCACGGCCGACATGGTGCTGACCTTCCGCAACCTGCACAATTGGATCCAGCGCGGCAGCGTTCATGACGTGCTGAAGGTATTCCATACCGCGCTCAAGCCGGGCGGCATTCTCGCCGTCGAGGACCACCGAGCGCGCACGGACAAGCCGCAGGATCCCGACCTGCGCGACGGCTATGTGCGCGAGGACTATGCCATCGACCTCATCGAGAAGGCCGGCTTCAAGCTGCTCGCCCGCTCCGAGGTCAACGCCAACCCGAAGGACACCAAGGACCATCCGGCAGGCGTCTGGACGCTGCCGCCGACCTATCGCATGGGCGACCAGGACCGCGCCAAATACGCCGCGATCGGCGAAAGCGACCGCTTCACGCTGACCTTCGTGAAGCGGTGAAGCGTCCGCCGGTTCTATAGGCCCTAGTCGCGCTGGCCCGAATCGACCGGCCACGAGTTGCGCGCAACAGCGGCCGGCGACGAGACGACTCTCTAGGGCTGGCAGGCGCCGGTCTTTTTTCCGCTCATGTTATAGACCATCTCGCCATCCGCGGATTTCATCCGGTAGGTCGTCTCGAGTCGATCGGCTGTGCGTGTGGTCTTGCCGCTGCCTTCCATCGGCTCGGGGGGACCGCACAGGATCTTGAAGCTGGTCGTATTGCCCTGAACCTGAACATCCGAGACCTTGCAATTGCTTTGCATCGGCGGCGTCTGCGCCGCATCGGGCTTCTGGCACATCTTGGTCGGCGGCATGGGCATTTTCATGCCCATCATTTCCATGGTGCCGGTGTATTCCCATTGCTCGCCGGTGGTTTGGGCGGCGAGCGGGCCTGCGGTCAAGACCGCCGCCGTCAGGGCCAGGGCGGTCCAACTTACGCCGTGCGCGATGCGGGTCATGGGAGTCCTCATTGTCATGGTCGTTGAGTTGATCAGAAGACGCTCGAGTTGAAGTTGCCGCTGACATCCCCGCTATAGCCGGAATTCCAGCTCCAGGTGCCGTTCGCGCCGGATGTCACCGCGGACTTGGACCCCGCCGCCTCAGTCTTGCCGATGGTGCTGCTCGCCTTGGACTCGACACCCGCGTTGATGCTGACATCGGTAAGACCGCTGCGATCGAATTCGAGACCGGCGGTCACGCCGACCTCGACACCGATTTCCAGCGGTCCGCCTTTCAGCTTAGGGCCAAGGTCGGCGGTGACGCCGGCGGTGACGCCGCCACTCGCCAAGCCCTTCGCATCGAATTCGCTGTGGCCGCCGACAGTCACGGCATCGATGGTCACCTGCGCCGAGGCGCGCAGCAGACGATCTTTGGCCACGTCCGAGGCCCAACTGGCCTTAAAGGGGGCAAAGATCGGATCGAAGTTGGCCTCGGTCACATTGCAACGGCTCACGATGGTGCCCACCCCCGGCAGGGTGAATGTCGAGATGTAGTCACAATGGAAATCGTCGAACTCCAGCAGTTTGCCCGCGCCCTGGGATTTCTTGGCGCCCTTGAAGCACACCGCACGCGCGGCGAGCAGGCCTTCCTGCAGAGAAACGCGCGGTCCCTCCAGCAGGGTCAGAAATCCGCTTTTGGTGGAAAGCTTGGTGGCCTCGAACATTTCGGGTGTGGGTGAAGTGAATTGCGACAAGTAGGCCATCTCACTGAGATGCCGGCGATGCAGCCCATACCATTCCCGCAACAAAGCCTCGAACACGGGGCTCGTGGCGGCATAGTAGTTATCGATCGCCTCGACAGCCCGCTCGAGTTTGTCGCGGGCCGCCGCATCGGCAGTCATCGCCTCGGCAATCGACGCCCCCAGCCTTTCCTGATTGATGCGATAATGCTCGTTATCGACCTCCATCAGCTTCGCCGCCTTCATCGCAAACCCGGAATTGGCCAACGTGATCGCGGCGCCGATCATGGCCCCCTGAGAACCCGCGGCAGCGTTAGCGGTAATCTGCGTGACCCGTTGATCGATCGGCTTCTTCATGTCCCTGAGCATCTGATTGAACGCGTGCCACTGCGCTACGGCCTCGGGCAGTTCCAGCGCCTTGGTCGGATAGGGCGGCGGTTCGAATTTATGCAAGCCGAGCGGATCCTGCGGCATCGGCCGCAGCCAGCGCACATCCTCCGGCTTCAACTTGCCGCCGGCCTTGCGCAACTGCTCTTCCTTGTCTTTGGTGAAGCCGCCCTGAAGCGCCTTATGCAGCGACTCTTGCGCGGCCGCCGTGTCACCGCGCGCCTGCTGGATGCGCGCCATGGTCATGTTGGCCTGCGGATGAAGCGGCGTGATCCGTACCGCGGCAACGAGGAATTTCTCCGCCTCGCCGATGTCGCCCAGCCCGTAGCAGGCCTGGCCGAGGTTGTTCAGCACCGTCGAATTGTTCGGGTAGCGCGCGTTCAGCGTGGTGAGGATCGGCAGCGCCGCCGATGGGGCATGCTCCATGGTCAGAAACGCCGCCAGATTGCTCAGGTCCTGCGCGTCACCGCCGGCGAGCGCGGCCTTGCCCATGAGATAAGTCGCTTCCGGCCATGCGCCCCAAGCCGCCAGCCCATTGGCGGCGGCGCGCAACCTCGGCAGATAGTCGCCGGCCTTGCGCAACTCGGCGTCGATTTTCTCGGCGCGTTCGCGTGCCGTGGGCGCGAGGGCGGCGGCGAGCTTGGGTTGCAGTCGTTCGACATGGGCTTTGAGCGCGGCGTGGTCGAGCGGGGCGGCCGATAGCGCGGCGATCTTCGCCGGATCGCGGACTGGCGCGGAGTCGTTACTCCCGCCCGCCGGCGGACGCGACATCAGTTGATCGATCTGCTTGCGCGTCGCCGGGTCGAGCTTGCCCAACTCCTCCTGCATGGCGCGCATGCCCTCTTCCATCTCCTGCTGCATCTGCCGCATCTCTTCCGCGCTGGGCATTTGCCCCCGCGCGATCGGCGCGACCAAGCCTGCCACGCCGAGGCACACACACAGCGCAAGCCTCGTATTCCGCTGGATGGGGAAGGAAAACCTCCTGAGAGCCAACCATGCGGCAAGCGACTTCATATTGTCCTCCGGGATCGCCGCAAAGGGGTCACGCGCGGCGTGATGGAGAGTATCTGACCGCCAAGAAAGGCACCAGGAATATGGTGGGATCGAGTTGCGTCGACTGCCGCCGCTCTCGCGTATCTATTGCTACCCTAACGCGACCGGCCGGCCGCTCTTCGCCGAAGCGCCCATGGCTTCGAGAACGGCGGCGCTGTGCACGGCGTTGTCGAGCGAGAACGGGAACGGCTTTTCCCCGGCGACCGCATCGGCGAAGGCTTCCATCTCGGCGCGCTCGGCATCGAACTTGGGGTATTTGATCACTTCGGCCTCGCCCTCTTTCGGCTGGAAGGTGAATTCGTCGGTGCCGCGCAGCTCGATCCAGCCCTTGGTGCCGAACACCGCCAGGCGGTAATATTCCGGCGTCACGCCGATGGCGGTCAGCGACCCGCTCGTGCCGTTGCGGAAGCGCAGCAGCACCGCCGTGGTGTCGGCGATCGGCACGGAGGGCACGTGGGTCGCGCCATGGGCATGGACCTCGGCCACCGGCCCCAGCAGCTCGATCAGGCCATAGAGCATGTGATCGGCGAGGCTGCCCGGCAGGACCTGGTCGCTGTCAGTCTTCCAGTCGCCCGGCTTGAGATGGCCATAACGGTCGACGCAGAAATTTCCTTCCGCATGGAGCAGCGTGCCCAGCGCGCCCGCCGCCACCCGCTTGCGCAATTCGTTCACCGGCGGCATGAAGCAGCGGTTGTAGCCGAGTACCGCCACCAGCCCCGTCTTCCGCGCGGCGGCGCGCACCGCGTCAGCGTCGGCGCGGTTGGTGGCGAACGGCTTGATCACCAGCGCATGCTTGCCGGCCGCCAGCGCCGCCAAGCCATGCTGCGCGTGGAGACCGGCCGGCCCCGCCGACACGACGGCCTGGATGGTCCTGTCGCCGAGCATCTCGGACAGCTCGTCGGTCGTCGTCATGCCGTGCTTGTCGCAGAAGGACTTGATCTTGTCGGGATTGCGCGACACCGCCGTGGCGAAGGCGATCTTGTCGCTCTTGCCCTGTACCGATTCGACCAGACGCCTGCCCCAGCTTCCCAAACCGACGATCCCGACGCGCAGCATATTGTGTGCTCCCTGTTATTTCCGTTCAGGCCGCCGTGACCTTGTTTTGCGCCGCCCGGATCGCGCGCCACACCCGTTCCGGTGTTGCCGGCATTTCGATATGGCGAATGCCGAATTCCGATAGCGCATCGACGATGGCATTGGCGACGGCCGGCAGTGCGCCGACATTGCCCGCCTCGCCCGCGCCCTTGACGCCGAGCGGATTCGTTTTGGTCGGCACCGGGTTGCTCAGGATCTTTATGTAGGAGAAATCGTCGGCGCGCGGCATGGCGTAATCCATGAACGAGCCGGTGAGCAGTTGTCCGGAGTCCGCGTCGAAGCGGATATCCTCGCTCAGCATTTGCCCGACGCCCTGGGCCACGCCGCCGATGATCTGGCCCTTGAGCAGCAGCGGGTTCAGCACCGTGCCGACATCGTCGACCACGTTGTAGCGCACGATCCGCACCACGCCGGTTTCCGGATCGATCTCGACCTCGCACACGTGGCAGCCGGTGGGATAGTTGGTCGCCGTGGTCTGAAACACCGCGGTTTCGTTCAGGCCCGGCTCCATGCCGGCGGGCAGGCTCTTGGCCTTGAGAGCCTCCTTGGCGACCTCCTGGATGGTGAGCGAGCGGTTGCTTTTCGGCGAGGAGAACACGCCCTCGGCGAAGCGCACATCCGCCGCCTCCACGTTCAGCACCTTGGCGGCGATCTTCGCGCCCTTCTCGACGATCCTGTGGGACGCCATGAGAAGCGCGCTGCCGCCGATGGTCGCGGTGCGCGAGCCGCCGGTGCCTTCGCCGAAGAACACCTTGTCGGTATCGCCCTGGACATAGTGGATGTCCTTGGGATCGATGCCGAGCTGCTCGCTGACCAGTTGCTTGAACACCGTCTCGTGCCCCTGCCCCTGGGTGACGGCGCCCGACAGCACGGTGACGGTGCCGGCGCGGTCGAAGCGGATCTCGGCGCCCTCGAATCCGGGCGAGGCCGCCTTCTCGATGCTGTTGGAGACGCCGATGCCGCGCAGCTTGCCCCGCGCGCGGGATTCGGCGCGCCGCTTGGCGAAACCGGCCCAGTCCGCCATGCCAAGCGCCAGGTCCATGTTCTTCTCGAACTCGCCGCAATCGTAGTCAAAGTCGAGCGGCGTCCTATAGGGCATCACCGCCGACGGAATCAGATTGCGCCGGCGCAGCTCAACAGGATCCATGCCGAGCTCGTCGGCCGCCATGTCGATCAGCCGTTCGATGACGAAGGCCGCCTCGGGCCGGCCGTTGCCGCGGTAGGGCCGCACCGGATTGGTGTGGGTGAAGGCGACGGTGACGTCCACATGGGCGACCGGAGTCTTGTAGACATTGACGAGGGTGCCGAGATTGACCACCGGCGAGCTCTGCCCTCCGGCCTGCAGGTAGGCGCCGAGATTGGCGATGTTCTTCACCCGCAGTCCCAGGAAGTTGCCCTGCTTGTCGAGCGCAAGCTCGCCGTCGGTGACGATGTCGCGGCCCTGCCCGTCGCTCAGGAACGACTCGGAGCGCGTGCTGATCCATTTGACCGGCCGCCCGGTCACCTTCGATCCCCACAGCACCAGGGCGACCTCGTTGTAGACCGCCGACTTCATGCCGAAGCTGCCGCCGATATCGCCGGCCACCACGCGCACCCTGCTTTCCGGCACGCGCAGCACGCGCGACAGTTGGCCGCGAAACGAATGGGCGCGCTGCAATGTGGTGTAGACGGTGTAATGATCCTCCGTGCGGTCGTAGAGGCCGATGCTGCCGCGCGTCTCCATGGTCGCGGCGGTCACGCGATTGATCACGAAGCGGTGACGCACGATGTGATCGGCCTTGGCGAATGCCGCATCGGTCGCTGCCTTGTCGCCGACCTGATGCACGAAGCAGATGTTGCTGGGGCAATCGTCCCACACCAAGGGCGCGCCGGATTCCACCGCGTCGGCGGCGGAAACCACGGCGGGCAGCGGCTCATACTCCACTTCGATGAGTTCGGCCGCGTCGATCGCCTGATCGAGGGTCTCGGCGACCACGAAGGCGACGCAATCGCCGAGGTAGCGCACACGGTCCGCGACCAACGCGGGGTAGGGCGGGCGGAACAGCGGCGATCCGTCGCGCCGTTTCTCGTCGCCTTTCGGAACCGGTAGATCGCCGTAGCCGGAACTCTTCCAATCCTCGCCGGTCAGGACCGCGAGCACGCCGGGCGCCGCCTTGGCACGCTCCGTGTCAATCGACAGGATTTTCGCATGAGCGTGAAGTGAGCGTAGGACATGCCCGTAGGCCATGTGGGGAAACGACATATCGGCGACGTAACGGCCGCCGCCGCGCAGCAATCTCATATCTTCGAAACGGGGAACTCCCTGCCCGATCCCATATTCGCCCATCATTTCATTCCTTCTTGACACGGCCGGTTTCACCCGCGCCGCACGGCTGCGATCGGCGGGAACCAACGAAAGCCCCCCGCGTTATGGTTGCAGATTTATACATGACAGGTAGGTGAAGCATGAAGATCGTTCCAATCACCGCAGTGTTTTGCGCGGCCCTCCTCCTGGGTGCCTGTGGCACCAGCAAATCCGACCGTGCGATCAGCGGCGGCGCGATCGGTGCCGGTGCCGGTGCCGCGGCAGGTGCCTTGACCGGCGGCAGCGTCCTTGGCGGTGCCCTCATCGGCGGCGCCGGCGGCGCCGCGGCCGGCGCCTTGACCGACCCGGATGACGTCAACCTGGGCAAACCAGCTTGGAAGTAGAAGAAAGCTAGAAATCACGGTCTTTCTGAGCCGGACTCCGCCGTCCGGCTGTTTTTTTTACCTTAATCATGGCCCGCGACAGATCACATTGAGCAAAGCCTGGCGGCCGTCGCCGATCGCTTTCAGCGCGCGGTCGATGGCGCCTGGCATGTCGGCCGGGTTCTCGACTCGCTCGCCGTAGCCGTCGGCCACCTCGACCGCCTTCTCGAAGCGCGAGCCCGGCTCGAAATAGGTCAGCGGCTCGCGGTTGCTCTTGGCGGCATAGCCGTCCGGATAGACCTCACGGGTGTTGCGCTTCACCGCGCCCCACATCTCGTTGTTGAAGACCACCGTGAGGATCGGTAGTTTCTCGGCCTTCGCCACATAGTGGGCCGGAATCGGATTGCCGAACATGTAAGCCCCGTCGCCGCAGGTGGCGATCACCAGCTTGTCGGGCGCCGCCGTCTTGACGCCGAGCGCCGTGCCGAGGCCCCAGCCGAGCGCGCCGGCCGCTCCCGAGGAATAGAAAGTGCCGGGCTTGGTGTAGCTCATATGCTCGAAGGTGAGCGGCGATTCCTTGATGACGATCGCGTCCTCACCCTTCACTTGGTCGAGGCAATGGGTGATCCAGGCCGGGTGCATCGGCGCGTCGTTCTTGCTCTTTTCCAGCACGGCCTTCCACTTGTCGCGCTGGGCCTGGCGCTCGCCGGCCAATCGCTGCCGCCGAGCGTCGATGCGCGGTTTGGCGCTCTTCTCGCGCGCGGCCAGAGCTTCGGTCAGCGCCGGCAGGGTGGCGCCGATGATGCCGGTGATCGCCAGATCGCAGGGGAAGCCGCGGAGCGGATAGGACGCGAACAGAGGATCGGCGCCGATATGGATGATCTTGCAGTCGCGCCCGGGCGCCTTCTTGTTGGGAATCCAGGGCACGTCGCATTCGAGCACGACGATCACGTCCGCCTTGTCGAAATAGGCGTCGGGATTGAAGCCCAGATGCATCGCGTGGTCGGTCGGCAGAGCCATGTAGCGCGGCTTGCGCAATGTCACGGGAATGGCGAAGCGGTCGGCCAGCGCGGCGAGCTTGGCCACGTCGCTTTCGACCTTACCGGCGCTCGAGGTGATGATCAGCGGAAATTCCGCCTTGGCCAGCATGTCCGCCGCCTCGTCGATGGCGTGGGTATCGGGATAGGGCGGCGACGGCGTGCGGTGGCGCGACGGCGAGGCATATTGGAAATTCTCGATCGGCGCGGCCAGCACCTCGCGCGGCAGGGTCAGGTAGATCGGCCCGGTTGGCTCGCTCATGGCGATGTTGATGGCACGGTCGACGGTCGCCTCAAGCACATGGGCTGTCGGCAGCTCGTAGTCCCACTTGACGATCTCGCGCACCATGGCGCGCTGGTCGCGCATTTCTTGAGGCCAGTGGATCTCGCCAGTGCGCGCGCCGGGCACCCCGCCCTCCTCGCTGTAGGGCGTGCGGCCGGCGGTGAAGATGATCGGAATATTGCCGCGCGAGGCGTTCATCAACCCGCACATGGCATTCGCCGTGCCGACATTGACATGCACCATGACCGCCTGGGGCCGCCCGGTCTTGAGGTAGTAGCCGAGCGCCATGTGCATGGCGACGTTCTCGTGCGGCACCGTGACCGGCTTCGGCACTTTCGCGCCGGTCACTTGCGCTTTGGCCAGGGATTCGATCAGCGGCGCGAAATCGGTGCCCGCGTTGGCGAACAGATAATCGACGCCGCGATCGACCAGCAGCGCGAGATAGGCGTCCGCCACGGTTCCTGATTCGATGGTCTTGGTCGCCACTGACTACTCCCTTTCACGGCCCTGAGGGCCGCTTCGTATGATTTTGTCGGCCAGCCCCGGTGGGCGGCGAATGTGGCCGCTTATGGGCGCGGCCGTTCTTCGTAGTAGCTCAACTTCTTCTGCAGCGGCGCGTCGTCGGCCCGGATCAAACGCGCCGGGCCTTTGCCGTCGGCCATATGATCGAGCGCGGCGAAAACCGGCGCGGAAAAGGTGTCGCCGGCCTTCCACGCCATGGGCTCGCCGTTGACCAGCGAGCGGCCGCTGCCCTCCACCGCATGGAACACGGCGCTGGCCGAGCGCAGCGGCGGGCGCACGGTTTCCCCGGCGCGGAGATACATGACGGTGAAACCGATGGTCGGCAGGCAGCTTTCGCCGGTTTCCGGATTGACGTAGGCGAGTTCGACCGCTTCGCCGCGCGGCGCGTGTGCCGCCATGGCGTCGAGCGCCGCTTTCGTGCGCGACCAGGGAAAGCGCATCAGCGGATAGGCCGGCTGCGGCGCGCCAAGTGCGCGCACGGGCACGAGCCCGGCCTGGCTGTATTCGACCGCCGAGGCATCGGGACGGTTGGCGCGCGCCTGCAGCTTGCCCTCCACCGCGTAGGAGGCTTCGAGATAGACGAACAGCGGCAGGTCGAGCACGTCGAGCCAGATCACCGGATCGGTGCCGTCGTGGCCATGGTCATGCCACAGCCCGCCCGGCGTCAGGATCACGTCGCCGCGCTCCATCGGGCATTTCTCGCCGTTCACGACCGTATAGCCGCCCTCGCCCTCGATCACCACGCGCGCCGCGCTCGGCGTATGGCGGTGGGTCGGCGCCGTCTCGCCGGGCAGCAGCAGTTGCAGCCCGCAATAAAGCGTCGCGGTGGCCTGCATGGCGCCGTCGCCGCGCCCCGGATCGGACAGCACCAGCACGCGGCGCTCGGCCTTCTCGATGGGCGTCAGTTCGCCGGCGCGCAGCAGCAGCGGCCGGATGCGCTCGAACGACCATAGGCAGGCCTTGCTGATGGGCTGCGGCTGACCTTGCGGCAGAAGGTTGCGCAGCATCGGCCACAGCGGCGCCACATGCTCGCCTTGCATGGCGCGGCGATAGTCCATCGGCAGGCTTTCGAGCGTTCCGAGTGGGGACGCCATTGACGCCGTTTCCTCTCTCACTGTGGGGCGCATTCTATCGCGCGGGAGCCGCGCTGCGGCATTTTCGTTGGTCCGCCGCGGCCCGCTGTCGACCAGGGGTGACCTGGAATTTTGTTATGCGTGAACGGTATACGGAGGGTTTGCAGCCTGTCAATCGCGCCGGACAGCAGCGCACCGAAGCCCCCACTCGTACGGCCGGAGGAATTCTCCGATTGCCGCCGGCCCAGCCCCTCACTACGCTGCTCTCAAAACACGCAAGGATTTGGAGGCACCATGACTGTCAACGGCCAACGGCGCGGCATTCTGTGCGGCGCGGTCCTTTTCGGGCTCGCCTGCGCATCGCCGGTTCCGGCGAACGCGCAGGACTTCTATGCTGGCAAGACCATCAATCTGCTGGTCGGCGGCACCGCGGGGGGCGGCTTCGACACCATCTCGCGCATCATGGCGCAGCACATGGGCCGCTATATCCCCGGCAATCCGGCCTTCACGGTGCGTATCATGCCGGGCGGCGGCGGCATCGTGGTCGCCAATCACACCTACAATGTGGCGCCGAAGGACGGCACCACCATCGCCTATGTCGGGCCGGTGGTGGTTCAGCCCCTGCTCAGTCCGGATGACAACCGCATCCAGTTCGACGCCGAGAAATTCACCTGGGTCGGCAGCCTGGGCCTCACTCATTCGATCCTGTTCGCCTGGCACAAGACGCCGTTCATGACGGCGCAGGATCTTTTCCAGCGCGAGATGGTCGTCGGCGGCACCGGCGCCGCGTCCACCACCGATATTTACCCGAAGGTGCTCAACGCGGTGCTCGGCACCAAGTTCAAGCTGATCACCGGCTACCAGGGCACCAAGGAAACCCTGATCGCCATCGAGCGCGGCGAGGCCGATGGCCGCTTCAACTCGTGGGACAGCATGAAGACGACGAGCGGCAACTGGATTCGCGACGGACAGGCGCGCATCCTCCTACAGGCCGCGAGCAAGCGCCATCCGGAGCTGCCCAACGTGCCGACCGCGCTCGAACTGGCCAAAACGGACGAGCAGCGCCAGGCGCTCGACTTCCTGTTCCTGCCGGCGGAAATGGGCCGGCCGATCGCCGCGCCGCCGGGAATCCCCGCCGCGCAGAAGAAAGCCCTGCTCGAAGGCTTCGCCAAGGTCGTGAAGGACGAAGGCTTCCTGGCCGACGCCAAGAAAGCCGGGCTCGAGGTGGATGGACCGATGACCGGCCCCGAGATCGACCAGATCGTCGAACGCATCTACGCCACACCCAAGGCAGTGGTCGAGAGGGTCGCCAAGGCGATGCGATAGCGACGACGGCAAAAAACAAACGCCGCTCAATAACACAATAGCGGAGGGAACATGCTCATCGGTCGAGGTTCGCGTCGGGCGAGGATGTCCCCCGCCAATTCTTTAATGGCCTGCCTGCTCGCCGCCGGATTGTGCGGCGTCCTGCCATCGGACGTATCGTCGCAGACAGTCGAGTCTTTCTATAAATCCCACCCGCTGAACATCGTCATCGGCTTCACCCCGGGCGGCGGCTACGACCTCTATGGCCGCACGGTCGGGCGTCACATCCACAAGCACCTTGCCCGGCCGCCCGAATGTGGTGCCGCAGAACATGCCCGGTGCCGGCAGCCTGAAGGCGATCAATTACCTCGCCAACCAGGCGCCGAAGGACGGTTCGACCATCGCCACCTTCTCGCGCGGCATTCCCATGGAGCCGCTGATGGGCAACCAGGAGGCGTGCGTCGATCCCCTGAAGCTCAATTGGATCGGCAGCCCGAGCCAGGAAACCAACATCGTCTTCGCCTGGCGCGCCACGCCATTTAAAGTGATGGATGATCTGCAGAAACAGGAAATGATCGTCGCCTCGACCGGCCAGGGCGTGGATACCGCAACCTTTCCATTGCTCTTGAGCAATATCTTCAAGGTAAAGGTCAAGGTCGTCACTGGCTACCCCGGGGCCGCGGAGACGCTGCTGGCGGTCGAGCGCGGCGAGGTCCATGACCTCGGCGGCCTCTCCTGGGGCTACCTGAAGTCGGCCCGGCAAGATTGGATAAAATACAATAATATGAACATTTTTCTCCAATTCTCTAACACAAGAAATGAGGAGTTGAAGTCGGCACCCATGGCGACCGAGCTGGTCAAGAACGAAGCCGATCGGCAGTTGCTCGACATGTTCGCCTCGCGCCTGGTCATGGCCTGGCCTTTCGCGGCGCCGGCCGGCGTACCCATGGAGCGGGTTCAGGCCTTGCGCGCGGCGCTGTCGGAGACCATGAGAGACCCCGACTTCCTGAGCGAGGCGCGGAAGCAGAACATGGACGTCGACCCGGTCAGCGGCCAAGCCATCGAAGCCCTGCTGACGCGAATCTACGCCAGCCCGCCCGACGTGGTGGCGCGCGCCCGGGAAATTTCCGAGAGGGGACGAAAATAGCCGCCATGCCGCCGCGACCGCGCAAGCCCCGCACGCCGCCCGGCAGGCCCGGGCAGGCATGACCAGTCCGTATCGACGGAAGCATGTCCTGGTCAGCTGGTACACGACGCCGCAATACATCCCCCCGTTCGAGCTGTCCGATCGCCAGGTCACGGTCGGGCCCAAAGCAGAACCCGACCAGCCGCGAATGATGTTCGCCGGCTGGACGCCGGCTGGCGAATACGACCTGCCGGCGGCGCTCCAGTCCCAGGGGCTGCCCACAAAGTATGACACCGTGGTGGTATGGAGCGATGCATCCGGGTCTAACCGGCCGCTCAACCTCGACGCATTCGATTGCCCGAAGGTTCTGTGCGTCGGCGACACCCACCATCTCGACCGGCCGCTGACCGACGTAATCGCCTATGCGCGGCGGGCCCACTTCGATTTCATCGTCTCGAGCCACAACCGACCGCATCTGCGTTGGTTCGGCGAGGCGGGATTCGCCAACCTCGCCTGGATACCCGGCCTGAAGACCCGCCATCTTCCGCGCCCGATCAAGGACGGCCGCGCCAGCCAGGTATGCTTCATCGGCCAGTCGGACTTTCATCCGCGGCGCCAGCGGCTATTGAAAGCCCTGCGGCAGAATGGCGTGCCGCTCGTGGCGAAACAGGCGACGCGCGAGGCCTCGGCCGATCTCTACGCAAACTCGGTGGCCTCGCTTAATGCCAGCCTGAACGGCGATCTCAACCTGCGGGTGTTCGAGGTGCTGTCGGCGGGCGGCTGTCTGCTGACCGATCGCCTGTCGCAGCAATCCGGCCTCGACATGATCCTGCGCGAGGACCGCGACTTCTGCGCCTATGGCTCGCCCGAGGAGCTGCTCGACAAGGCGCGCTTCCTGCTGCGCGAGCCCGCCGCGGCGCTCGCCCTCGCCCGCGCCGGCAACCGAACCTATACGCGGACCCTCTTACCCGCGCGCCAGGCCGAGGTTCTGCTACGCTGGGTGTTCGATGGTCAACTCGATCAAACCTACGCGGTCGCGAAGCCCGACGCGACAACCGGCCCTATCGCGCCCGCAAAGCGCCTGGCTATCTATGAGGTGCTGCAGGAATTGCACCGGCGACTGGAACGGCCGCGGGTCCTGATATCCGCCGACCTGCCCGCCGTGCTGCGCCACGATTTCGCAGATCTTTCACGCGTGGAGATCACCATCGCCGATCCGCGCGATCCGCCGGGAAATGCCTCATGGGATTGTGTGGTGGCGCCGAAGGGCGCCATTCTTGCGCCGACGATCCAACCCACTCTCCTTGTGTCCGTCTGATGCCGAGCCGCCCCACCCTCGAACATGTCGTCCAGCTCTGCCGGTCGCGCCGCCTGACCGAGGCGGAAGACGCATGCCGACAGTTGCTCGAAGCCGAGCCGCACAACGAGCGGGCTTTGCTGCTCGCGGGCGAAATCGCTTTGGCGCGCGGCGATAAAGCAGGCGCGCGGGAGCGCCTACGCAAGATCGCGCAACGGACCGCCGCCGACGGCGAGGTGCGCTACAACGCCGCTCTCGCGCTGGGCCGCAGCGGCGATCTCCCGGGCGCAGCGGCGGTCCTCCGCGAGCTTGCCGCCAAGCACCCTGACGTCTTTCCGGTCCTGCTCGACCTCGCGCAATTGGAAGAAGCCCTGGGCCGGCCGCAGGCTGCCCTGCCCGTCTACGAAGCGGCGATCAAGGCCAACCCGGGCCATGCCGGTCCGTTCACCCGGCGCGCCGTGCTGCTGCTGCGCGAGACGTTCGGCGGGCCGCGGCCGACGCCGCCCGAGAAGCGCCAGAAGCCCGGGACGCCCCCGCGCATCACCATGTCGACCCTCGGATGGAACGGCCGATTCGGCAATCAGTTGCTGCAATATGCCGTGCTGCGCGCGCTCGGCGAGGCTCACGGGCTCGGTGTCGAGGCGCCGGAATGGATCGGCCGCTGGCTGTTCGATCTCGACGACCCCTATCCGAGCGCGCCCTTGGCCGAGTTGCGCGAGAATGGCGACAATATCGCACGCCTGCTGTCGAGCCGCCTCGACAGCGGAGCCGCGGTCGCCGACCGGGATCTGTGGGGTTATTGCTGTTATCACACGCGCCATCTGCGGCCTTATCGTGCGCTCGTGCAACGGCTGTTCCGGCCCGGCGAGAATCTGCGCCCCTTCGCCAAAGCGGCTATGGCGAAGATCCGCGCGCGCGGCAACACCCTGGTCGCGCTCCACCTGCGGCGCGGCGATTTCGGTTATGGCCGGTTCTGGATCGCGCCGGAGACCTGGTATTTGGACTGGCTGCAGAGCCTATGGCCGCAATTGGATCGGCCGGTGCTTTACATTGCCAGCGACGATGAGACGATCTTCCGCAAATTCGCCGACTATGCACCCATGACCGCGGCAGACTTCGGAGCGCCGATCCGCGGCGCCGAGTTCTATGGCGATTTCCATGTGCTGTCGCAGGCCGATCACCTCGCCATTTCGAACAGCAGCTTCTCCTTCGTCGCCGGACTGCTGAACGAGCACGGCCGGACATTCATGCGGCCGGACTTGGCGGCGCGGCACCTTGTCGCTTACGATCCCTGGGACTCGGAGGTTCTGCTGCCCGATCCCGAAGCCCCCACAACGGAACAATAACATGTCCGACGCCGCCGCTTCGCCCGACCACACCGCGCCCATGTTTCAGCCGCTCACCCTGCGCGGCGTGACCCTGCCGAATCGGGTGGTGCTGTCACCTATGTGCATGTATTCGGCGAACGACGGCACGGTCGGCGATTTCCAGCTCGTCCATCTCGGCAGCCGCGCCCAGGGCGGCGCCGGGCTGGTCTTCACCGAGATGACCGACGTCTCGCCGGAAGGCCGCATCTCGCCCTACTGCGCCGGGATGTACAAGCCGGAGCATCGCGACGCCTGGAAGCGCGTGGTCGATTTCGTGCATGGGAATTCCGAGGCCAAGATCGGCGTGCAGCTCGCCCATGCCGGCCGCAAGGGCTCGACCCCGGCACCGTGGGAGCGCGGCAGGCCGCTCGGCGACAAAGGCTGGCCGTTGGTGGCGCCGTCCGCCATCCCGTTCGACGACAAGAGCCCGGTGCCGAAGGAAATGGACCGGAGCGACATGGACAAGGTGCGCGACGATTTCGCGCGCGCGGCGCGCTGGGCCGACGAGGCCGGCTTCGACGTGATCGAATTCCATATGGGACATGGCTACCTGCTGTCGTCCTTCCTGTCGCCGCTCTCCAACAAGCGGCGGGACGAATACGGGGGCAGCCTGGAAAACCGGCTGCGCTTCCCGCTGGAGGTGGTCAAGGCGGTGCGCCAGATCTGGCCAAGCGGCAAGCCGCTGTTCGCGCGCATCTCGGCGACCGATTGGGAGGACGGCGGCAACACCATCGAGGACGGCGTAGCAATCGCCCGCGCGATGAAAGCGGCCGAGGTCGATGTCATCGATGCCTCGAGCGGCAACGTCACCAGCACCAAGCGCCCGGCCACCCACGAGATGTTTCAGGTGCCGCTCGCCGCGCGCATCCGCAAGGAGGCGAACGTCGCCACCATGGCGGTCGGCAACATCCGCACCGTGGAGGACGTGAACCGCGTCTTGCGCGAAGGCCAGGCCGATCTCTGCGCCATCGGCCGCTGGCATCTGTTCGACCCCTATTTCGCGCGCCATGCGGCACGCGACCTCGGCTCCGACGGCAGCCCCTGGCCAAACCAGTACAAGCGCGCCGCCGAGGTCGTGGCACCCCGTTCCTAACGTCGCAAATCCGAAAGGCTTGCGGGGCCATATCTTGCGATCGACGCTCATGGTCCAAGGTGCAGATCCTTGCCTTATGCCACTGATTCGCAGGCTTTTTGACAGGCAGACCGGGCGGGTATACCGTGTTCCGCAATGACGAGGCTTCGTTCGGAAGCCCACCGCGATAGACGGCCGTTTCAAAAAGACCGATATCGCACCGATCAGGGGAGACTACCGTTTGCCTGCAGGTTCCGTTCTGTTGCTGCTTGTCCGGGTGTTAGGACGACGCCCGTTCCTGGCGTTCGGTTTTGTCTCGCTCCTGACCGTCGCACTGCTGGCAGCCGTCAACCTCACGTCCCATCGCGCGCTCGAACGCTACGTCGCCGATCAGGTCTCCCGCGTGCCATGGGATATCTCGATCTATCAGACGGCCGAAGTGCCGGTCGCGATGGAAGTGCGCGAGCTGATCGCCAAGCAGAGCGGCGTCACCAAGGTCGAAGAGCTGTTCTTCCTGCGCACCGTGCTGCCCGAAGCGATCACGCCGCGGGTCGACAACGAATCCTTGCGCACGCCGTGGCTGTCGATGCTCTCGGCCTCCTCGACCGATCTGCTGCCGCCGGACATGCGGCCGAGCGAGCGCGGCGCCATCCTGGTGCTGGTCGGCTCGCGCGCCCAGATGGGCGACGCCTACCTTCAACTGCAGAACCGCAAATCGTTCCAACTGCGCGCGATAGTCGGCCCCGGCGGCGAGGTCGGCGGCCATAGCCACGACGGCATGGACGCGACGGAGGCCCATGACCATCCCGAGCGGCATGTCGAAGTCTTTTCGGTGCCGCTCGACCGCACCGTGCGGGTGGATCGCAATGAATTGAATCGCTGGTTCCTCGACAAGACCAGCTCGCCGACGCTCGTGCCCGAGCTGGGCGCCATCCTGGTGGTGCCCTACGACCGCGAGCTGATGAACAAGTTCGACGCGCTGTCGCGCGGCATCGTGTCGCATGACGATGTCGAAAGTCCCGACTTCCACGTCAACACCGGCGATTACTTCCCGGAAATCGTCCATCTCGCGGCGCTCGACCGCCAGCGCCTGATCTCCGGCTGGGACGTGAACGACTCCCTGCAGCGGCTGCAAGCGATCACCGCCGAGCTCAAGGGCACGGTCAAGGGCACCAGCTACAGCGCCGCGGTCGACAACACCGCCGCGGTGCTGCTCGAACGCATGGCCGGAATCGCCCATCAGATCGATCTGATCGGCCTGCTCGTCTCCCTGCCGCTGTTGTGGATGGCCTGGATCCTGATGGTCAATCTGTCGGGCCTGCTGCTGCTCAACGAACGGCGCAAGCTCGGGCTCTTGCGCTTGCGCGGCACATCGGCCACTTCGATCCGAACGGCGCTGCTGCTCACCATCGCGGTCGCCGCCTTCTTCGGCGGCTTGGTCGGCGCGGCGCTCGGCACTTGGCTGCCGGCCATGAGCTACACGGAAGGCGCCCTGCCCTGGCGCCTGCTGATCCGGGTGCAGCAGCCGGAGATCCTGCTGGTATTTCTCGCCGTCGGCACGGGCATGGCGCTCCTGGTCAGCCGGCGCTTCATCCGCTACGCCGCCGCGATCTCGCCGCTCGAAGCTTCCGGCCGCATCGTCGCATCGGAAGCGACCGCCGCGCGCGTGCGCTTCGGCGTCATCCAGGCGGCCGCCCTGCTGATCGGCGGCATCAAGATCGCCGGCTGGCTCGGCGGTTTTTCGGTCGTCCGCCTCATCGATCAGCCGTGGGCGGTGCCACTCGACCGAGCGCTCGATTTCGTCAGCTTCCCGCTCTTCGTCTACGGTTGCGGCACCCTGATTGCCGCCAACCGCCGCGTGCTCACCACCGTGCTGTCGCCGATCGTGCATGGGGTGAGCGGCCGCTTGGCCCCCTATGCGTTGCGCCACCTTGGCACGCGCCAGCACCGCATGGCGTCGTTCCTGCTGATCGTCGCCATGATGGCCAGCCTCAGTCTCTATCCCGGCGTGATGACCGCGGTGTTCGACGACAAGATCGAGCGCGGCGCGGAAACCCAGCTCGGCGCCGCCGTGCAGTTCTCCCTCGATGCGCCGGCTTTGGTGCCGGGCCTGCGCCTGATCGAGGGCGGCCTGGCCGAACGCTACGCCGCCATCCGCGGCGAAACGGACAAGGCGCTTGCCAAGCTGCGGCAGCGGCCCGAGGTCGCCGGGCTCGACTATATCGTCGAGGGATTGGTCGACGGCCTCTACATGCCGGGTTACGGCTTCTCCGGGGTGCCGATCTTCTTCGTCAACGACCCCGCGAGCTACCTGCGGGTCGCGCGTCATGAAAACACTCTGGGCGCGACAGCCCCATTCGCCGGCCTGATCGAGCAAACGAAGGAAAACGGCATCCTCGTCTCCCAGGCCATTCAAGGGTTCTACAAGCGCGAGTTGGGCTCGCGCATGCCGGTCGGTCGCAACCTGGACAAATCCATGCAAACCGCGCGCCTCGACGGCGCGCTGCACTATCTGCCCGGAATGCCGACCAAAACGGTCAACGACCGCCAGAGCTTCGTCGCCGCGCGGGTCGACTATCTCAACCACTTGTTCGGCTTCAACGCCTACCTGGTGAGCGCCGCGAACAATCCGTGGCTCAACAAGATGGACGTGCTGATCCCGCGCGTGGTGGCCATCGTGCGGCCGGCGCCGGGCATCTCGACGGCGCAATTGCGCGAAGCGGTGCGCACGTCGCTGCCGACCGAGCCGCTCGAGATCCGCGACACCGACGAGGAGGTCTCGCGTCTCGGCAGCGACATGTACATCTATCTCGCCCGGCAGAATTTCCAGATCTACCTGATCGGCGGGTTGCTGCTCGCCATCATCGGCATCTTCGCCATCGCCCTCTCGAATTACGCCGAGGACCGGCGCACGCTTGCCCTGCTGCGCATCCGCGGCTGCGGCCCGCGCGACCTGCTGCGCTTCTCGGCGCCCGGCCTGTTCGCGCCGTCGGTCATCGGCCTGCTGCTCGGCGCCGCGGTCGCCGCGGTCGTCGGCTTCGGCATCACCAACCTGGTCTGGGAGTTGCGCCAGATTCTCACCATCCTCAGTCTGTTGCCGTCCCATCTCACGGTCTCGCACCAGACCATGGAGGTCGCCGGTCTGCTGGTGGCGCTGCTGGTTCTGCTTGCCTTCGTTTTCAGCCGCTGGATCTTCCGCCGCTCGGCGCGGGAAGGCCTGCGGGAGAGCTAATCGGGAGTCTTTCTGATGGATGCCGCTATCGCCCAATCCGATCCCGCGACCGAAGCCGGCCCGGCCGGCGTGCGGCTCGAGCATGTGGACAAGACCTATAGCACCGCCGCCGGCGAAGTGACCGCGCTGCGCGACATCTCCTGGTCGGTGCCGGCCGGCGCGGCGGTCGCCATCATGGGGCCGAGCGGCTGCGGCAAGACCACGCTCCTCAATATGCTGGGCGGCATGGACCGGCCGACCGGCGGGCGCATCTTGGTCGACGATTCGGACCTCACCGCCATGGACGAGCGCGCCATGGAGGCCTACCGGCTGCGCCGCGTCGGCTTCGTCTTCCAGTTCTTCAACTTGATCCCGTCGCTCTCGGCCATGGAGAACCTGGAACTGCCCATGGTCCTGGCGGGCATGCCCCACGACGAGCGGCGCGGCCGCGCCACCAGCCTGCTCGCCACCGTCGGGTTGCTGGAAAAAGGCCACAAGAGACCGGACGAGCTTTCGGGCGGCGAACAGCAGCGCATCGCCATCTGCCTGGCGCTGGTCAACGATCCGCCGCTCATCCTCGCCGACGAACCCACCGGTAATCTCGACAGCGCCAACGTGGAAATCATCACCAACCTGCTGGTTTCGCTTTCCACCAAGCGCGGCAAGACAGTCATCGTATCCTGCCACGACCCCAAGGTGGTCGAGGCCTTCCCCAAAGTCTATCGCATGCGCGACGGCGTGTTCGTCGAGTGACGCATGCTTGCGGTCAAGGGAGACATGCCATGAACAAGCAGCCCACAGTCCCGGCGTCCGTTTTGCTTTCCAGCGCCGCCATCGGCGCCCTCCTCGGCGTCGCAAGCGCAGGCGTTTTTTCCGCGGCGCCGGCCTTCGCCCAGCAATTGGAAATTCCAAAGGCCGCGCAAGGGGGGCAGGACCGCGCCCATGTCTTCGCGCCCTGGTCGCCCGATCAGATCAACGCCACACGCAAGAAATATGGGCTGGTCGGCCCGGGCCCGACGAAGCCCTATCCGGAGCCGCGCTTCCCGAGATCGCTGCGCGCGCCCAATTCGGTCGACGACATGATGCCGGGCGCCCGCGCGGCGGTGAGCCAAACCAGCGGCCGCTCGCCGATCGGTCTGGTCAAGCGCGGCGAGCATGTGCTGATCGTCGTGCCGTATGACGCCAATCCCCTCGTGCAGGAGGCGATGCAGCGCGCTTTCAAGGAACGCGGCGTCACGGTGACCATCCTCTACGAGAACGACGCTGCCGGCGTCCCCAAGGAGGCGGTGGCGGCCTTCTACAAGGCGCAGCGGGTGTTCACCGCCAGCGACGGCCAGCAGGAGCCGGCCGAATGGTTTTTCCGCTCGATCCCCGAGCCGGACAAGACCAAGGAATGGATCAAGGAGAAGGACGCGGACGTCTTCGCCAAATCCTTCCCGGAGTTCAAATACGCCAGCGACGCGGAGGCGCGTCTCGCCCGCACCTACAGCAGCATGGTGCGCAACGCGCTGGTGAAATACCTCGATGACAACAAGGGCATCGACAAGGTGTTCTGGCGCACCGGCGGGCGCACGCGCACCCGCACGATGCTGCAGCAGCACAGCAAGAAGTTCGTCGGCAACTACACCTACAACACCCACTTCGACCTGATGAGCCGGGTGCCCGACTTCCCGTCGGACGTATGGCGGCTGATCGAGACCAAGACCATCGAATCGCTCGCCTACGTCGATCGCATCGAGGCGAGCGATCCCGAGGGCATGGTGCTCGGCGCCAATGTGGAGACGCCGGTCGCCGAGCAATGGGCCAAGGGCGTCTACCAGCAGGGCCACCTCTATATGTATCCCAACCAGTCGTCGGGCCGCTGGCCCTACTCGCTGGTCGACTATCCCGCCTTCGCCACCCAATACCTGGCGCCGGTGCAAGTCGAGGCGCGCGGCGTCATCGCCAGCACCAACAACCACATCGCCACCCATCCGCGCATGGAGATCGAGCTCGACGGCGGCAAGATCAAGGAGGTGCGCGGCGGCGGCTACTACGGCGAGATCATGCGCCTGGTGCTCAACTATCCCGGCATGCAGACCCTGACCTGGCCGCTCTATCAGAAGCCGGGTTACTGGTGGCTCTACGAGGCGGGCACGGCGACCAATCCGAAATACTTCAAGCATCCGGACGAGCTGCTGGAAGGCCGCAACACCTCCGAACGCAATGTCGGTGGCGTCATCCACTGGTCGTTCGGCACCGAAGCGCAGCACGGACCGGAAGAAGCCGGCAAGGTCACGCCGTTGCGCCAGGAGTTCGGCAAGCAGAACAACGTGCCGCTCGAGCATTGCTGCCACAACCACACGCTCATGGTCACCTACCAGGTGCGCGTGCGCGATCTCGACCAATGGGTGACACTGATCGAGCATGGCCATTTGGAGGCGCTCAACGATCTCTATGTGCGCGCGCTCGCCAGCCGCTATGGCAATCCCGACGACATCCTGAAGCAGGACTACGTGCCGCCGCTGCCCGGCATCAACGCGCCCGGCAATTACAACGACTACGCCCGCGACCCCGGCGCCTACTGGGTCAAATGGGCGCACAGCATCAAGGACGGCACGAACAAATACTTCAAGGATTGAGGCACGCGCCCAACGAGTGCCGACACCAATCACTCGTCATGGCCCGGCTTGACCGGGCCATCTCTCGCAGCGCGCATTCTTACTTACGTTTGGAAGCTGTGCGAAAAGAAAGGTCGTGCATGGCCGCAACGCATGCGGCCATGACGATTCTGCGAGTTGGACGCTCGTCCGCCTGAGATGGCCCGGTCAAGCCGGGCCATGACGAGTGTAATAGGCTCCTTTCTATTGCATTACTTTCTTCACCGCCGCCGCGATCTTGTCCGCCGTCGGCGTCACGTAGTCCTCGAGCGGCGGCGCGTAGGCGACCGGCGCGTCGGGCCGTGTCACGCGGATGATCGGCGCCTTGAGCGCATCGAACGCCTGTTCCGCGACGCTGGCGGCGATCTCGGAAGCGACGCTGCAAGTCCTGGTCGCCTCATCGACCACGACCAGGCGGCCGGTCTTTTTCACCGACGAGCAGATCGTATCGATATCGAGCGGCACCACGCTTCGCGGGTCGACCACCTCGGCGTCGATGCCGTCCTGCGCCAGTTGTTCGGCCGCGTTCAAGGCCACGGATACGGTGAGCGAGGTGGCGACGATGGTGGCGTCCTTGCCCTGGCGCTTCACGTCCGCCTTGCCGAACGGAATGGCGAAGTCGCCGTCCGGCACCTCGCCTTTCAGGCCGAGCAGCTTGGTGTGATTCATGAAGATGGTGGGATTGTCGCTCCTGAAGGCGGTGCGCAACAGGCCCTGCACGTCGGCCGGCGAGGACGGCAGCACGATCTGCAGCCCCGGGCAATTGGCATACATGGAATACGGACTCTGGCTGTGCTGGGCGCCGCCACCGCCGCGGATGCCGTGGAACATGTGGAAGACCACCGGCACCTTGAGCTGGCCGTTCGACATGAAGTGGATATTGCCCGCCTCGTTGACGATCTGATTCCACGCCTCGTAGGCGAACACCGCCGTGCCGAAATGCACGAAGGGCCGCGCGCCCGCCATGGCGGCGCCGACGCCGACCGAGGCGACGACACCTTCCGAGGTGGGCGGATCGCTGATGCGGTCGGCGTGTCGCTCGTAGAGCGCCCTCTCCGCATCGGCCTCGGGCCCGTGGCCGGTCAGCCCGCGACCGATCACCATGATGCTCGGATCCTTCTCCATGCTGAGCGACAAGCCGTCGATCATCGCCTGAGCGAAACTCTTGATTGCCATTGCTGTGAAATCCTCTTTACGCGAACACGCCGGTGACGGCGCTCTCGGCCTTGGGGAACGGACTCGCTTCGGCATAGTGGCGCGCCGCCTGGATCTGCCGATCGACTCTGCCGTCAATCCCGAGCAGGTCCTCCTTGGTGGCCACCTTGCCGTCGAGCAGCGTCCTGCCGTAGCGCCGGATCGGGTCGAATCTCCGAATCCAATCGGCATATTGGCCGGCGATCCTGCCCTCGTCCCATGCCTGGCTCACGTCGGTGATGCCGGTGGTGAATTCGGGCTTCAACTGGTGCGAGCCGGGCCAGCGTTCGAGGGTCGCCTCGACGAACACCGGCTTGCCATCCCTGCGGATGCGCGCCAGCGTGTCCGACACGCAGGCATGCACGGCTTCCGCATCCGCGCCATCGACCTTCTCGCAGGGAATACAGAGCGCCTTGGGCACGTCGGCGAGCGCCTTGGCGGCCAGCATGGAGGACGGCCGCTGGCCGGCCTTGCTGTTGTTCTCGCACAGGAACAGCACCGGCAGCTCGAACACCGAGGCATAGTTGAGGGCCTCATAGCCGATGCCTTCGTCGAGGCTGCCGTCGCCGAACAGGGCGACCGCCACCTTACCGTTGCCCTGGGCCTTGAGCGCGGTGCCGCCGCCGATCGCCAGCCCGATGCTGCCGCCGACCATGGCCGAAGTGGACTGGAATCCGACCGAGGTGTCGCACAGATGCCAGGTGCCGCCGCGGCCGCCATTCAACCCGCCTTCGCGGCCCATGATCTCGGCCAGCGCCTTGCCCGGATTCGCGCCCCGGGCAATCAAATGGCCGTGGTTGCGGTGGGTGGTGTAGGTCAGGTCGCCCTGCTGCAGCAGGGCGAGCGCGGCCGCGCCGGTCGCCTCATGGCCGATATAGAGATGGTTGCGGCCGATGTATTTGTGCGCCGCCGCCATGTGGATGACCATTTCCTCGAAACGGCGCATCAGCAGCATCCGTTCGAACAATGCGAGTTTCTTGTCCCTGCTCAAGCTCTCAGCCATATCGACCTCTTGCTCTCTTGACTGTCAATCGTCCCGTCCGCGCACCAGTGCGCGAGCGAAGGCGACGCGTTGCTGCTGGCCGCCGGACAGTTTCGTCGCCGGCTTATCCTCGAGGCCGCCCATGCCGACCAACTCCAAAACCTGGCGCACCATGGCGATGCGCTCGGCCTTCGCGACATGGCGCATGCGCAGCGGATAGGCCACGTTCTCCATCACCGTCATGTGCGGCCAGATGGCGTAGGACTGGAAAACCATGCCCAGGCCGCGATTTTCCGGCGGGATATTGACGCCTCTGGCGCCGTCGAACATGACCCGTCCTCCAGCCCGAATGGTGCCTTCGTCGGGGTCTTCCAGGCCGGCGATCATCCGCAACGTGGTGGTCTTGCCGCAGCCGGACGGACCCAGCAGCGTCAGCATCTCGCCATGGTCGGCGGACAGGTCGATGGCATTGACGGCTACCTGCGGCCCGAACCGCTTGACGACTTGGCGCAGCTCGATATCCGGCATTCCCAGGCTCTCCCACAGTCCGGGGATCTTTTGTCCCCGTGTTTTTATTTCCTGTTGGCTGCCATTGTGCCCCAGTCACGGGCAGACTGGAAAGACCCAAAGCATGGCACAGCCGTCGATTGACCGCATGGCGTGCGCTGTTAGCCTGATGGACCGATCGGACGAGGCCAGGGGGTCCATAGCATGCGTGTCGCCATACTCGATGACTTTCAGAACGTGGCCCTTACCCTCGCCGATTGGTCGCCGCTCGACGGGCGCGCGCAGACGACGGTGTTTCGCGACCATCTCAAGGACTTGGACAGGCTGGTCGAGCGGCGGCGCGATTTCGAGGCCATCGCGCTGATGCGCGAGCGCACGCCGTTTCCGCGCGCGCTGATCGAGCGGTTGCCCAAGCTAACGCTGCTGACCACCAGCGGCATGACCAACCGCAGCATCGATCTGGCGGCCGCCACCGAGCATGGCGTCGTGGTCTGCGGCACCGACAATGTCGGCACCACCACAGCAGAACTCGCCTGGGGCCTGATCCTCGGCCTGATGCGCAACATCCCGCAAGAGGACCGCGCCACGCGCGACGGCGCCTGGCAGACCAGTCTCGGTGTCGGTGTCGCCGGCAAGACCCTCGGCATCCTCGGACTGGGCAAGCTCGGCTCGCGGATGGCGACAATCGGCGCGGCGTTCGGCATGAACGTGACCGCCTGGAGCCAGAACCTGACCGAGGAACGCTGCCGCGCGGTCGGCGCCATAAAGGCCGGGAGCAAGGACGAGCTGTTGTCCAAGGCAGACGTGGTGACGATCCATCTGGTGCTGAGCGAACGCACCCGCGGCCTGATCGGCCGGCGCGAATTCGGCCTGATGAAGCCCACCGTCTATCTGGTGAATACCTCGCGCGGCCCGATTGTCGACCAGGCGGCGCTGATCGAGGCTTTGGAAACCCAGCGCATCGCCGGCGCCGGCATCGATGTCTATGATGTGGAGCCGCTGCCCGCCGATCATCCCATGCGCCGCCTGCCCAATTCGGTGATCACACCGCATCTCGGGTATGTGACGGTCGACAACTACCGGGTGTTCTATCCCAAGGCGGTGGAGAACATCGGCGCGTTTCTCGACGGCAAGCCGATCCGGGTGCTCAATCCCGAGGTGCTGGACGCCGCGGCAAGGCCCTGAACGGACTCACTTGGCGTCAGGGTCCAGCACATCGGCCACCTTATTCTTCTTCTGCCGCGGGAGGATCTTCATCACGAGAATAAATCCGGCCAGCAGGAAACAGATGATATTCGTGACGATGATCGGCCACTCGCCGAGCAAAAAGCCATAGGCGGTCCATAGGGCGAAGCCGCAGACGGTCACCGCATACATCACGACGGAAATATCGGCCGTGCGGCGCGATTTGATGATTTTCCAGGCTTGCGGCGCAAAGCTGACCGTGGATGCGAGGGCCGCGAGAGCACCGATAATCGTGACAAGATTCATGAAATCATGGCGCGGCAAGCGGCTGCCGAAGGGACGCTAATTCAGAAACCGCCGCCACCGCCATGAGCGCCTGTTCCCGACGCGCATGCCCGCCGTGTCAGCGGAACAGGAGATAAATAATGATCAGAACGGGAATGGGCACACCCAACAACCACAATAATCCGTATTTCATGACTGTCTCCTGTTCTTGGCCTTTCCTCGCCCGGCAAGCCGATGGCATGCGACGTTGAAGGAGGCGGGTTCTGGGATGGTCCCCAGAACCCGCCATTCAACCGCCGCCACCGAACGCTACGAAATACGGCGGCCGAAGAAAATGAACAGACCGCCCGCGATCACGCCGGCTGCTCCGAGAATGAAGTACCACATCGTCTGGTCCGTATAGCGTCCGGTCAAGGTTTCCGAGATCTTGTCGACCGGTGCATCAGCCGAGTGGAAAGCGAAGCCAAGGAGCACGACTCCCACGACCAACGCGACGATACCGAATATCTGCCTTGGACCCATGAGAGACCTCCCTTCTCGTCGTTAGCGGACAACGATGTCGTTCTTCACCGCACGCACGCCGTCGACCCGCTTGGCCACGTCAGCCGCACGGGACTTTTCCTGCGGATTGTCGACGAAGCCGCTCAGCTGAACGACCTTGTCCATGACGTTGACGTCGATCTGGCGCAGCTTCAACTGCGGATCGGCGACGATGGCAGTTCTCACCTTCGTCGCGATTCCCGCATCGTCGACGTATTGGCCCGGCGTCTGCCGGCCTTCAATCGCCGAACAAGCCGGGAGCGCCACACCGATGGCGAACGCAACGAGCATCGTTTTTACAAGATTTGTCGTGCGCATAACCGTAAACCTCGCGTTTCATTGTTATCAAGCGATAGCGCGGATTTAACGAGGCTGAGCCAATGGCGTTCCATTGAACGTTCCATTGTTAGCGTCTGCGCCCCCGGGCAAATCCCGCGTCTATATCCCACAGTCCGGCAGATCCGCCTGGCTGAGTGGAACTCTATGACAACGCCGAAAGTCCGTTTTAGTTCAGCGCGCAACCCGCGTACGGTTTGTATGTGCGATATCTGAGGTAAAAATGGGGGACCATGAGGCGATTTGGATGATTATCACGGCAGGTCCGTCGCGTTGCTTTCCTTCATCTCCTGCCGGCCCGCTCCGGCTCGTGTCGGAAAGTGGGCGTGGAGATACGTGGAACCTGCAACGGCGCCGCATTCGCGCGCGCCATGATTTTGGCCTCCCGGGAACGTTTTTTCGTCGAGCGTGTTGACTTGGCACGCGCGGATTTTTGCCCTCTCGATCCGCGTGTCGGCATTAGCCGGTCTCGCGCCCCTTCCCCGCATCCCCCCGTGGGGAAGGGGCGGAGAATTCGTTGCGAATATGGCGGAATGGCATTTGCAAACAGCCCGAATTTTCCCGTCAACAAACCAGGAGAACTATCATGAGAAAAGGTCACTTCGGACTTATGACGACGGCAGCGGCGCTGGCTGTGTCTTTGCCGCTTGCCGTCTCGGCCCAGCAGACCCCGCCCGCCGGGGTCACACCGCCGCCGGCTGAGCGAATGGAGAGGGGTCCCGCAGCGCCCGACGCCCGTTCTCCCGCAACCCCACCAAGCGGCAGCGCGGCCCAATCCTCTCGGGCCACGACCGGTGCAGAGATGGCAAGCGCGATCAATAGTGACGATCTCATCGGTAAGAAGGTCAAAAACAGTGCCAACGAAACCATCGGCGAGATCGACGCGCTGCTCGTCTCCAAAGACGCGCGCGTTGTCGGCGTTGTCCTCGATGTCGGCGGCTTCCTCGGTGTCGGCGGCAAGAAAGTCGTCATCCCCATGGAGCAATTGAGCGTGGCCGGGAAAGACGACGTGCGGCTCCCGACCGGCAGCAAGGAGCAGTTGCAGCAGGCTCCCGCCTACGAGAAGCCGCGCGGGTAAATCGACTCGTGACCGCCTTGAAAGAGCGCCAAAATGGCGCTCTTTTTTTTGCCCGCGCCCCCTCCCCGCCGTTCAACTCCAAACGTTTATCCGCCTAGGAATTGACTGAATTCCCGCGGGCATCCCGCACTCGATCCCCCCGTCCCCCGGATCATCCAACGAGCAGGCCCATGGCCGGTCTCGCCTCTGTCGCCTCGCGGAGAGGGAGGGAGGGAGGATCCTCCCTCCTTCCCCAAATTCATTCAGGAACCTTCATGCCGGTCTTCTGGCGGCACGCCCGGATGCGCCATCCGCTGCGGCACACTGCGCATCGCTCACTCATGTATTCGTCATATATGTGAGCCTGAAACTCGACGTGGTCCGCGCTCAACTCAATCATTTTGAGATAGGACGGCGAGTTCCATTTCTAATTTTGCAGAATCACAACCTCAGCGTGTCATTCTTGTGGCAAAAGGGAGCCTGGATACCAGTTTTTAACCACCGTCATGCGATCTAAGAAAACGTCTTTTGACCTACGACTAAAGTTCTAATAGGGTTCAAAGAATTCAGTACAACTGTAGTCAGAGGCTAAACTTTTTACTTAGGCGAGGTTTCCATGGAGGTTCCACCGTCGGCGCGGTTAGTAGACACCGGCCAACTACATAGCCCCACGGCGCTACAATGTCTGGTTGTAGCCGGCCGACATCACGGCGTTCATCTCGCAGCCGAACAACTGGTGCGCGAGCATGGACTGGGGGCCGACGAAATCGACGACGCCGGCCTTCAGGCCGTCGCCGCAGCCGCCGGATTGGAACTCGGCGCCGTTCGCCTCGACGGCGATCTTCAGCGCATCCAGGACACCCTTCCCGCCATCGTCCGTCTGAAAAACGGCAACGCCCTGTTGCTTCTCGCCATGGGCGAGACGGCGACCGGCCCCACCGCGAAGCTCTACGATCCTTTGGTCGGCGAAGCGACGCCGCTGATCATCGAGCTCGATCGCCTCGCCGAGGCGATGACCGGCGAAGTCTTCCTCATCAAGAAAAATGGCGACACCGCCGACGAAGCGGCGGCGAAGCCATTCGGCTTCGGCCATCTGGTGCGCGAACTGCTTCAGGAGCGCCGCCTGTTCCGCGATATCGCCGTCGCCGCGGCGGTGATGAGCGTCTTCGCGCTGGCACCGGTGATCTTCTGGCAACTGATCGTGGATCGCGTGCTGGTCTATAAGAATCTCCCGACCCTCCACGTGCTGGTCGGCGGCATGGCGTTCGTCATCCTGTTCGAAACCTTGTTCGGCTATCTGCGGCGCACGCTGATCCTGGTCGCCACGGCGCGCATCGATGCGCGCTTGTCCACCTTCACCTTCAATCGCCTGCTCAACCTGGCAATCGAATATTTCGAGCGCACACCGACCGGCATGGTGACGCGCGACATGAACGAGATCTTTCGCATCCGCAATTTCCTCACGGGTCAGCTCTTCGGCACCGTGCTCGATAGCATGGTGCTGTTCATCGTCCTGCCGGCGATGTTCTGGTTCAGCCCAGCCCTCGCCTCCGTGGTACTCGGCATCGGCGTGTTGATGATCGCCGTGGTTCTCGGCTTCCTGCCGTTCATCCGTCGGCGCACCTCACGCGCATTCGCGGCCGAAGGCGCCCAGAACGCCTATCTGGTCGAAACCGTGCAAGGCGTCCGCACCGTCAAGTCCCTGGCTCTGGAACCCCAGCGCCGCCGCGTCTGGGACCGCCATGTCGTTCATGCGGCGCGCCTGCGCCGCGAAGCGGGCAGCATGGTCAATCTGGCGCAAACAGCGGTTTCGCCGCTCGAGAAGCTGATGACCAGCGGCGTGATCGCGCTTGCCGCCTATGCCGCGGTAACCAGCAACGATCCGGTCCTGATCGGCACCTTGATCGCCTTCGGCATGCTGTCCCAGCGCGTGGCCCAGCCGCTCATCCAGCTCGCCCATCTCGTCCAGCAATTCGACGAGGCCAGCCGTGCCATCCGCACGGTTGCCGCCGTGGTCAATCAGGCGCCGGAGGAAGGCCGCGGGACCGGCGGCCTCCGCACGCCGATCAAAGGCGCGATCGAGTTCTCCGGCGTGCGCTTCCGCTATCCCAATGCCCAGAGCTTGGCCCTAAACGATGTCTCGTTCAGTGTTCCGAGCGGCAGCATCTTCGGCATCATGGGCCGCAGCGGCTCGGGCAAGACCACCATCACCCGCCTTTTGCAAGGCTTGCACCGTCAGTACGACGGCCTGATCAAGGTCGACGGCACCGACATCCGTGCCATCGATCTCGATCACCTGCGCCGCAGCACCGGCGTCGTCCTGCAGGAAAGTTTCCTGTTCGCCGGCTCAGTCCGCGACAACATCGGCGCGGCGATGCCCGGCGCCAGCTTCGAGCAGATCGTCTCCGCCGCCCGCCTTGCCGGTGCCGAGGAGTTCATCGAGCGCCTGCCGCGCGGCTACGACACCATCCTCGAGGAAGGCGGCGCCAATCTGTCCGGCGGACAGCGCCAGCGCATCGCTATCGCCCGCGCCGTATTGGTCGATCCCGCGCTGTTGATCTTCGACGAAGCGACCAGCGCGCTCGACCCGGAGAGCGAAGCCATCATCAACGCCAACCTGCAATTGATCGCCAAGAACCGCACGGTCGTCGTGATCTCCCACCGCCTGTCGTCCCTGGTGTTATCCGACGCCATCCTGGTGCTCGACAACGGCAAAGCGCTCGACATGGGCAATCACAAGGACCTGCTCGGCCGATGCGAGCTGTATCGCCGGCTGTGGCGCCAGCAAAATCTGCATTCTCTCGCGGGAGCCGCCGAATGAGCTTCCTCAATCCGGCTCGCCGCCCCCCATCCGCCGATCGGACGATCGCCCGCTTCCGCTCGGAAACCGACGCGCTTTCTCATGAAAAGGAGCCGATCGGTGCCCGTCTCACGCTCATGATCGTCACCGGCGTGATCGCGCTCGGCTTTATTCTGGCGGCCTTCGTGTCGATCGACCGCGTGGTTACCGGTACTGGCCAGCTCGTCACTCACGATCCGACCGTGGTCGTGCAATCGCTCAATCGCGCCATCATCAAGAGCATCAACGTCAAGCCCGGCGACCGCGTGCGCGCCGGCGACTTGCTCGCGACCCTCGACTCCACCTTTGCCGCTGCGGACGTGGCTCAGCTCGCCGTCCAGGTCGAAAGCCTCGATGCCGAGATCGCCCGCCTGGAAGCCGAACGGGACGACAAGCCTTTCGTCGCCACCGGCCTGGCGGAGCGCTACGCGGTGATGCAGCAGAGCCTGTATTTCCAGCGCCGCGCCCAGCGCACCGAGCAGTTGCGCAGCCTGGAATCGAAGATCGCGCAGATCGAAGCCACCATCGTCAAGTTCACCAATGAGCAGAAGCGCTACGGCGAACGCGCCAAGGTGATGAACGAAGTCGAATCCATGCGCCGCCAGCTCGCCGAGCAGCAGGTCGGCAGCCGCCTCAACTTGCTCCAGGCGATGGACCAGCGGCTCGAGATCCTGCGCTACGTCGACTACGGAACCAACGCCCTCCTGGAATCCCAGCATCAGCTGGAAACGGCGCGGGCCGAGCGTGAGTCGTTCGTGGAGCAATGGCGCACGCAGATCAACGTCGAGCTGGTGCAGAAACAGACCATCCGCGACGGCACCGCGGAGCAGCTCGCCAAGGCGCGCAAGACCGAGGACCTCGTCAATCTCACCGCTCCGACGGATGCCGTGGTGCTGCAGGTCGCCAAGCTGTCGGTCGGATCGGTCCTCACCGAGGCCTCGCCGCTCTTCACGCTGGTTCCGGTCAATGCCGCCATCGAAGCGGAGATTTCGATCGACGCACGGGACATCGGCTTCATTCGCGCCGGTGACCGGGTGGCGGTCAAGCTCGAGGCCTACAACTATCTCGAGCATGGCTATGCCGAAGGCCGCGTGAAAGTGATTAGCGAGGACGCCTTCACCAATCAGGAAGGTGGCAAGACGATGGTCCGCCCGTTCTACAAGGCCATCGTCGTTCTCCACAAGACAGCCCTGGCCAATGTTCCCGACAGCTTCCGCCTGATCCCGGGCATGCCGGTGAGCGGCGACGTCATCGTCGGCGACCGCACGATCCTGTCCTATCTGACGCACGGCTTGTTGCGCAGCCTCAACGAAGCAATGCGGGAGCCCTGACCATGAGGATCAAATCTTTTTTCCTCTTCGACCTGTTCTCCCGCTTCCGCAAGCCACGTTCGCTGCGCCACCTCGTGTGGGCGGCCCGGACAGGAAGCGCCGATGCGCAATACCGGCTCGGCCAAGCCTATCTGACCGGCCGCGGCGCGCCGCACTATCCGACCGTGGCCGCGAAGTGGCTGCGTCTCGCCGCCGTGCAGGGCCACGCCGAGGCGTGTCACAGCCTCAGCCTGATCTATCTGACCGGCGCGCGGGCCAACGCGCCGTCAGCCACCTGGGCCGCTGAATCCGAGGGTCGCGGTGTACCGGCCAATGTGGCGTTGCTCTACCCCGAGGGCTTCGACATACGGCCCGACGTGGACAAAGCATTCGGATTGGCGCAGGCCGCGGCGCGGCAGGGACTCGCCCGTGCCCAAGCCAATCTGGGCATGCTCTATCTGCGCGGCGTCGGCTGCACCCAGGATTTCCAGGAGGCTGAACGGTGGTGCCGGTTTGCCGCGCTTCAGCGCGATCCCGGCGGCGCGCTCGGCCTCGGCATCCTCTACGAACATGGACTAGGGGTGACCGCCGACCAAAGCGAGGCCGCGCGTTGGTACCGCATCGCCGCCGACCAAGGCAACGATGCCGCAGCCACCGCGCTCGGGCTTCTGCTGCTCGATGGCCGCGGCGTGAGCCAGGATCTCCAGAAGGCCCATCGCCTGCTGGTTGGCCCCGCTACCCGCGGCAACGACTTCGCGAGGAAGGGCTTGGCGCAATTGCGCGTGGCCTCGACGAACTACGGCCAACCACCTGCCGAAAAGCGGATGGCGACCATAAATCAGTAACTCGGCCGCTCACGACTTCGATAACGCCGATCCATTTCTAAACTGTTTTACTTAAGGAAAGTCACATGCCAGCCCCACTTCTTCCCAAAACCGTTGCGCCGAATAACTGGTTGAGCACCGCGATCAGCGGCGCGACACTCAGCGGCAGTGCCACGACACGCGACCAGCTCGCCGCCAATTCGACCAATATCACCCTGGCTGGCGGCGGCTTGGATGACACCTATATCGCCTACGATCCTTCGACGAAGGTCGTCGAGGCGGCAGGCGGCGGCATCGACACCGTGCAGACCTGGGGCAGTGGCCATACGCTGAGCGTCAATGTCGAAAACCTGACATTGATGGGCACCGCCAATTCATGCGCGACCGGCAATTCCGGCAGCAACCTGCTGACCGGGAACGATGGCAACAACCGCATCGTCACCGGCGGCGGCAACGACGTTCTCGTCGGCAGCAAGGGCGCCGACACTTACGTTCCGACGAAAGAAACCAACAGCCTCACCTGGATCACCAACTTCAAAGCAACCGGCGCGACCATCGACAAGATCGACGTGCGCGGCTTCGGCCTGAGCGGCTTTTCCAGCATCCAATCGCGCATGAGCCAGATCGGCACGGACGTGCAGATCGACCTCGGCAATGGCCAGAAAGTCATGCTCGAGAACAAGACGACGAGCGAGTTGACGGCGGCCAACTTCACCGTCGAGGCGAGCGCGACCCCGGCGCCTACGCCTGCTCCCGCACCGGAGAACTCGGCGCTTCCCGCTTCCGACCTCGTGCTGACGTTTGCCGACGAGTTCGACGCGCTCAACCTCTATTCCACCTGGAAGCCCCACGACGGCTGGGGCAACCGCACGCTCGTCGGCAACAAGGAGCTCGAGCTCTATGTCGACCCGCAGTACAAGGGTCTCGGCCTCAATCCGTTCTCGGTGCAGGACGGTATCCTGACGATCACGGCGGCGAAGACCGATCCTTCCCTCGTGTCGCAGTTGGGCGGCTACCAGTACACCTCGGGCATGCTGTCGTCCCACGCGTCGTTCGCGCAGCAGTACGGCTACTTCGAAATGCGCGCCCAGATGACCACCGAGCAGGGCATGTGGCCGGCGTTCTGGATGCTGGCGACCGACGGCACCTGGCCGCCGGAGCTCGACGTCGTCGAGGTCGTGGGCTCGAACCCGAAGGGCGTCGTCCAGAGCGTGCACACCAAGACGGGCACCAACTCGGGCAAGACCACCTACGCGGCTGACGACCTCGCCAATGGTTTTCACACCTACGGCATGGATTGGACAGCCAGCACCATCACGTTCTACTTCGACGGCCAGAAGACCCATCAGGTCGTCACGCCCGCCGATATGAACAAGCCCATGTACATGATGGTCAATCTGGCGGTCGGCGGCAACTGGCCGGGCTCGCCGGACGGCACGACCGACTGGTCGAAGACCAACATGAAGGTCGACTACATGCGGGCCTACAAGCACGACCCCAATGCCGTACCGACTCCGACTCCCACCCCCACGCCAACTCCGACCCCGATCCCAGCGCCGGACTTGCAGGGCTTCACGGCGGTGCTCAGCCACGCCATGAACCAGCTCGACCTCACCTCAAGCTACAAGGCCGCGGTGACCGGTCCGAGCACCTCGACGACTTACACGGCGGCGCAGCTTGCGGTGAAGGGTATCGATCCGAATGCCAACGTGACCGTCGCCTACGACGCGAACGGAGGCATCACCGTAAACAACAACGTCGCGTGGGGCGCGATCAAGAACACGACGATCAAGAGCGATCTCAGCGGTTCCGTGACCGTGAAGAACTTTGTCGCCGCGGAGATCGCGCTCGGCAACGGAAATAACACCGTGACCGTGACAGACTCTAAGCGTGGTTCGATCACAACGGGCAGCGGCAACGACACGATCCATGTCACGGCCAAGAGCGACACCAATGACATCAACGTGATGAAGATCAATGCCGGCGACGGCGCCAACACGATCACCTTCTCTGGCGCTTCCAACACCAAGGTTGCGGTCACGTCCGGCATTGGCGACGATGCCGTGACTCTGTCCGGCCAGACCGGCGCGACCGTGAATACTGGCGGCGGAAACGACCAGATCGTCGTAACGGGCTCGGTGAACGGCACGATCAATGCCGGCGCCGGCGACGATCGCATCGTCATCGGCACGACCGGCCTCGTGAACCTTTCGGGCGGAGCCGGGAAGGATACATTCGAGTTCGCGGCGGGCGTCCATGCCACCATCGCGGGCTTCAACGCGAGTGAGGACAAATTCGTGCTCAATGGCGTTGCGGCGGGTGGCGCCCAGGTTAAGGCCAGCAATGGCAATACCGTCGTGGACCTCGGTAACGGTTCGTCCGTCACCCTGGCCGGCGTTTCGGTCTCGAGCAGCGCGCTCGGGCTGGCGGCTGCGCCGATGACCGCCACACTGAGCAACGCGATGGATTCGAGCAACCTCACCGGCGCCTTCAAGGCGCAGGCGACCGGCGCGGGAACGTCGACGACCTACAGCGCGGCTCAGCTCAATCTGTCCGGCGTCGATCCGAATGCCAGCGTTTCAGTCGCCTACGATGCCAATAACGGCCTCACGGCGACGAACCGCGGCGCGTGGAACGCTGTCAAGAATGCCCGCATCGAAACGCACGCGAGTGGTAGCCTTACGGTCAACAACTTCGTCGATGCCCAGATTTCCCTGGGAACCGAGGCCAACACCGTGAAGGTCACGGCGGCCAAGAGAGGATCGATTGCGACCGGCGCCGGCGACGATCGGATCACGGCCACCGGCCTGAGCAACGGCACGACCGACAACGTGATGAAGATCAACGCCGGCGATGGCAACAACACGCTCAGCTTCTCCGGTGCGTCCAACACCAAGACGGCAATCACCTCCGGCGCCGGAACCGACAGCATCACCATCTCCGGCCAGGCTGGCGGTTCGGCGCATGCGGGCGCCGGCAACGACCGGATCGTCGCTGCCACCAGCGGCGCGGTCGCCCTGACCGGCGGCGCGGGCAAGGATGTCTTCGAGTTCATCCGCAGTGCCCATGCCACCATCTCGGACTTCAATGCGTCCGAGGACAGCATCGTCATCCGCGGCGGCACGATCAGCAACGTCCAGGTCAAGGCCGGCACCGGCTTCACGCTGGTCGATCTCGGCAATGGCGCATCGGTCACCCTGGCCGGTGTCACGGTGCCGAGCGGTTCGATCAATATCGCCTATGCGTAAGGAGTAGCCGGGGGGGGGGGGGGGGGGTGGGGGAGGCCACCTTCGGCTGGCGGCACGGGGGAATGGCGGCGGCTCACAACCCCCGCCATTTTA
>CAZOBN010000019.1:0-47740 GCA_964577835.1 uncultured Rhizobiaceae bacterium
GCCGAAGCGCGCCGCGCACATCTCAAAAAGAAAATGCAACTGTAATGCTAGTTTGGAAATGCTAGTTGGGCTGCCGTGTTAATCCTGTGTCGAAATCGCGACCTTCCGGCCTGGCGTCTGTCCGAACGGAGCGAGATATGTCCGCTAACGGACAATTCGACGCTGCGCTTCAGACTGGCGAAATTGGCATCGTCGAGCGAGCACGGGATTTTCCGAGCGCCCAGCCAGCGCCACGGCTAACTCGCCAACACCCGTCCCGCCATGGCGCCGATCCAGTCGAGCGAGGCGCGCAGTTTCACCGCCTGGCCGACCACCATGATGGAGGGGGTCGGCACCGGGTGGGCGCGGTAGTCGGCGACACAGGCGGCGAGCGTGGTTTCGAGCACCGTCTGTTCCGGCGTCGAGGCCTTGCTGACGAAGGCCACCGGCTCGTCGGCCGGGCGGCCCGCCGCCATCAGCCTTGCCGCGATCGCCTCTAGGTTCTGCACCGCCATATAGATCACCAGCAGGGGCGAGCCCTTGGCGAGCGCTTCCCAGTCGAGCCCTTCCGGCACCTTGCCGCCGGCCTGATGACCGGTGACGAAGGTGACGGCGGCATTGATGTCGCGGTGGGTTGCGGGAATGCCGGCATAGGCCAGCCCGCCGATGCCGGCCGTGATGCCGGGCACCAGACGGAACGGCACGCCGGCTGCGACCAGGGCCAGCGCCTCCTCGCCGCCGCGGCCGAACACGAAGGGATCGCCGCCCTTGAGCCGCAGCACCCGCTGGTCCGCCTTGGCAAGCTCCACCAGTTTGCGTGAAATATCCGCCTGCTTGGGCGAGGGTTTGCCGCCGCGCTTGCCCGCGTAGACCAGCTCGGCGCCCTTGCGCGCGGCGTCCAGGATGCGCTTGTCGACCAAGGCGTCATAGACCACCACATCGGCCTGCTGCAGGCCGTTGAGCGCATGGAGCGACAGCAGGCCGGGGTCGCCCGGGCCGGCGCCGACCAGCCAGACCCAGCCCGGCTCGAAACGGGGAAGCTCGAAAGGCACGGTCAGCATGCGCGGGAATGACTCCTCGGGTCCTCAGTGCGATAGACTGGGGCATTATGCCACGTCGTTGCCGTTTTTGCCGATAAGCCGATGACACGCAAGCCTGCCGGAGAACTGCGTCGGGGCTGGACCACGGGGGCCTGCGCCACCGCGGCCGCGCGCGCCGCCTATCAGGCGCTGCTCACCGGCGCGTTTCCCGATCCGGTGGCGATCCGCCTGCCGCGCGGACAGCAGCCGCAGTTCGCGCTGGCGCTCAAGGACATCGGCGATGAGCGGGCCACCGCCGGGGTGATCAAGGACGCGGGCGACGATCCGGACGTCACCCACGGCGCGCTGATCGCCGCCACCGTGCGCCGCGCGGCACCCGGCAGCGGCGTGCTGTTCCGCGCCGGCGAGGGGGTCGGCACGGTGACTCGCGCCGGTCTGCCGCTGGCGGTCGGCGAGCCGGCGATCAATCCGGTGCCGCGCCGCATGATGGCCGAGGCCATCGCCGAACTGGCGCGCGCCCACGGCGATGGCGGCGATGTGGAGATCACGGTGTCGATTCCCGGCGGCGAAGAACTCGCGAAGAAAACCGCCAACGGGCGACTCGGCATCCTCGGCGGCCTGTCGGTGCTCGGCACCACCGGCATCGTCATTCCTTATTCCTGCGCTTCGTGGATTCATTCCATTCACAGGGGCATCGACGTGGCGCGCGCCAACGGCGTGAGCCACGTCGGCGCGGCGACGGGGCGCACCAGCGAGGCGGCGGTGCAGGCGCTCTATGGCCTGCCCGAGATGGCACTGATCGACATGGGCGATTTCGCCGGCGGCATGCTGAAATATCTGCGCGACCACCCGCTACCCAAGCTCACCATCGGCGGCGGCTTCGCCAAGCTGGTCAAGCTGGCCCAAGGCGCGTTCGATCTGCATTCCTCGCGCTCCTCGGTGGATATCGCGGCGCTGGCGGCGCTGCTCGAACGCCTGGGTGCCACGCCTGGCGACGCGGATGAAGCGAAAAAAGCCGCGAGCGCCGGGGCCATTCTGGATATCGCGCGGCGGGGCGGCCTGTCGCTGGGCGATGCGGTGGCGCGTCAGGCGCGCGCCGCGGCGCTCGCCACGCTGGCCGGCGGCACCGCCGTGGAAACCATGCTGTTCGACCGCGCCGGCGTTATGGTCGGGCGCGCGCCCTTCATGGGTGGTCGAGGCTGACCGTGACGCGACCCAAGCTCCTCATCCTCGGCGGCACGACCGAAGGCGCGATGCTGGCGCGCGCCGCCATCGCGCGCTTCGGCGACCGGCTGACCGTCATCTCGTCGCTTGCCGGGCGCACCGAGCTCCCGGGCGAGATCCCCGGCGAGGTGCGGCGCGGCGGCTTCGGCGGCATCGAGGGTTTGGCGAGATTCCTGAGGTCGCGCGCCATCGATCTGGTGATCGACGCGACTCATCCGTTCGCGGCCATCATGGCGCGGCATGCGGCCGAGGCCTGTAGCCGCACCGGCGTGCCCCATCTGGTGCTGCGCCGCCCCACCTGGCCGTCGATCGCCGGAGAGAAGCGGATCCAGGTGCCCGACATGGCCGCCGCGGCAACCGCGCTGCGCGAGCTCGGCGTCCGGCGGGTGTTCGTCACCACCGGCGCGCGCGGCCCGGAAGCGTTGGCGACGGTGCCCAATGCCTGGTTCCTCGTCCGGCTTATCGAGCCTCTGGATGGGCCGCTGCCGTTGCCCCATTACGCCGTGATCTATGCCCGCGGCCCCTTCACCGAGATATCCGAGCGCAAGCTGATGGCGGAGCACGATATCGATGCGCTGCTCACCAAGCACAGCGGGGGCGCCGCCACCTTCGGCAAGATCGTGGCGGCGCGCGATCTCGGCCTGCCCGTGGTGATGATGGAGCGTCCGGCTTCCGAGCCTGCCGATACGGTCGACGACGTCGCGACGGCGCTCGATTGGATCGAGGTTCGGCTCAGCGAAAGGATGGATCGGTGAACTGCCGGGCGCGCGGCCCGGGTCAGCGCTTCGGCCGCAGCACGTGGTCGTGGTTGGCGGCGTAGAGCTTGCTTGCCGACGCGCCGTGGCTGCCCAGCGTGCGGCCGACCAGGACGAGCGCCGTGCGCGTGATGCCGCTGTCCTTCACCGCCGCGCGGATGGTGCCGAGCGTCGCACGGATGATGGCCTCGTCGGGCCAGCTCACCCGATAGGCCACGACGCAGGGACAGTCGTCGCCATAGTGCGGCACCAGATCGCGCACCACGCGGGCAAGATTGTTGATCGACAGGTGAACGGCGAGTGTCGCGCCGCTGGCACCGAGCTTCGCCAGTTCCTCGCCCTCGGGCATGGCCGACGCGCGCACCGCCGTGCGCGTCAGGATCACCGTCTGGCTCTGCTCGGGCAGGGTGAGCTCGCATTTCAGCGCCGCCGCCGCCGCCGCATAGGCCGGGACGCCGGGCGTGATGTCGTAGGGAATGGCGAGCGTATCGAGCCTTGCCATCTGCTCGGCGATGGCGCCATAGAGCGAGGGATCGCCGGAATGGACCCGCGCCACATCCTGGCCGTTGGCGTGGGCCTCGGCGATCAGCGCCATGATCTCGTCGAGATGGAGCGGCGCGGAATCGATGACGCGCGCATCGCTTGGCGCTTCGGCAATGACCTCGCGCGGTACCAGCGAGCCGGCATAGATCACCACCGGGCAGCGCCGAATCAGGTTGAGCCCGCGCACGGTGATCAGATCGGGCGCGCCCGGGCCGGCGCCGATGAAATGCACGGTCATGATTTTTTCCGTTGGCGCTTGGCGGCATAGCCGCGCGGCGTATAGAGCCGCTCGCGCCCGCCGTGGACGATCTTGCGCGTGGTGGAGGCGCCGATCATCACCAGGGTCGTCATGTCGGCATGATCGGCGGTGAGTGCCTGCAGCGGAATCGTCTCGATGCGTTCCGCCGCGCGGCCGAGATCATGGGCGAGCAGCACCGGCGTATCCGGCGGGCGCGATCCGAGCAGGATATCGCGCGCCCTGACGATGTGATCGCGCCGGCGCGCGGAAACCGGGTTGTAGAGCGCCACGACGAAATCGCCCGCCGCGGCACCGCGCAGCCGTTGTTCGATCACCGGCCAGGGCGTCAGCAGGTCGGACAGCGAGATCGCGCAGAAATCGTGGCCGAGCGGCGCGCCGCCGCGCGCCGCTGCCGCCTGCATGGCGGAGATGCCCGGCATCACCTGCACCGCGACCCGCGCCCAGGCGGGCCTGGGTTTGCGTTCGATCAGTTCGAACACCAGGGTGGCCAGCGCGTAAATCCCCGGATCGCCCGACGAAATCAACGCCACGCGCTTGCCCCGACTCGCGAGATCGAGGGCCTTCCGCGCCCGCTTCTCCTCGGCCCCCAGCGGCGCCTTATGGCGCCGCGCCTGGGCGATGAGATCGCCCGCGAGATCGAGATAGAGGCCGTAGCCGACCACGTCGCTGGCGTGGGTCAGCGCCTCTTTCGCTTCGGGCGTGAGCCAGGCGGGATCGCCGGGGCCTATCCCGACCACGTCGAGTCGGCCGGGTGCGGAACCGGTGCGTGCCGCATCGATGATGCCCGGCGCTCGTGCGATGGCGACCGTGGCGCGGCGCGAGGCAGTCTTTTCGACAATCACCTCTCCACGACGGCCGGCAGCGGCCAGTGCGGCCGCTTCGGCCACGCCGTGACAGCCGACCGCCTTGAACACCGTGTCGGAGGGATTGGCCAGGCGCGGCGTCTCGCGCTCGAGGCGCCTGGCCGTGAAGAAGCGCGCCGGTACGCCGAGCGATTCGGCGAGTTGCAGCACCGCCGGTTCGTCGGCTTTGAGATCGAGGGAGAACACGCCGGCGATGGACTGGGGGGCCAGCTTGGCCTGCTTGAGCACGCGACGGACCAGAGCCGCGAGTTCCTTGGGCGAGGCGTTGCGCTCGCAACCGACTCCGAGCGCCAGGGTCGCCGGGTGGTAGACGAGCTCGTTGGCGAGCGGCCTGGTGGCTTTGTCGGTGACGCGCAGGACCATCTTCGCGCCCTTCACCCGTTTAATGCGGCTGTGCGTGAGCCAGCGGCCGTCGCCGGCCTCGACCACGATCTCGGCGGGCTGTCCCGCGAGCAACGCCGCGGCGACACGCTTGGCCGATAGCGGGTTGGCGAGCCGATAACCCGCTGGCGGTTCGTCGAGGGCGATACCGAGACGGACGTCGCCCGCCGTGGTGACGGCCGCCGTTCCGCCGGTGGCACGGGCGACATCGCGCGCGAGTTGGTTGGCGCCGGAATGGCCGCCGAGCAGCGGCACGATGCTGGCGCCGTCGTCCGACACGGCGAGCACCGGCGGCTCACGCCGCTTGTCGGCGAGCAGCGGCGCCAGCGCGCGGATGACGATGCCCGCCGCCATCACGGCGACGATCGGCCGGTGCTCGGCGAACAGCGCGCGCAGATGATCGGCGGCGGCGTCGAAGGTGACGTCGGCCTGGGGCACGCGCTTGACCAGCCCGTGGATTTCTGCACCGGGCAAGTGAGCCGCGATGCGGCGCGCGAGCTCGAAGCCGCCATGGCTCAGGGTGACGATGGCGGGTTTCATCGCCGGACGCTCATTTTGGATCCCCAGCCGCACGGCGGATCAGGACGACGGAGAAATACGGCACCGCGTCGTCCGCCACCTCGGCCAGGGGACGGCAGCGTTGGTCGGCGAAGCCGATGCGCTCGATGATTTCGGCCTGGGCGGCGAGTCCCGCCTCGGCGATGACGCGCTTGAGCTTGGCGAAGTGGCGGCCGACCTTGAGCACGGCGGCGGCATCGACCGACGCGAGCCGGGCGGCGAGCGCTTCGGACGGCAAGGTGGCGGGCAGCACGGCCAGCGTCTCGTTGCCGGCGACGAGCGGGCGGCGCAGCGCGGCCGCCGCGGCAGTGAGCGACGAGACGCCGGGCACAACGCTGACGGGCCAGCGCGTGGCGAGACGCGCGAAGAGATACATGAAGCTGCCATAGAGGAAGGGATCGCCCTCGCACAGCACGGCCACGTCGCGCCCCGCGGCGAGATGGGTCTCGATGGCGCGCGCGGCTGCGTCGTAACGATCCTTGTTCTCCGCATGGGGTGCGGCGATGTCGATCGCGAACGGCAGTTCGACGCGGCCCTCTGGAATATGCGGCGCGGCAATGGCGCGGGCCATGCTCTCGCCGGACAACGTCGCCGGATAGGCGATCACCGGCACCTGGGCGAGAAGGCGCGCGGCCTTCAGCGTGATCAACTCGGGATCGCCCGGCCCGACACCAAGCCCATAGAGCGTCGCCATCGCGTCAGCCCTTCGCGCTGCAGAGCTGGGTGACAGGCGCCAGCGCGCGCCAGCCGCCCGGCGCGCCGCCGCGCTGGCGTCCCGGTGCGCCCATGGTCTCGGCGCGGGAAATGGCGATGCGCGTGAGCGATCCGCCATGGTCGCGCTGATGCTTCGTCAGAATCGCCTCGCTCTCGACCGTCACCGCGTTGGCGACCAGCCGCCCGCCCGGCGCCAAAGCGGCCCAGCAGAAATCGAGCACACCTGGATTTGAGATTCCGCCGCCGATGAAGATGGCGTCGGGTGTCGGCAGGCTGCGCAGCGCGTCCGGCGCCGTGCCGCGCTGGATCGCGAGCTCAGGCACGCCGAGAGCGGCGGCGTTGCGCGCGATGCGGTCGGCGCGGGCGTCGTCGCGCTCGATGGCGATGGCCGTCGCATCGGGCGCGGCGCGCAGCCATTCGATGGCGATCGAGCCGGCGCCGGCGCCAACGTCCCACAGGAGCTGCCGCGGCCGTGGCGCCAGGGCGGCGAGTGTCACCGCGCGCACCTCGCGCTTGGTGATCTGGCCGTCATGCTCGAACGCCTCGTCGGGCAAGCCGGTTACCGCCGAATAGGCGGTGGCTTGCGGCCCCAGACGACATTCGATGGCGACCGTCACCAAATCGCGGCCGCGCGGATGGGGCCAGGATCCCGCGGTGCCTTCCAGCACGGATTCATCGTGGCCGAGATTTTCCAGCGCGACGATGCGGCTCGGCCCGAAGCCCTGCACCGTCAACAAGGCGGCGATGCGCGCCGGTGTCTCGCCGTCGTTGGCCAGTACCAGCAGACGCGCGCCGGCCTGGATATGGCGGTGGAGAATTTCCAGCGGGCGGCCATGCACGGTCAGGGTCGTGACCTGGTGGCGCGGCCAGTTGAGCCGCGCGGTGGCCAGGGTGAAGCTGCTGTGGTGTGGCAGCACGGCGATCTCGTCCGCGCCGAACTGATCGAGCAGGGTCACGCCGATGCCGTAATGCAGCGGATCTCCGCTCGCCAGCACCACGACGCGGCGGCCGCGATGGTTGGCGATGGCTGTCATGACCTCGGACAGCGGCGCCTTGATGACGATTCGTTCGCCGGTTCCGCCGGGCACCATCTCGAGATGGCGCAGACCGCCGACCAGCACCTCGGCGTTGGCAACCAGGTCGCGCGCCGCGAGCGTCAGGCTCGCCAGGCCCTCGGCGCCGACTCCGATCGCCGTCAGCCAGGCGCTCAAACAGGTTCCTCTTCGTTCGCCAGATCGCCGGCCAGTGCATTGACCGTCGCCGCGGCCAGCGCACTGCCGCCGAACCGGCCGCGCAGGGCGATGTAGGGAATCCGTCCGGCGTCGGCGATCAGTTGCTCCTTGGCTTCCGCCGCGCCGACGAATCCGACCGGCATGCCGATGATCAGCGCCGGACGCGGCGCGCCGTCTGACAGTAATTCGAGGAGGCGGTAGAGCGCGGTCGGCGCATTGCCGATGACGACGATGGCGTCGGTGAGTAGGGGCTGCCACAACTCGACGGCGGCGGCCGAACGGGTGATCCGGCGCAACCGCGCGTTGTCGGCCACGCTGCCGTCGCTGATGGTGCAGATCACCGGATTGCGCCGTGGCATGCGGCTGCGGATGATGCCGTCGACCACCATGCGGCTGTCGGCGAAGATCTTGGCGCCGGCCTGGACGGCGCGGCGCCCGGCGGCACTCGCGTCGGCCGAGTAGGCCAGATGGTTGATGATTTCCGGCATGCCGCAGGCATGGACGAGACGGATGGCGATGGCGCGCATGTCTCCCGGAACCTGCGACAGATCCGTCGCCTGTTCGACCGCCGTTTGCGAGGCGCGATAGATCGCCGCCGGATCGCGGATATAGGAATATCGCTTTGCCATGCTACCGCCCCGCGCGCCGCGCCGCGCCGTGGGCGTGCCCGTCCTGGCCCCGCTGATCGTGGCAATGGGTGTGGTCGTGCGGCGTGGCGCGTACATGGTGATGATGGCCTTCCTGGACCTGGCCGGCGGCATCTTCGTAGCCCACCACCTGATCGCGGTATTTGCACAGCAGGCAATTCATCAGGTTGCCGCCGGAATCGATCTCCGCCAGGCGATCGACCAGCGCCTCGATCACCTGGGGATGATGCTTGAGATAATCGGCGGCGATGAATTCGATTTCGGGGTGGCGCGCGGCGACGTCCGCCATGGCGGAGTAAACACGTTTGACCAGCACGCCGGTGAACAGGAAATAGGGGAAGACGACGATGCGCGCGAAGCCGAGTTTCGCCGCGCGCTCGAGCGCCGAGGTCACGTTGGGCTCGGTGACGCCGGAATAGCCCGCGGCGGCCCAGGCGAAGCCCATGCCTTCGCCCAGCATGCGGGCGAGCTTGGCGACATTGCCGTTGGCGTCCGGGTCGTTGGTGCCGCGCCCGACCACGAGCAGCAGGCTGTCGCCGCGCGCCGCGGTCCGCGCGCTCTTCGCCTCGGCCGCGGCGATGCGGTCGGCTGCGGCGGCGATCAATTTGGGGTCGAGCGCCAGCTCGCGGCCGAACTCGACCGCGACGTCCGGATGGATTTTGGCGAAGCTGTTGAGCTCCCACGGAATGTCGTTCTTCACATGGCCCGCGGCGAACAGCATGACGGGCAGCGCGAGAATGCGCCGCGCGCCCTGGTCGTAGAGCTGCTGCAGCCCGTCGCGGATGTTGGGCGTGGCGAATTCGAGATAGCTGCCGACCACCGGCACCGGCGCCAGACGCGCGGCGGCGGCGGCGCGGAACGCCTCGAATTCGGTGACGCCTTCGCCATCGCGGCTGCCGTGGCCGCAGAGCAGGACGGCATTCTCGGACTTCATACTCAATAGATTTCTCCAGGCCGGGGCAGGTTCCTGCGGCCATTGACGATTATGCCCCATCCGCTCATGGTGCGGCCATGCCAGAAGGTGACATGTTTGCGGCGATCGGCGGCTCGGGCGCCATATTTGGCGCTGATCCGTGGGGATTGGGGCTGCTCGGGGCGCAACCCCTGTTGCTGCTCATCGGTCTCGTGACCGAGGCGGCGATCGGCGGCCTGCCCGGCTTGTGGCGCCGGGTGCCTCACCCGGTGGCGCTGCTCGGCCGGCTCATCGCGCTGCTCGACCGGCAGCTCAACCGCGAGGCGCGCAGCTCGGCCAGCCGCCGCGCGCGCGGCCTCCTTGTCGCCGCGCTGCTCATCGTCCTGGCCGGCCTGCTCGGCTGGGCGATTCAGGCGGCGGCGCGCATTATGCCCTACGGCTGGCTTATCGAGCTCGCCGTGATCGTCGTGCTCCTGGCGAGCCGCAGCCTGTTCGATCATGTCCGCGCGGTGGTCGTGGCGCTCAACAAAGGCGGATTGGCGGCTGGGCGCGCGGCGGTGCGCCATATCGTCGGGCGCGACGTGGAGCGGCTCGACGAATACGGCGTGGCCCGCGCGGCGATCGAAAGCTGCGCCGAAAATTTCAACGACGCGGTGGTGGCGCCGAGCTTCTGGTATCTGCTGCTCGGCCTGCCCGGCCTGCTGATCTACAAGACCGTCAACACCATGGACAGCATGATCGGCTACCGCACGCCGCGCCATCAGGCGTTCGGCATGGCGGCCGCGCGGATCGACGATGCGATGAATGTCATCCCGGCGCGGCTTGCCGGTCTGATGATCGTGCTTGCGGCTTGCTTCACCCCGGGCGCCTCGCCGGCGCGCGCCTGGCGCACCATGCTGCGCGACCACGGCAACCACGCCTCGCCCAATTCCGGCTGGCCGGAAGCCGCCATGGCGGGCGCGCTCGGCCTGGCGCTCGCCGGACCCAGGCCCTATCACGGCGAAATCAAGCCGGCACCCTGGATCGGCGACGGGGCGGCGCGCGCCACGCCGGCCGACATCCGCCGCGCGCTCTATCTCTATGGAGTCGCCTGCCTGATCAACTTGGGTTTCGTGGCGGCCTTCGCATACCTGTCGGCGGTGGCCGATCCGTCGTTTACGGAGCACGACTGACCTCCACGCGGCTGCGGGCGATTTGCAAGACGCGCTCGATATCGAGATGGGCGGCCAGGTGGTCGGCCAGCGCATCGAGCGTGCGCTCGACCAGCGAATCGTAATCGGCGAGCGCGCCCTGGGCGCCGAGCTGCGCCAGATAGGCATGGCGGAAGCTGTCGGTGGCGAACAGCCCATGGAGATAGCTGCCGGCGACCCGGCCATCGGCGCTGCGCGCGCCGTCCGGATTGCCCTCGACCTTGGCGAAGGGCCGCGCGCAATCGGGACCGCGCGTCTGCCCCATGTGCATCTCATAGCCGAGCAGGGTGGCGCCGGTTGCGTGTTCGGTCGCGGTCACCTGGCGCAGGACCTTGGCCGCGCCGATCTCCGTCTCGACATCGAGCAAGCCCAGCCCCGCGGTTTCGCCCGGCGCGCCTTCGATGCCCAGTGGGTCGCGGACCACGCGGCCGAGCATCTGATAGCCGCCGCAAAGCCCGAGCACGCGGCCGCCGCGCCGCACATGGGCTTTGATGTCGGTGTCCCAGCCCGTCGCGCGCAGCGCTTCGAGATCGGCGCGGGTCGCCTTCGAGCCCGGGATCAGGATCAGCGCGGCATCGGCTGGCATGGGCTCGCCTTGCGGCACGACCACCAGCCGCACGTTGGGTTCGGCGGCGAGCGGATCGAGATCGTCGAAATTGCTGATGCGCGGCAGACGCGGGACGGCGATGGTCACGATACCTTGGCCGCGCGGCTTCTCGGCGCCGCGCGCGTTCAGCGACATGGAATCTTCCGCCGGCAGTGTGGCCGCGTCGGCGAACCACGGCAGCACGCCGAGGCAGGGCCAGCCGGTGCGCGCGCCGATCTCCGCCAGCGCCGGCGTGAACAGCGCCGGGTCGCCGCGGAATTTGTTGATGATGTAGCCTTGCACGCGGTCGCGTTCGGCCGGCGTCATCAGCGCATGGCTGCCGACCAGGCTGGCGATGACACCGCCGCGGTCGATGTCGGCGACCAGCACCACCGGCAGGTCGGCCGCTTCGGCGAAGCCCATATTGGCGATGTCGCCGTCGCGCAGATTCACCTCCGCCGGGCTGCCGGCCCCTTCGGCGAGCAGCAGATCCGCCTCGGCGCCGAGCCGGGCGAAGCTTTCCAGCGCCTTGGGCAACAACGACGGCTTGAGTGCGTGATAATCCCGCGCGCCCACGGTGGCGACGGCGCGGCCCTGCACCACGAGTTGCGCCTGGCGCTCGGCCTGGGGTTTGAGCAGTACCGGGTTCATGTCGGTCGTCGGCTGGGTCAGGCAGGCCTTGGCCTGCAGCGCCTGGGCGCGGCCGATCTCGCCGCCGTCCGCCGTCACGCCTGAGTTGTTCGACATGTTCTGCGGCTTGAACGGCCGCACGGTCAGCCCGCGCCGCGCGAACAGCCGCGCCAGTCCGGCGACCACCAGGGACTTGCCCACGTCGGAGCCGGTGCCCTGGACCATCACCGCGGCACCCGTCGATCCGCGTGCGGCGGCGAGCCCGTGACTCTCTTCCTCCCCCCTTGTGGGGGAGGCTAGGTGGGGGGTGCGCTGTCGTGATCGCTGGACTGCATGTGTTCCGACGTCACCCCCACCCCGACCCTCCCCCACAGGTGGGGAGGGGGACGGCGCCTCGCTGTTCAGGGCCATGTGCGAAACCTCGATCGGTCAGAATTCGATTCCCGCTTGGGCCTTTACGCCGCTGCGGAACGGATGTTTGACCAGGGTCATCTCTGTCACCAGATCGGCGGCCTCGATCAGCTCGGGCTTGGCGTTGCGCCCGGTGATCACCACGTGGGTGTCTTTCGGCTTGGTGCCGAGCGCGTCGAGCACTTCGCCGATCGGCAGGTAATCGTAGCGCAGCACGATATTGAGTTCGTCGAGAATCACCATGCGGTAGCTGGTGTCGGCGATCATGCGCTTGGCTTCCTCCCAGGCGGCGCGCGCGGCTTGGATGTCGCGCGCCCGGTCCTGCGTTTCCCAGGTGAAGCCCTCGCCCATGGCCTTCATGGTCACCTGATCGGGGAAATGGGCCAGGATGTCGCGCTCGCCGGTCTGCCACTTGCCTTTGACGAACTGCACGATGCCGACGCGGAAGCCGTTGCCGAGCGCGCGCAGCGCCAGGCCGAAAGCCGCCGTGGACTTGCCCTTGCCGGTGCCGGTATGGACGATGATCAGGCCCTTTTCGATGGTCTTGGTGGCGAGCATGCGGTCGCGCGCTTCCTTGCGCTTGCGCGATTTCTCATTGGCCCGCTGGTTGATCTCGTCCTCGCTGAGACTCTCGTCGCTCATTGCGCCGCCTCTTGAGAGCGGCCGGCGAGCTTGGCGAGCTCGCGCGCCGCCGCGTTGGATTTCGGTTTCCACAACCCGCGCTCCTGGGCCTCGAGCAGCCGTTCGCTCATCTCGCACAGCGCCGCCGGATTGGCCCCGGCGATGAAATCGCGCACAGCAGGGTCGGCGACATAGGCCTCGAACACCGCGTCGAAATGATGATCGGCGACCGCGCCCGTCGTGGCGGCGAAGGCGAACATGTAGTCGACCGTGGCCGCCATCTCGAAGGCGCCCTTGTAGCCATGGCGCATGACGCCCGCGATCCATTTCGGATTGACCACGCGGGCGCGCACCACGCGGCCGATTTCCTCCTGCAACGTGCGGATGCGCGGCGTCTCGGGCCGCGAGTGATCGCTGTGGTAGACCACGGGCATCTCGCCGCGCGCTTCCTTCACGGCGGCGGCCAGCCCACCCTCGAACTGGTAGTAGTCGTCGGAATCGAGCAGGTCGTGCTCGCGGTTGTCCTGATTGTGCAGCACCGCCTCGACCTTGCCGAGCCGCGCCTCGAACAGCGCCGGCGCGGCGATGCCGGCGGCACCCGCGCCATAGGCATAGCCGCCCCAGGCGACATAGGCGCGCGCCAGGTCGGCGGTACTGGTCCAACCGCGTTCGTCGATCAACGCCTGCAATCCCGCGCCATAAGCACCCGGCTTGGAGCCGAAGACGCGGTAAGTGGCCTGTCGCTCGGCCTCTGGGGCGGTTACGCCTTGCGCGATCAAGGCGGCGGCTTCCTCGCGCGCGCGCTCGGCCAATGGATTGTCGCGCGCCGGCTCGTCGAGCGCCGCGACGGCGCGCGCCGCCGAGTCGAACAGATCGATGAGGCCGGGGAAGGCGTCGCGGAAGAATCCCGACACGCGCAACGTCACATCCACGCGCGGCCGGCCGAGCACGGACACCGGCAGAACTTCGAATCCGGTGACCCGGCGCGACGCCGAATCCCACGTCGGCCGCACGCCCATCAGGGCCAAGCCTTGCGCGATGTCGTCGCCGCCGGTGCGCATGTTCGACGTGCCCCAAGCCGACAGCGCGACGGTGCGCGGATAGTCGCCATGCTCCTGGGCGTGACGTTCGATCAGCAGCGTGGCCGATTTCCAACCGAGGATCCAGGCGGCCGGGGTCGGCACGGTGCGGGTATCGACGGAGTAGAAATTGCGCCCGGTGGGCAGCACGTCGGGCCGGCCGCGGGTCGGCGCGCCGGAAGGGCCGGGCGGCACGAATCGGCCGTCCAGCCCAGCGAGCAGGCCGGCGATCTCGGCTTTGCCGCAGGCGGCGACCGCCGGGCGAAGATGCCTGTCGAGATGATCGAGCACCGCGCGGGTGTGTGTCCAATTTGCCGGCGCCGTCGTCTCGCCGGCCACCAGCCGCCGCGCCAGCAGTTCCAGCCGCTCCACCGTATCGCCGTGGGTGCGCCAGGGCGCATCGCCATCCAATGCGGCGGGCTTCGCGTCGCGCCATGGCTCGGCCATATCGCAATCGAGCGGATCGAAATCGAGTGACAGATCGCGCGCGAGCGCGCGTAGCAGGGAGGTCTCGGCACCGTCGAGCAATCCGGCGCGCGGCACGCGGGCGAGCGCGACCAGCAGGTCGGTGCGCTGGTCGCCCGTCGGGCTGCGGCCGAAAATATGCAGCCCATCGCGGATTTGCAGCTCCTTGAGCTCGCAGAGATAGCCATCGAGCTTGGTCAGCGCGCTCGATTCATCGTCGCTCGGCGCGATGCCGCAGTCGGCGGCCACACCGTGAGATCGTGCGAGATCGAGGATCTGCTCGGAGAGCACGCGGCAACGGCGCGGATCGATGCCGGCCGCCTCGTAATATTCGTCGACCAGCCGCTCGAGATCGCGCAGCGGCCCGTAGCTCTCCGCCCGCGTCAGCGGCGGCGTCAGATGATCGACGATGACGGCGGCGGCGCGGCGCTTGGCCTGGGTGCCTTCGCCCGGATCGTTGACGATGAAAGGATAAAGGTGCGGCAGCGGCCCGAGCGCCACCTCCGGAAAGCACTCCTGGGACAGCGCCAGCGATTTTCCGGGCAGCCATTCCAGGTTGCCGTGCTTGCCGAGATGCACGACGGCTTCGGCGCGGTAAGCGTCGCGCAGCCAGCAGTAGAACGCGAGATAGCCGTGCGGCGGCACCAAAGCGGGGTCGTGGTAGGTCGATTGCGGATCGATGTTGTAGCCGCGCGCCGGCTGCAAGCCGACCGCGATGGTGCCGCAGCGGAAGGCGGGAATGGCAAACGAGCCGCAGTCGGTGTGGCCCGGCCGATAGAACGGATCGGACTCCGGCGCGCCCCAGCGTTCGGTGACGGCATCGCGCACGGCTTTCGGCAGGGCGGTAAAAAACAGTTGGTAGTCCGACAGCGGCAGGGATTCGCGGACGAGTCGCCGGTCCGCGCGGTGATCGTTGGTCGGTCCGGCCGTCAGGCGCGCGACCAGGTCGGCGCCGTCCTGCGGCGAAGCCTTCACCCCGTAGCCGGCATCGCGCAGGGCGTTCAGCACCTCGATGGCCGAAGCCGGCGTGTCGAGCCCGACGCCATTGCCGATGCGTCCGTCCTTGTTCGGATAGTTGGCGAGCACCAGGGCGACGCGCCGGGTGGCCGCCGGCTTGCGCCGCAAGTGCGCCCAGGCGGCGGCCAGCTCGGCCACGAAGCGCACGCGGTCGGCGACCGGCGCGTAGGCGACGATGTCGCATTCGGTGAGGTCGTCGCGCCGGCTGCTGCCCTTGAACGAGACCGCGCGGGTGATGATGCGCCCGTCCACCTCCGGAAGTGCCACATTCATGGCGATATCGGTGGGCGACAGGCCGCGCGTGCCGGCGCGCCAGGACTCCTCACTGGTACCGGCGAACACCACCTGCAGCTCGGGGCAATCGAGATGCGCGGGCGGACGGTAACTCTCGCCGCCCGGTGCGGCGCGCGAAAAGCCCGTGGCATTGATCACCACGTCGGGCGGCGCGCCGGCGAGCAATTCGTCGACCATGGCCGCCGCCGCCGTCTCGCGCAGGCTGGTGGCGAAGATCGGCAAGGCATTGATCTCCGCCGCGTCGAGCGCCGCGATCAGCTCGTCCACCGCGGCGAGGTTACCCGCCTGCAAGAGCGCGCGATAGAACAGCACGGCCGCGACGGGCCGCGTCTTGCCGCGCCATTGCTTGCGCAGCGACTCCAGGTCCGGCACCCAGGCGCCCGGCCAGTAGAGCCCGGCGCGCAACAACGGTCGCGGCTCCTGCCAGTCCGCGTCGTGGCCGATCAGGCTCGCGGCGAAGCGCAGGAAGTTCGCCGCGTTCTGCGGTCCGCCCTCCGCCTGGAACCGCCACAACCGACGCACTGCTTCGGCCGGCACCGTGCTTTCGCTCGTCAGATCGGGATCCGGCTGGTCGTCACCCGGCAGGAACGTGACGGGGATGTTATGCGCGCGGCACGTGGCGGCGATCTCGCTCACGCCATAGGGCCAATAGCCGCGCCCGCCGAGCAGGCGGACGATCACCAGCTTCGCTCTCGCGACGATCGACTCGACATAGAGATCGACGGAATAATTGTGGCCAAGCTGCATGACGTTGGCGAGCCGCAGGCTCGGCCAACCGGATTCCCGCTCGCAGAGCGCGCGCTGCGCCGAGGCGAGCAGGCTGATCTCGCTGTCGGCGGCGGTCAGATAGACGATGTCGCCGGGACTCTGCCCCAAATCCACCGCCGCCGATCCATCGGCAATGGTGCCCGGCTGTGCCGCGAGCAGATGCATGGACGTCAGCCCACGGCGCCGAAGGTGGCAAGCGCGCCGGCGATGGCACCGCGATCCAATCCCTTGCGGCCGATGAACACCAGCCGTCCGTCGCGCGGCTCATGCTCGCCCCACGGCCGGTCGAAATAATTCGACAGGCGCGCGCCGACCCCCTGCACCACATGGCGCAGCTCACGGCCGGGCACGGCGAGGAAACCCTTGAGCCGCAGGATGTCGTGGGTCGCGGCGATCTCGGCGAGCCGGGCGAGCAGCCCGTCCATATCGCGCACCGGATCGAGCGCCAGGTTGAAGCTCTCGAAATCGTCGTGGTCGTGATCGAGCTCGGTCTCGTGGTGCGACGGCCGGCTGGCGAGATCGTCCTCTGCGGCGGCTTCGAGCCCGAGCAGCACCTCGGTCGGCACGGCGCCGAAGCGGGTGGCGACGATCTTCACGTTGGGCCGCAGGCGGGCGCGTATTACGGCCTCGACCTCGGCGAGGGACGCCGCGTCGAGCAGATCGCTCTTGTTGAGGATCACCAGATCGGCGCAGGCGAGCTGATCGGCGAACACTTCCTCCAGCGGATTGTCGTGGTCGAGGGACGGATCGGCGGCGGCCTGGGCGGCGACGGCCGCCGGATCGTCGGCGAAGCGGCCGTCATGGACGGCGCGCGCATCGACCACGGCGATCACCCCGTCCACCGTGACGCGCGATTTGATCTCGGGCCAGGAGAAGGCCTTGACCAGCGGCTTCGGAAGGGCGAGGCCGGAGGTTTCGATCAGAATGCCATCGGGCGGCGTCGCGCGCGCCAGCAGCTTCTCGATGGTGGGCAGGAAATCGTCGGCGACCGTGCAGCAAATGCAGCCGTTGGCGAGCTCGATGATGTCCTCGTCGCGGCAGCCCTCGAAGCCGCAGGCGCCGAGAACGCCGCCATCGACGCCGAACTCGCCGAATTCGTTGACCACCAGCGCCAACTTGCGGCCGCGCGCCGCCTTCACCGCGTGGCTCATCAGGCTGGTCTTGCCGGCGCCGAGGAAGCCGGTGATGACGGTCGCGGGGATGCGCCCCTTGAGCGCCAGCGGCGCGGTCATCGCGCGGCTCCCGCGGCAAGCCCGCCGTCGTGCTTCATCACCATGGGCAGGCCGGCGGCCATGAAGACCACCCGCTGGCACACCTGCGCGATCGCCTGGTTGAGCAAACCCGCTTCGTCGCGGAAGCGTCGCGCCAGCGCATTGTCGGGCACGATGCCGAGGCCGACCTCGTTGGCGATCAGCACCACCGATCCGGGCAGGCAGGCGATGGTGGCGGCGAGCTGCTCGCGCTCGTGCGCGATGTCGTGGTTGGCGAACAGCAGATTGGTCAGCCACAGAGTCAGGCAATCGACCAGCACCGGTCGGCTGCCATGGGCGACGAGCGCGCTCGACAGATAAATCGGTTCTTCCACCGTGTCCCAGCGGTTACCGCGCCGCTCGCGATGCAGCCGGATGCGTTCGGCCATTTCGGAATCGCGCGCTTCGGCCGTGGCAATATAGACGGGCCGCGCGCCCTGCGACACCCGGGCGCCTTCGATGATCTGTTCGGCATAGGCGCTTTTGCCGGAGCGGACGCCCCCCAGAATCAGGGTGGCGCGGGGCTGGGATGCGCCACCGCCGAGCGCGGGAGCGCGCATGTCGCGCTCGAATTCGACGGGCCGCACCACGGTGGAGTGGCTGTCGGACTGGGATGGCGACGCGGAAGAGCCGGGCGGATAGACGGGTGACGCCATGGCTTAGATCCTCCCTCCGAGGATTGGGGTTGCCGATCGTGTCGAGGAGGTCTCCTGGCTCGCGGCCTTCCATCGCGGGGGCCACAATCCGAAGATCATGGCGCCGATGGGACCGGAACGCCTTCCCGGCTTCCCCTTGCAGGGTCGCCAGTGGCTGAACGTAAAGCTACGCTCCGTTCCGGAAAAAGCCGCTTACAGTTGCGGGGGCAGCGCCGGCCTGGCCATGTCAGCCCTCGGGCCGATACCCGAGAGGTCATGGCGTCACCGGACTTCCCTGTCTCGATACGGCGGGGACGGTAGCATGGGGGCGCGCGGCGCGCCAGAAGCGAGACAAGGCGCCTGCCTGCGCCTTGGCTCAATTCCCGCCCTTCGGCGGCGCGGCGGTCGCCAGCCAGTTCACCGCCGTCACCCGCCACGGGCGCACCGCGCCGGGGGCCGGGCGGCCGTCGCCCATCACGTGATCGATGCGGGTGAGCGAGCAGTTGTCGATGCGGAACGACAGGGCCGCGTCGGCGTCGACGTCGAGCGCATGGGCGAGCGCCGCGCGGATCGAGCCGCCATGGGCGAAGGCGATGATGTCGCGGCCGGCGAACCGGTGGTTCATACGGTCGATGGTGCGGGCGACGCGCGCGATGACCTCGGCGAAGCTCTCGCCCTCGGGCGGCCGCGCCTTGGCGGGGTTGGCCCAGAATTCGTCGAAGCCGCCGCCGAGATGGGCCTTCAGCTCGTTGAAGGTCATGCCCTGCCATGAGCCGAAATTCTGCTCGGCGAAGGCGGGCTCCTCGATCAGCTCGGGCTCGGCCCTGTCGCCCGTGACGAAATGGGGCAGCACGGCCTCCGCCGTCTCCCGGGTGCGCCGCAAGTGGCTGGTGATCCAGACACCGCCATCGGGCAGCAGACCGGCGAGCGTTTGGAAGAGCGTCAACTCGCCGCAGTTGCAGGGCAGATCCTGTTGGCCGTAGAGCCGGCGTTCGGGATTGTCGACCGGCGCGTGGCGGATCCACCACCAGCGGGTCGTGACGTAGGTCGTGGCCACGAGGGTCCGGCTTTCCCGCAGCCTTACGACATCGCCACGACGGCCAGCATCATGCTGGTTTCGGTCGCCTGCTGGGCGGCGCCCAGCACGTCGCCGGTGACGCCGCCGAGCCGCTTCTTGGCGATCCAGGCGACCGTGGCCGCCGCCGCGGCGCCGACGATGATGGCGACCAGGCCGGCGGTCGGCCCGAGAAAGAGCAGCGCCAGGGCGGCGCCGAGCAGGGCGGCCAGCACGACCTGATTTTCCTCCGGCCGCCCGGCGATGAAGGCGAGTCCATCGGTGCGCGCGGGGGACATGAAGCGCATCATCGCGGGCAGCACCGCCCGTGAAGCCGCGGCGCAGCCGATCAGCATCGGGGCGACCTGGTCGGGCCAGCCGATGGCGCCGATGGTGCCGGTCTTGATTCCCACCACGATGATCAGCGCCAGCGTGCCGAAGGTGCCAATGCGCGAATCGCGCATGATGGCCAGGCGCTCCACCAGGGTTTTGCGCGCCATGGCGCCGTCGGCCATGTCGGCGAGCCCGTCCTCGTGGATCGCCCCGGTGAACACGGTCATGGCGCCGATGGCGATGAAGGCCGCCGCCTCGGGTGGCAGCCGCAGCATGCTGCACAGCGCATAGACCAGGGCGCCGAACAGGCCGACGACGAGGCCAGCCAGGGGGAAGGCGCGGGCGCCGAAACGAAGGCCCGCCCGGTGGTCGTCGAGATCGGCCTCCGGCGCGATCGGCAGAATGGTCAGGAATCCGACGGCGATGCGGAAATCGTGCCACCAGCCATGCAGGATGCGCGTGGTCTCGTCCTCGGCATGGTCTTCCGGGCGTGCGCTGCCGGGCGATGCCGCCGTGGGCTCGGCGGAAGCGGGCGCGGGCACGGCATCGGAGGGATTGGACGGCTCGGTGTTCGACATGGGAATCGCGGGTTCCGAAAGGACGTTGCTGGGACTACCCCTGGATGAACGCTCCCGGGCGTGGATCGGCGGCGCGGGGGCGTTGGGGTCTCATCGACGATCGCACTTTGCGGATCGTCCCATCGGTTATAAGACAGATGCCGCGCCGCGCCAACTCGCGGCAATGCGCCGCCTGGCGCTTTTCTGTCCATCGTCACCCATCGGCCACCCTGGCACGCCCGCCCTCTTTTCCCCGCCGCCCGTTCCTGCTCGAGAGTGCATGACATGACCGCTCCGTCCTTGCCCGCTTCCTTCGCCGAGATCCGCCGGCTGCTCGACTCCATGCCCGGCCCGGACGCCGCCGCCGCCGCCCAGGTTCGCTCGCGTGACGCGCAACTGACCAAACCCAGCGGCTCGCTTGGACGGCTGGAGGAAATCGCCGAGTGGCTGGCGGCCTGGCAGGGCCGCGCCGCGCCGACGGTCGATCATCCCCGCGTCAGCGTGTTCGCCGGCAATCACGGCGTCGCGGCGCGCGGCGTTTCCGCCTGGCCGGCGGACGTGACCCGGCAGATGGTGGCGAACTTCGTGGCCGGCGGCGCCGCGGTCAATCAACTGTGCCGCGCGATGGACGCCGATCTGCGTGTCTATGAGATGGCGCTCGACGAACCGACCCACGATTTCACCGTCGAACCCGCCATGAGCGAGGCCGACTGCGTGCGCGCCATGGCCTATGGCATGATGGCGGTCGAGCCCGGCGTCGATCTGCTGTGCCTGGGCGAGATGGGTATCGGCAACACGACCTCGGCTGCGGCGATCTGCCACGCCCTGTTCGGCGGCACGGCGGAGGACTGGACGGGACCCGGCACCGGCGTCACCGGCACGGCGCTCGCCAACAAATGCGCCGTGGTGGTGGCCGGCGTCGCGCGCCACAAGGAGCGGACGCGCGATCCGCTCGCCGTGCTGCAGTCGCTGGGCGGCCAGGAGCTCGCCGCCATCGCCGGCGCAATCATCGCCGCGCGGCTGGCGAAGGTGCCGGTGCTGCTCGACGGCTATAGCTGCAGCGCCGCCGCCGCCGTGCTGCACGCTATCCAGCCGGGATTTCTCGATCACTGCCTGGTGGCCCATCGCTCGGCCGAGCCGGCGCATGGCCGGCTGCTCGAAAAGCTCGGCAAACGGCCGCTGCTTGAGCTCGACATGCGGCTGGGTGAAGGCTCCGGCGCTGCGCTCGCCATCGGCCTCGTCAAGGCCGCGGTCGCCTGCCACACCGGCATGGCGACCTTCGGCGAGGCGGGCGTGAGCGAGAAGAGCGGGAGCTGAGATATCAACCGCGTTTTTCTGTGTTCGTCATGCCACGGCTTGACCGGGGCATCTCTCGCGGATGGATAAAGATCGCCCGATCAAGTTGGGCCATCTTCATGCAGTCGTGCTTGTTTTCTCACCTTCCCCTTGATGGGGGAGGATGGGTGGGGGGATTCCGAAAAGCGAGGCGCTGCTCACCCCCCGGCCCTCCCCCACGAGGGGGGGAGGGAATCGAGACGGAAGGCTACTCGCCGAGCTTCATCAGCAGGCCCTTGCGCCGCGCGGTGTGGAACATCCACAGGAAGATCCCGGCGCCAATGGCGAGATACACCAGATTGAGCGCGCTCGATGCGAGGAAGAGGTCCCAGCGGAAGATGTTCTCGAACATCACCGCGCGCATGCCCTCGAACACGTAGGACGACGGCAGCGCCCACGAGATATGCTGCAGCCATGCGGGCAGCACACTCACCGGATAATAGATGCCCGACACCGGGGCGAGGGCGAAGACCGCGATCCAGGCCAGGCTCTCCGCGCCGAGACCGAAGCGCATGATGAGCGCTGCGATCATCAGGCCGGTCGCCCAGCCCATCACCAGAAGATTGGTGAAGAAGGCGAGCAGCGGTAGGCCGAGACCGAAGATCGAATATTCGTAGAGCAGGATGGCGAGAAACGCCGCCGGCACCACGCCGATCAGGGTGCGGATCAGGCTCATGGCCATGAGCGAGATGACCAGCTCGTAGGGCCGCAAGGGGCTGACGAACAGGCTCGCCAGATTGCGCGACCAGACTTCCTCGAGGAACGAGACCGAGACGCCGAGCTGGCCGCGGAACAGCACGTCCCACAGGATCACCGCGGCGATCAGCACGCCGAAGGCTTGCGCCACCCAGGACGAGTTGGTGATCAGGAACTGACTGATGAAGCCCCACAGAATCATCTGCAGGGTGGGCCAGTAGGCGAGCTCGAAGATGCGCGGCCACGAGGTGCGCAGCACATAGACATGGCGCATCACCATGGCGCCGATACGGCGCGGCGAGAAGGCGGCCGGCGGCGGCGCCAGGCTCGGCAGGCGCTTGCGGGCTGCGGTGGTCGTGACACTCGCGGGGGCGTCGGGCGGTGGCGTCATAGGGTCACGTCCTGGCGCGTCTCGCCTTCTTCCGCCTTGGGCCGCGCCGGTTGGCGCTCCGGCACGTCGTCCTGCATGGCCTCGGCCGTCCGGCTGCGCGCGATGTCGAGGAAGACCTGCTCGAGATCGTCGCGGCCGTAGCGCGCGATCAGCTCGCCAGGCGTGCCGCGGTCGATCATGGTGCCACGGCGCATGATCAGCACGTCGGATGCCATGCGCTCGACCTCGGCCATATTGTGCGAGGCAAGCAGGATGGTGGCGCCGGTGCGTCTCTGGTAATCGAGCAAGTAGCCGCGCACCCAGTCGGCGGTGTCGGGATCGAGCGACGCGGTCGGTTCGTCGAGAAACAGGATCTCCGGGCGGTTGAGCAGCGCCTTGGCGAGCGCCACCCGCGAGCGCTGGCCGGCCGACAGATCGCCGAGCGGCCGCTTGAGGAAGGCTCCGATCTGCAGCTCGGCACCGACCTCTGCGATGCGTGCGTCGATCTTCGGCAGGCCGTAGAGCCCGCCATAGACCTTGAGGATTTCGCCGACCCGCAAGCGGCGCGGCAGATCCACATAGGGCGAGGAGAAATTGATCCGCGCCAACACCCGGTGGCGGTGGCGCAACATATCCTCGCCGAGCACGGCGATGCCGCCGCTGGTCGGCAGCAACAGGCCGAGCAGCATGGCGATGGTGGTGGTCTTTCCCGCGCCGTTGGCGCCGAGCAGGGCGGCCGTGACGCCCGCTGCGATATCGAAGCTGAGATCGTCGACCGCCGTCACGTCGTCGAACCGCTTGACGAGATGACGCACGCTGATGTCCGCCGAGTTGGCGGCGTTGGGCGCGGGGACATTGCGCGAGAGGGGGTTCGCTGCGGACTCCATGGGTCAGGTCTATGTAAGTGCTGCGGCGATGCTTGCCAAGCGCGCCGACGGGAACCGGAGTTCCGGCGGCGGGACCGTCAGCTTTCGGATTCGGTCGCGCTTTGACTGTCCAGCTTGGGACGCTTCCCGCTCGATTCGAACGTCTGGCGCAAGCCGGCGCTCCGCGGCTTGGTCACATTGAGCAGGCCGACTTCGCCGATATAGTCGAGGCCCAGCATCGGCAGCCCCGCGCCGATGCTGTCGGGGCAGAATTTAATCTCGGCTGGCGCTCCCTCCAGCGCGCGCAATACCATGCGCAACCGCTCCACCGCCTCGCCGGGGAGCGCGATGATGATCATATCGGGTGGATCGCGGCGCGAATTCTCGAGCAGCACGCTGGTATTGCCGAATATCGGAATTCCGGCGATGTCATGCGGCACGCGCGAGGTGCGATCGTCATAGATACCCACCACGGTCACATCCTCGGCGGGCAGCGATTGCAGATACCACACGAGCTTGCTGCCCTTTTCGCTGGCGCCGACGACCGCGATGCGGCGCGCCAGCCGGCCGTCGCGATGCCACGCGGCGATGCGGCCCGCGGCGAGGGCGCGCGCCAGGAGCATGCCGGCGAGACCCGCGAGGAACCAGGTGACCGCCCAGGAACGGGGAAAAACTTCGGTCGTTCGCGTCAGGTAGGCGAGCCCCGCCAGCGTGAGCATGACGACGAGCCAAGCGCCGGTGAGCCTGACCGCCTGATCCCGGAAGCGCCGCAGACGATCGAAGCCGTAGCTGCCGAAAAACTGATTGGCGCTGATCAAAAGGACGGCGCCGAGCGCGATCGCGGTGACGACGGGGGTCGGCAAGGCCGGGTTGTTTTCCATCAGCCGGAAAGCGAGGATCCCGGTCAACCCCACCACCGTGGCGTCGGCAAGACCGAGCAGGCCGCTCAGGATATTTCCGGCGTCCATGCGGGTCGGCGAGCGAAACAGAGCCATGGCGGGCACCGCTGTTATCTGCCGCGTCTCTCGGACAGGCGTCGCGCGGCATATCCCCCGTCGCCCGTCCGTTGGCGGCGCAGATTACGCCGAGTTAGGCGAAAATCCAGCGCTATTCGCCGTTAAAATGGACGGAAAGCGGCCGAAATAGGGGCTTTCACGGATCTTTTACGGGGCCAGCCGATGATGCGGCTCGGGAGCCCTTGCAAACGCCGGCTCGCATTCCAATCTCGCGCGTTATTCCTCATAGTAGAACCATGTTCAGCCGCCTGTTCTCGCCAGCTCGCACGAGACCGATCCCCGCCAGCGGGCCGGCGGATACGCGCGTCTATGCGATCGGCGATATCCATGGCCGCCTCGATCTGCTGCGGGAGACCCACGAGCGCATACTCGCCGATGCCCGGACCTCGTCGGCCTCGCGCAAGGTCGTGGTCTATCTCGGCGACTATATCGACCGGGGCTCCGATTCCCGCGCGGTGGTCGACCTGCTGCTCGACCAGCCGTTGCCCGGATTCCGATCGGTTCATCTCAGGGGCAATCACGAGCAGACATTGCTCGATTTCCTGCAGGATAGCGCGGTCGCGCTGGAATGGTTCTTCTACGGCGGCGACGCCACCCTTTGCAGCTACGACGTGGCGCGGCCGACGCCCGGCGGCGGTCCCGAGGCGCTGCTCAAGGTCCAGGACGATTTGCGCGGGAATCTGCCCGCGCGTCATCTGGCATTCTACCGCTCGCTCTCGCTGTCGCACCGCGAGGGCGACTACCTGTTCGTGCATGCCGGCGTGAAGCCCGGTGTGCCGCTCGAAGCTCAGCGCGAACGGGATCTGCTGTGGATCCGCGACGAATTCCTCAATTCCGACGCGGATCATGGTTGCGTCGTGGTGCATGGTCATTCGATCACGCCTCGTCCGGAAGTCCGGAAGAACCGCATCGGCATCGACACCGGGGCTTATGCCACGGGGCGTCTCACCTGTCTGCGCATCGAGCAGGGCGAGCGGGAGTTCCTGACACCGTGAAAAATTCACCGCGCGCATGCCGCAACGATGTCACGTTCCTGCCGCGCGCCCCGGCTTTCGCGTCGGTGCGGAGGATGTTAGTCTCGCGCGGCGTCCGGCAAAGGCGCGCATCGGCGTTCGGCACTCTCGCATAGCAAAGGGGACAAGCTGGGCCCGCGTTCAGCGGGCTCGGCGGATCGCATGACAACGACTGTTCTGGTTACCGGTGGCGCCGGCTATGTCGGCAGCCATTGCTGCAAGGCGCTGGCCGACGCAGGCTTTCTTCCCGTCACCTATGACAATCTCGAGCGCGGCCACGGCTGGGCGGTGAATTGGGGTCCGCTCGAGGAAGGCGACATTCTCGATCGCGCACGGCTCGACGCGGTCATGGCGCGCCACAAGCCCGCCGCGGTGCTGCATTTTGCCGCGCTGACCTATGTCGGCGAATCCACCACCGACCCGGCGCGCTATTATCGCGTCAATACCACCGGGGCATTGACCATTCTCGAAGCCATGAAGGCGGCGTCGGTGCCGTGCTTCGTGTTTTCCTCGACCGCCGCGACCTATGGCGTGCCGCAGGTTTCGCCGATGCCCGAAAGCCATCCGCAGTCGCCGATCAATCCCTATGGCGAGAGCAAGCTGATGGTCGAGCGCATGCTGCGCGATTTCGGCGCCGCCTACGGCTTGCGCAGCACGGCGCTGCGCTATTTCAACGCGGCGGGCGCCGATCCCGAGGCCAGGGTCGGCGAGGACCACGATCCGGAAACTCACCTGATTCCCCTGGTGCTCGATGCGGCGGCCGGCCGGCGGCGCGACATCGCCGTGTTCGGCGAGGATTACGAGACGCCGGACGGCACCTGCGTGCGCGACTATATCCATGTCGGCGATCTGGCCGACGCCCATGTCCTGGCGCTGCGCCGCCTGCTCGGCGGCGGCGACAGCCAATTCTTCAATCTCGGCAACGGCAACGGGTTTTCCGTGCGCGAGGTGATCGCCGCGGCGGGCAAGGTCACCGGCCGCGACATCCCGGTGCGCCGCGGCGAACGACGGGCCGGCGATCCGCCGGTGCTGGTCGCCGATTCGACCCGCGCCAAGACGGTGCTCGGCTGGAAGCCCCAGCGCGCCGCGCTGGAGGTGCAGATCGCGGACGCCTGGCGCTGGCACCAGAAGCACTTCAAGAGCTGAGCTGCCGTACCATTTCTGCGGGCTGGCCAGCGGACGTGCCTGAGCGCGGGCTTGAATGGCTCCGATCGACAGGCGCTGGCCGGGATGAGGGACCGGGTTTGGCTCTGCTGACCGGCAAGTTGGACGCCGATTCCGCTTTCCGAGCGTTTCTTCTCCCTACGCGGCGCGACACGCCTAGAGCTCAACGGCTGGCGGCTTGCCGGCCTCGGTGATACTCTGCGCGCCGAGCGCGACGGCACTGCGCGACGGCTTTGAGTGCCAAGAGGGAACGATGAAGACGGCGTTGATTACCGGCATCACGGGGCAGGATGGGGCCTACCTCGCCCGATTGCTGCTGTCGCGCGGCTACCGGGTGGACGGAATCATCCGCCGGGCCAGCACGTTCAACACCGACCGCATCGACGCGCTCTATCATGATCCGCATGACCCGGACGTCCGGATGTTTCTGCATTACGGCGATCTGACGGACGGCACGAGCCTGCGCCGCATCGTCGAAACCGTGCAGCCCGACGAGGTCTACAACCTCGCCGCGCAATCCCATGTCAAAGTCTCCTTCGACCAGCCGGAATATACCGCCGACGTGGTGTTCACCGGCACCTTGCGCGTGCTCGAAGCGTTGCGCGATTACAGCGCCGTCTCCGGCAAGGCGGTGAAGATCTATCAGGCGGGATCGTCGGAGATGTTCGGCGCCGCGCCCGCGCCGCAGAACGAGAGCACGCCGTTCCACCCGCGTAGCCCCTACGCCGCGAGCAAGGCGGGCGCCCACTGGCTCGCGGTAAACTACCGCGAGGCCTATGGCATGTTCATCGCCAACGGCATCCTGTTCAATCACGAATCGCCGATGCGCGGCGAGACCTTCGTCACCCGCAAGATCACCCGCGCGGCCGGCCGCATCAAGTTGGGCCTGCAGGACAAGCTCTATCTCGGCAATCTCGATGCGTGGCGCGACTGGGGCTTCGCCGGCGACTACGTCGAGGCCATGTGGGCCATGCTGCAGGAGTCGGAGCCGGACGACTATGTGATCGCGACCGGCGAGACGCGGTCGGTGCGCGAATTCGCCGAGGCGACGTTCAAGCTGCTCGACCTCGATTGGCAGAAATACATCGTGCTCGATCCGCGCTATCTGCGCCCGACCGAAGTCGCGCTGCTGCAGGGCGATGCGAGCAAGGCGCGCGCCAAGCTCGCATGGGAGCCGAGGGTGACCTTCGACGAGCTGGTCAAGATGATGGTCGGGCATGACCTGGAGCTCGCGCGTCAGGAAGCGCTCTTGCGCGCGGCCGGCCATGACATCGGCTTGCGGCAATTCCAGAAGCGCTGACGGGACGCATCGTGGAAAAGGACAGCAAAATCTTCGTCGCCGGGCATCGCGGCCTCGTCGGATCGGCGATTGTCCGCCGGCTTCAGGCCGAGGGCTTCTGCCGGCTTCTGGTGCGCGGCCGCGACGAGCTCGATCTGACCGACCGCGCCGCGGTCGTGCGGTTCTTCGAATCCGAGCGGCCGGACCATGTCTTCCTGGCGGCGGCCGAAGTGGGTGGCATCGTCGCCAACGAACGCCATCCGGCGGACATGATCCGCGACAATCTGCTGATCCAGACCCATGTCATCGACGCGGCGTGGCGCCACGGCGCGCGCAAGCTGCTGTTCCTCGGTTCATCCTGCATCTACCCCAAGTTCGCCGCGCAACCGATCCGCGAGGACAGCCTGCTGACCGGTGCGCTGGAGCCCACCAACGACGCCTATGCGGTGGCCAAGATCGCCGGGATCGCCATGTGCCAGGCCTATCGCCGGCAACACGGCTTCAATGCCATCGCGGCGATGCCGACCAATCTTTACGGGCCTCACGACAATTTCGATCCGATCGCCTCCCACGTGCTGCCGGCGCTGATCCGGAAATTTCACGAAGCGAAGCGTTCGGGCGCCAAAACGGTGACGATCTGGGGCACCGGCGCGCCGCGCCGCGAGTTTCTCCATGTCGACGACCTCGCCGAAGCGTGTCTGTTCCTGATGCGGCGCTATGAGTCCGGCGAGATCCTCAACGTCGGCGCGGGCAAGGACATTGCCATCGCGGAGTTGGCCCACCTCGTGGGCGAGGTGGTGGGCTATGGCGGCGACCTGGTGTTCGATTCCTCGAAGCCCGACGGCACGCCGCGCAAGCTGCTCGATGTTTCGCGCTTGACGGCGATGGGTTGGACTCCGCGCATCGCGCTGCGCGAGGGCATTGCCATGACCTATCGCTGGTATCTCGACCATGCCGATGGCAAAAAGGCCGTGACAACCGCGCAACCGGCCCGTGCCACGCGATAATGCAGGACATCAAGACATCATGACCGCCGCCACACCGATCGGAGATGCTTCCACGCTGGTCGCCGCGCTCGACCGGTTGCCCGGGGTTCGCGCGCTGGTCATCGGCGATGTCATGTTGGATCGCTATGTCTACGGCGAGGTCGACCGCATCTCGCCCGAGGCGCCGATCCCGGTCTTTCTCGAGACGCGCGAAACCGCCATGGCCGGCGGTGCCGGCAATGTGGTGCGCAACCTGGCCGCTCTCGGCACGCCGACCGGCTTCGTCTCGGTCATCGGCGACGACGGCACCGGCGCCGATCTGCGCGGTCTGCTGAGCGCGCTTTCCGGCGTGACCGTCAATCTCGAAGTGGCGCCCGGTCTTACCACCACCATCAAAACCCGCTATATCTCCGGCCACCAGCAACTGCTGCGCGCCGACCGCGAGAGGACCGGCGGCATTCCGCAGGCCGTGCAGCGCGCCGTGGCGTCGCGCGCCGCCGAACTGGCGGCGGAAGTCGACGTCATCGTGCTGTCCGATTACGGCAAAGGCGTGCTGTCGCCGGAGGCCAATCGGACGTTGGTGGCCGCCGCGCAGAAGCACGGCAGGAAGATCATCGTCGATCCAAAAGGCGACGATTTCACCCGCTATCGTGGCGCCTATCTGGTGACGCCCAACCGGCGCGAGCTGCAGGCGGCGACCGGGCTGCCGACGGATACCGACGAGCAGATGATCGCCGCGGCGCGCCGCCTCATGGCCGACTGCGGCATCGCCAATATCCTGGTGACGCGCAGCGCCGAGGGCATGACCCTGGTGACGAAGGATGGCGCGGAGCATTTGCCGGCTGAAGCCCGCGAGGTGTTCGACGTATCGGGCGCCGGCGACACGGTGGTGGCCGTCATGGCCGCCGCCGTCGGCGCCGGCCTGCCGCTGGTCGATGCGGCGCGGCTCGCCAATGTCGCGGCCGGGATCGTGGTTGGCAAAGTCGGTACCGCAGTGGTTTATCTCAGCGAAATCGCCGACGCCCTGCATGCGGGCGAGCTGTTGCGGGGCGAACGCAAACTGGCCTCGCTCGACGCGGCGCTCGACCATGTGGCGCGCTGGCGTCGCCAGGGATTGCGCGTCGGCTTCACCAACGGTTGCTTCGATCTGCTGCATCCCGGCCATCTTCACTTGCTCAATCAGGCCCGCGCCGCCTGCGACCGTCTCGTGGTGGCGATCAACACCGACGCCTCGGTCAAGCGGCTGAAAGGCGCCGATCGGCCGGTCCAGTCGGAGGCGGCGCGCGCCGCGGTGCTGGGTTCGCTGGCGATGGTCGATTTGGTGGTGCTGTTTGCCGAGGACACGCCGATGCGACAAATCGAGGCGATCCGTCCGGACGTGCTGGTCAAGGGCGCCGACTACGCCGTCAAGGATGTGGTCGGCGGGTCCTTCGTGCAATCCTACGGCGGCAAGGTGCTGCTCGCGGAACTGGCGCCCGGCCATAGCACGACGGCCACGATCGCGCGACTGGCGCGCTGACGGTCCTATTCCAGTCAAGCGCCCGAGGAACGCGAGGAGCCCATGACGGAAACGCTGTGGCGCTGCATCGCCGACCCCCACCATCATTTGTCCGAGCCGGTCGCGGAAGCCATCCGGGCCGAGGCGGCGCGCTTTGCCGCGATGACTTCGCCGGCGACGGCCGCCTGGCTGCTGGCCGATGCCGCGCCGCGGGAAGCGCCATTGATTGCCCCCGGCGCCGCGGAGCGCAGCCGCGCCTCCCACCGCATGCGCAGAGAGGTTGCCAGGCGCTGGCTCGCGGCGCTCGATCAAGCCGGCATCGAAACCGTGGTCCTGAAGGGATTCGCGATCGGAGCGCTGTTCTATCCCGATCCGGCCGTGCGCGGCTTCGCCGACTTGGATATCTTGGTGCGCAGCCGTGATTTGGAGCGGCTGATCGGCTTGCTCGCCGGTCATGGCTTCGAATTCCACTATGCCGCGGACACACCGGCTTGGGGCCATATCGGCGATGCGAGCTTTCATCCGTTCGTCGCGTCCGACGGCTCGATGGTGTTCGACCTGCATATCCATCCGGACGATTTCCCCGTCCATCGCGGCATCACCACCGAGATGGTGTTCGCGCACGCGCGCGACGTGACCGACGGAGGCCTGTCGTTCCGTGCACCGTGCATCGATCATCTGGTGCTGCTCGCCATCACCAACGCGATGCGCGACAAGTTCGATCCCTTGGCCGTGCGCGCGCTCGCCGATTTGGTGGTGATGCTGGCACGGGCTCGGGTCACGGCCGATTGGCCGCAATTGCTGCGCATTGCCAAGAAGGGCGGCTTTATGCGCGGAATGCGTGCGACCGTGCTGCTCCTGCACGCTCTGGGTGTCGCGGCGGAGCGGCTGCCAGCGGCATTGCTGAAGCCTTATGAAGGATTCGCGGAGCGCTGGGCCGCGCGCGAATTCGCACGCCTGCGTGAGGACGTGGAGCGCATGTTTCCGACGCGGCCTTCGCGCCTCGCCTTGCAGACCCGAGAATGGTTCTTGAGCGTCGACCTCGATGCGCTGGCGGTACGCAATGCGCGGCGCGTCATCGGTCTGATGAGGCCGTGGCCCGGCCTGCCGCCGCGCGAAACCGGCAAGTAGCCTCGCTATCCGGCGGGCGCCGCGGTGCGATGGGAAGGTTCGCGCAATCCAGCCGCCTGTCGCAGAAAAGCTTTCACTTCTTCGCGCGCGCCGAGCACTTCCGGTGCGGTGTAATTATCGTCGCGCGGATATACGTCGAACAGATGAAAGGCATCGGGATAGACGACGAGACGCGGCGCTGCCGCCGCTTCCGATCGCTGTCGGACATAGGCCTCGCACACCGGCTGAACGGCGGGGTTGTCCGCTTGGCCGAGCAACAATAGGGCTGGCGCGAGAAGGTCGTGGGGCGGCATCCGATCGCAGGTCGGATAGAGCGCCACGGCGGCGGCGAAACGATGGAAGCGCCAATTCTCGCTGGCGCTGACCGACAGCAGGGCGGTTCGCGCGCCGTTCGACATACCCATGACGAAGATCCGCCGCGGGTCGGCAAACGGCTGATCTGCCAGCCAGGCGAGCGCTGAATAGGCGTCGTCGACCCGGCGTTGCGCCCAGGCTTTCGAGCCATCGCCGCACACGCCATCCCTGACGCCCCGCACGTCGAAACTGTCGAGCGCGAGCGTCCCGACGCCGATATCCTGCAGGGTGCGCGCCCACAGCTTGAGCCATAGGCCGTTGGCGCCCTCATAGGTTCCGCCGCAGCCGGCCAGCAGCACGGCATAGGGCGCCGCGCCCTGGCGCGAAGCGCGATAGAGCCGGCCGGCGAGATTGCCGCTGCGCGCCGTGAGGCCGCCCTCCTCCTCGCTCCCGTCTTGAAACCGGGTGAAGCGACCCGGGCGCCAGGGGAACGTGACCGCCTTCGGCTCGGGCAGGCCGCTCGAATAGGACAGCACAGCCGGATTGTCGATGCCGTCCGCTTCGGCCTCACCTTCCGAAGCCGCGGCGGGAAACACCGCGGGGCTGGCGATCATGAAGACCAGGGCGAGTGGGGCGAACAGGATGGTGGAGAGACGAATGGGAAAGCGCCGGAGCATGATGCGCCCATCATATCGCGGATCGAGTGTCGGCAAACCCCAAAGGACGCGCTGCGCTCAGCTCGCCATGCGTGCCTGCTCGGAACCGAGAGCCGCCCGGATGGCCGTGGCGAGCTCGGCTTTGCTATAGGGCTTGAGGAGCAGCGGGTAATCGGTTTTCGAATGGCTGCGGCCGCTTACCGCGTCCGCGTAGCCCGACGTGAGCAGCACTTTGAGCGAGGGCCGAAGGACGATGGCGTGCTTGGCCAACTCCCAGCCCGTCATGCCGCCGGGCATGACGATGTCGCTGAACAGCAAATGCACCACGCCGTCATAGGCCTTGAGGCATTGCAAGGCGGTCTGGCTGTCGGCGGTGGCCAGCACCGCGTAGCCGAGGCTGCGCAGCGCGGCGACCACGAAGTCGCGCACCGGCGGGTCGTCCTCGACCACCAGGATCGTTTCGGATCCTTGCGGGACAGCGTTGGCGTGCGCCGCTGGCTGGCGGGACGTGGCAACGGCGCGCGGCAGGTACAGCTGCACGACGGTGCCATAGCCTTCGGCGCTGCGGATGTGGATGGCGCCACCCGATTGCTGGATAAAGCCGTAGACCATGCTGAGGCCCAGTCCCGATCCCTTGCCGACCTCCTTTGTGGTGAAGAACGGCTCGAACACCTTCTCGAGGTTAGCCGGCGGGATGCCGACGCCGGTATCCGCGACGTTGATGCGCACATAGTCGCCGGGGCGAACGTCCTTTTGACGACTGGCGTAAGCGTCATCGCAAACGAAGTTCTCCACCTGGATCGTAATGCGACCGCCGTTCGGCATGGAGTCGCGCGCATTGAGCACCAGATTGACCAAGGCATTCTGCAGCATGCCGGGATCGACCACCACCTGCCAAAGGTCCGGCGGGAACTCCTGCTTGAATTCGATGGCGGCGCCGATCGCGCCCGACAGCAGGGCTTCCGTTTCGGCCACGAGCCGGCGTACATCGGTCGGCCGCGGCTGCAACGCCTGGCGGCGGGAGAACGACAGTAGCTGGCTGGTGAGTTCGGCGCCGCGCTGGGCCGCCGTCAAGGTCATCTGCGCCAGTTTCTGTTGCGGCCTGCTGTTCTTCAGCACCTCGGCCAGGATCTCGCTGTTGCCCATGATGACCTGCAACAGATTGTTGAAGTCGTGGGCGATGCCGCCCGTAAGCTGACCCACCGCTTCCATCTTTTGCGCTTGGCGCAGAGCCTCACCCGTCAGACGTGCCTCGGTAATGTCGCGGCACACCACCACCGCCCCGCGAATGATGCCGGCATCGTCCAGCATCGGTCGGGAGCTGACGCTGATGTAGGCGCCATCCACCATCGTCGCGTTGCGGACATAGATTTCGGCCGAATCGATGCTGTCGCCCAGCAATGCGCGACCGAGCGGGACTTCCTCGGGGGACAGCAGAGTTTGGCCATCCGCGCGGTAGAGGCCGAATTGGCGCGGGCAATCGTCCGGATTAACGCTTCCGACCGGCGGTTCGCCAAACAACGCGCGGGCGGCGGGGTTGAACAGAACGATGCGCCGCTGCTCGTCGGCGACGATCACCGCGTCCGCCATGCTCGCGATGATGGATTGCAGGATCAGGGCCTGCTTGCGGCTGGTCTCCTCGGATTGGCGCAGCTGTTCGGATTTGGCCAGCAGATCCGCCTCTGCGCTCTTACGCGACGTGATGTCCGCCAAGATGCTGAGTACGTAAGGTTTCCCGCGGTCGGCGCCGCTTTGCAAGGAAGCGGTGAGACTGACCCAGATGGCCTGCCCGTTCTTGCGCAGATAGCGCTTCTCGCTCGAGCAGAGCGACAGTTCGCCGCGGACCATCGCGTCCCAGGCAGCGCGGGAGGCGCCGCGGTCGTCCGGATGGGTGAGATCGGCGAAACTCGTCTCGCGCAGTTCCGCTTCGGAATAGCCGAGGATTTGGCACAGGGCCGAGTTGGTGAGCAGCCAGCGGCCCTCGAGGTCGAGCTGGGCGATGCCGACCGGCGCGTGATCGAATGTGCTGCGGAAGCGATGCTCGCTCGCTTCCAGCGATTTCTGCCGGCTCGCCGTTTCGCGCAGGATCAGCATGCAGCCGAACATCAGCAGCAGGGATATGATGCCGAGGGCCAAGGTGGCGCGTCGCAGTTCCCAGCGCCATGGCTCCAGGGTTTCGGCTTGCGATTTGCCAACCAGAACGATGAACGGCGTTGCGGCGATGTGACGGTAGCTGACGATCCGAACGGTGCCGTCAAACGGCGATTTCGACGTGAAACTGCCGATCGGCGCTCGCAGCAGATGCTCGGTGAACAGGGGAAAATGCGCCGCGGACTCGCCAATGACGTTGCCGGGGTTCGGTTGCCGGTTTATGACCGCGCCCCGGATGTCGAACAGAGCAATGGCGCCTTCCAGGCCGAGATCGAGCGCCGTATAGGTCTTATGGAAATAGTTCGGGTTCATCGCGGCCACAGCCACTCCAGCGAATGAGCCGTCTTTTGCTACGATCGCGCGGCTCACCGTGACCACATTGCGCCCGGAGGCCCTGCCACGAACCGCGGGAGAGATGTGCGTTCCGATATCCGGCGCATCGCGATGGACGGTGTAATACTCGCGATCCACCGCAGTCATGCCGGTAATCGGGCCAATGCTTTGCGCGACGATGGCGCCGTCGCGGCTGACAATCGCCAGATTGTTGATCTGGGGAATTTCAGCCGCCATCTGCTTGAGATAACCCTGTCCCGCCAGTTCGGCATCGTTGGCGTTGGCCCAGTTGCCTTCCTCGGCCATGCGAACGACGAGACGCAAGGTGAGGTCGGCCGCGCTGATCGAGTTGTGAACCTGTTCCTCGAGAGTCAAAGCCAATGTCGAGGTCTCGCGCTCGGCCTCGCGAATCGCGCTCGCGCGCCGCTCGCGTATCTCCAGCAGGGCATTGGCCCAGAAGATAGCGATGAGGGCGGCGGTGAACAGGACGAGACGGAGCTTCATGCCGGCCATCGGCCGAACATACACTTAAGACTTAAATATTTGGTAATAAGATGGAACTTTTCGTTCCATTCCCGCCGAAGGAAACCCGGACGCCTAGCGGCGGTTTCTTTAAGAAACCTCCCGGGTTGTGGCGAATCGCAAGTTCGGCCAATCCTGCTGGGTGCGGTCGAGATCCCAGCGGTTGCGGGCCAGGAAGACCAGAGCGCCATCCCGGTCATGGGCGAGGCCGCCCTGATTGCGCTCGATGAATTTCTTGAGTTCGGCCTCGTCGCCGCTGATCCAGCGGGCGTATTCGAAAGGCGCCTCCTCGAAGCGCATGGCGACTTTGTATTCGGCGGCGATGCGGGTCGACAGCACGTCGAGCTGCAGGGCGCCGACGACGCCGACGATCCAGTCCGAGCCGAGCACCGGCCGGAACACCTGGGCGATGCCTTCCTCCGCCAGATCCTCGAGCGCGCTGCGCATCTGTTTCGATTTCATCGGATCTTCCAGCCGCGCGCGGCGCAGGATTTCGGGCGCGAAGTTCGGAATGCCGGTGAAGCGGATCGCCTCGCCTTCGGTCAGGCTGTCGCCGACCCGCAGGGTGCCGTGATTGGGAATGCCGATGATATCTCCGGGCCAAGCCTCGTCCACCAGCTCGCGGTCCTGGGCGAAGAAGAAGATCGGGTTGTGCATCGCCATGGTCTTGTCGGTGCGCACCTGCTTGAGCTTCATGCCGCGCTTGAAGCGCCCGGCGCAGAGCCGCATGAAGGCCACGCGGTCCCGGTGATTGGGGTCCATGTTGGCCTGCATCTTGAACACGAAGCCGGCGACCTTGTTCTCGTCCGGCTCGATGGCGCGCGGCTCGGCGGGCTGCGGCCGCGGGCTCGGCGCCCAGTCGGCCAATACGCTCAACAGCTCGGCCACGCCGAAATCCTTGAGCGCGCTGCCGAACAACACCGGCGTCAGATGGCCTTCGCGGTAGGATTGGAGGTCGAATTCCGGATAGCCGGCGGCGGCAAGCTCCACGTTGCCGCGAAACGCGGCGAGTTCGTCCTCAGGCACATATTGGCCGAGGATCGGATCGTCCGGTCCGCTGCATTGGATCGACTTGCCGAAAGCGCCGTTCGGTGCGCTGCCCGGCAGCAGCAGGCGATTCTCGCGCAGATCGTAGAGGCCGCGGAACAGCCCGCCCATGCCGATCGGCCAGACGATGGGCGAGACGTCGAGCGCCAGCGTGTCGGCGATCTCGTCGAGCAGCTCGAAGGGATCGCGGCCCTCGCGGTCGACCTTGTTGACGAAGGTGACGATCGGCAGGTCGCGCAGCCGGCAGACCTCGAACAGCTTGCGCGTCTGAGTCTCGATGCCCTTCGCCGCGTCGATCACCATCACGGCGGAATCGACCGCGGTCAGGGTGCGGTAGGTGTCCTCGCTGAAATCCTCGTGGCCCGGCGTATCAAGCAGGTTGAAGATCTTACCCGCGTGTTCGAAGGTCATCACCGAACTGGTGACCGAGATGCCGCGGGCGCGCTCGATCTCCATCCAGTCGGAGCGCGTGCGCCGGTTCTCGCCGCGCGCCCGCACATGGCCGGCCATGCGGATCGCACCGCCCGACAGCAGCAGCTTCTCGGTCAACGTCGTCTTGCCCGCGTCGGGGTGCGAGATGATGGCGAAGGTGCGCCGGCGCGCCACGGGCGTCGTGGACGCGGAAAGGAGGGGGGCCGTGTCGGTCATGGGGGTGGCGGAACGGGCTCGGTAAACTGAGGGGTTGGCGAGGATATAATGCCTTTGCCCCGCGATTTACAGGTTCTTCCGCAAGTTCGGGCAGAGCGGACGAAGACATGCCCCTGCGGGGGGAGGCCAGGGGGCCGCCGATCCCCACCCCATCAAGGAGGAAGACGGCGTCTTTGCTTCAACGTTTACTTCTTCTCCGCGAACCAGCCATAGCGCGCTGGGCCGCTGTCGGGCTCAGGTCGGGGATGCGGCTGGAATGGCAGATCCCGACGTGGCGGCAGCCACCAGTGCGCGCCAGTTGCCGGAGGGCGATTGGCTCTGGTTGCCCGTCTTGGCATCGGTCAGCACGACACCCGGCATGCGCCACAGCTTCTTCCAATCATCCAGGTTGTGCAGGGTGACCTGATGAAACCGTTGTTCCATGCGGCGGCGGTGCCAGCGCCGGCCGACCGCGAACCAGGCTGCCGCACCCGCGGCCGCCGCACCGACGGCCCACCACGCGCCGCCCAACCAGGCCGTTGCCGACACGATGATGATCAGGCTGTAGATCCAGCGGTTGGAATCCGCCTGAACCGAGATCGGCGAATCGATGTGTTCCAGCTTCCCGAGGTCGAGCGATACGGTCAGGACGCCCGACTGGATCGCGTCGCGCAGGAGCCTGAGATAGTCGACGTCTTCCATTGGCCGTTCCTAGATGATGCGTCATCTCGAATTCATGGCGGTGACACGCACCGCGCCGGCGCGCGAGACCGCAGCGAGATATCTAATCACTCGCGGCCACGCCGTCACGAGCAATCAGAACGGAGCCCGTGCCGGACAGGCCTCGTTCCCATGCCGCCGCCGATAGCCCCGGCGGGTCAAGCTTGCGCGAAGACGGCCGCGAGGTCGCTGTCGTCGAGCACAGGGCCGGTGCTCAATCGCATCAGATCGCTCCACCGATAGGCAAACGAGGCGAGAGCCTTCGGATCGTCGGTTTCCAAGAGTACAAAACCGCCGCTGAGATCCGCCTTTGTCCAGCGGCCGACCAGCTTGACGCCCTTGGGCATCTGACCGCCGTCAGGTTTGAACCGCTCGATACCGGCCACTCTCTGCTCCGAGTCCGGCCGCCAATCAAACGTCACCATGTATTTCATGACTCGATCCTCGGCTAGGGTTCGAGGGCGCTTCCTGACAACGGGACCTTCTCGTCAAGTCGATGTCAGGGACGCCGTCAGGGACGTACTACGATGGAAAGGGGCCGACGGATGCGACTCTGCGCATCCGTCCGCGCGCCAACCGGCAACCCGGGCCCATGCGGGTCCCGGACGTCTCGTACGTACGTCCTCTGCCCGTGGGCAGAGGACGTGGCCTCAAGTCGGCAAAACGCGCCCGAGAAGGCATTTTCGCCCCTCGCGCAAGGATGATAAAATGCGCCCGGACGTGATGGCTTCGCAAAGTGAGCCAGGCTGGGGATGGATATCGCCTATAACCCGTATCTGGTCGCTCTCTCCGTGGCGGTGGCGACCTTTGCCTCCTATACCGCGCTCGATCTGGCGGGACGGTTCCGCGCACAGGCGGGAAAGGCCGGGGTGCCGTGGCTCGCGGGTGCTGCCTGCGCCATGGGCGGCGGCATCTGGTCGATGCATTTCATCGGCATGCTGGCGGCCAGCCTGCCGGTCACGGTGCGCTACGACGTCGGCCTCACGCTGCTTTCTTTAGCCACCCCTATCGTGATGACAGGTTTCGGCTTCTTTCTCATGGAGAAGTACCCAAAGGGTGCGCCGAACCTGTTGATCGCCGGTCTGATCACCGGCGGTAGCATCAGCAGCATGCATTACATCGGTATGGCAGCCATGCGCATGGATGCCGAACTGCATCATGAGCCGCTGTTTGTCCTGACGTCGGTGGCGATCGCGACCGGCGCCGCCACCGCGGCGCTGTGGCTGTCGTTCGTGCGGATCGGCCGCTGGCGCCGCGTGGCCGCGGCCCCGATCATGGGTTTCGCGGTGTCCGGAATGCACTACGTGGCGATGGCGGGCGCGCGGGTCATGCCCATGGATACGCCCACGGACATGGAGGGCATCCTGCTCGATCCGGCGGTGATGGCCTTCAACCTGGCGACCGTCAATCTCTTGGTCATGGTTCTGGCGCTCGCCGCGGCGTCCTATGACCGTCGGCTCGCGAGGGTGAACGCCGCTCATGCCCGCAATCTCGAAGACAGCAACGAGGTCCTGGAAGCGAAGGTGCGCGAACGCACGCGCGATCTGGAAAAAGCGCTGGACAGCCGCAACATAATCTTGCGCGAGCTGCAGCATCGGGTACGCAACAACCTGCAGGTGGTGAAGAGTCTGTTACGGCTGCAAGCACGGCAATTCGAGGACCCCCGCATCGTTCAGGCCCTCGTCGAGGCGCAAAACCGCGTGCAGTCGATCGCGCTCGTGCATACGCTGTTGTTCGACCATGACGGCCTGCCCAGCATCGTGCACTTCGATACCTACCTGAAAAGCTTGTGCGGCGAGCTGGCGCGGACCTACGACGCCGAAAGGCGTCAAATCGCCATTGCCGTTGCGGCCAACGACATTGCCTTGCCGCTGGAGACGGCAGTGCCTGCCGGGCTGATGATCAACGAGCTGGTTTCCAACGCGTTCAAGCACGCCTTTCCGGCTGGCAGCGGGCAGGTCAGGGTCGAGGCGTCGCTCAACGGCGTGCACCTGACGTTCACCGTCGCCGACAACGGCGTCGGTTTCGCCGGCCCATCCAGCACGGGCAAGGACGGCCACATGGGCATGCGCGTGATCAGCTCGCTGGCCGCGCAGCTCGACGGTTCGATCGAATATCGCGTCCGCAACGGCACGGAAGCGGTTTTCACCCAGGTCCCGCTCAGGGATACGGTCACGCTCTGAAGCCGATCGGGATGCGCGGCGGCCTCAGCGCTGGTTCATCGGCGGTCGAGTGGCCGCCATGTTCCTTCGATGATGGCGCCGCCGCGGCGGCGCGCCAGATAGTCGTCGAAGATGGCCAGATTGCGTCGATTCGCGCGCCAGAAGATGTCGCCGATATCGCCCAGCAGCGGAACGGCGCTGATCACGAAATCAATGAGGATGTTCGCTATCATGCGCAGCAGCGCCGATTTCGGCAGTCCCGCCCGGTAGGCCTCATAGACGATGTAGCCGGACAAGAGCGTGGTGATCGCATCGCCGGCGGTCGGGATCAGGCCGATCAGCGGATCGAGACCGACGCGGATGCCGGTGCCGGGAATCGCGATGGCCGAATCCAGCAGGTTCGCGACGCGGGCGATGCGCGCACGGCTCGCCACCGGATCGCGCGGGCGGGTCAAGACGCCGTCGAGCAGTCGCGCGGTGATCGTGGTCATTCGCTTCTCCACAAGGACACAGCCGGACGCGCCGGCGTCACGGCCGCGAAAACGGCAGAAGATTATGTGGGGATTGTGGCGCCCGGTTCAATGCCGCCGCAGATCGGCGGACTCTCGCGCCCTCGCGCGCGGAATTGTGTCGCGCCTCGCGCGCGGAATACAAAGAAGAGAAGGGGCGGCTGATGCCGCCCCTTCATGGTCCGAGTGGCCTACTTGCAGTCCAGCGTCGATGCCGATTCGCCATCCGCCTTGCAGGTCATGCCGGCCTTGATGCCGCCGCGGTCGCCGGGTTTGCCGTTGATCATGATCTTGGTGCGCGAGCCGCTGATGGCGACCTTCTTGTCGCCGATCACGACGGTGCGGCCTTCGCCCTCGACGGCCGTGACTTTGCCTTCGATCGCTTGCGCCATCGCCGGCATCGCGGCGCCGAGCGCGAATGCGCCACCCAGGATGGAAGCCAAGAGGACTTTCTTCATGCTCATCGAAAAGTTCCTTTTATAGAACCCGGCCCATTTTCGGGCCGGACACTCGGCCACCAGTTTCATCGAGCGGTTTTGGACGACCGCTGCGGTTTCCCCGCTGGCAGGGCCGAATCCCCGAGGAGAACGCGAAGAGTATAACAACCCAAGTGTGACGAAAATGAGGGACCGAACCAATGGAATAAGGCTTTCCGGCGGCAAAAGTTCCCGCTGTTCAGCTAAAAGCCCGGGACGTCGATAGCCAAGCGCGCCTTATCGCACGGCGCGCGGTTTGCGGACGGCCTGGCTCACCGGAAACGGCCTGCTCAGAAAGGGCGAGCCGGCGGCGCCGAATCGCCAGGGTTTTTCGCGCGCCTGGCTGATGCCGACGCGCGGCCCGATGACGACGTGCGGATGGGCCGTCGCGGGGGCGAGGTCGAACGGCGGCGCGGTCAGCGCATGCCCGTCCTGGGCGCGGGTGATGCCGAGGGCCTGACACAGGCGTCCCGGTCCGGCGCAAAGCTTGCGCGGCTCAGCGGTGCCGCGACGCGCGCGCATCGCCTCGAGGCCGGTCGTCGGGGACAGCGCCCGGATGAGGACGGCGTTGCCCTCGCCCGCCGGGCCGCAGACGAAGTTGAGGCACCAGTGAATGCCGTAGGAGCGATAGACATAGGCATGGCCCGGCGGACCGAACATGGCGGCGTTGCCCGGCGTTCGCCCGCGGTAGGTATGGGAGGCCGGGTCCTCGTGATGGTAGGCCTCGGTCTCGACAATGGTGCCGCCCACCCCGTCGAACAGGAAGGTCGCACCGATCAGCTCACGCGCCACGATGAGCACGTCGCGGTCGAAGAACGAGCGAGGCATCATGCGGACATTAAAAGCGGAACCGCGAGCCGCCGGCAAGCTCCGGCGGATCGCCGACGCGCGTCTCGAGCGGCTGTCGGGTCGGCTGCTATATGAAGGAGGCCCGGGCGCGGTGACGAGGGATCCCGGCGAGCGATATGTCAGCCGGCGCTTTTCACTGCCGCGGCCGATGCGGCGTTCTTGGTCGCCGTTTTCAGACTGTCCGAATGTCGATCCTGATAGGACAGCTTGTCGCCCGATGCGGCGATCTGATCGCGATTGAAGTTGAGCGTGCACAGCAGGCCGACCATGCCGTCCTTGATCTCCAGATTCTTGACCGCTTTGGCGGACAGCGGAATATTGCGTTGACCGCAGTAGACGATGAGCGAGCGCAGCACGTCCTGATTCTCGAAGCGGATCGGCATTTCCGAACCTTTGTCGGTGACATAGATCAGGGTGACGTCGATGTTTTCGTCCTTGCCGAGCACGATGTTCTTGAGGAAGCCGCGCGGCAGCGGATAAGACCGCGCGCGCAGATCATTGACGAGGGCCTGATACAGCTCCTCGTTCGAGAACAACAGGTAGCGAACTTCCTTGGGCATTTGGGCCTCTGTGAACGCCGCACCGCGACGGGGTAACCTCGAAGGTGAATGGCGTCGCCCGATTCATAGGGCAATATTGATAACAGAAGGTAAATTTCGACGCGCGCGCGGCCGATGCCCGCGCTCCGAAACGGCCCGCACGAGTTTTGTGTAAGACTTGCAAGCCGCCGCGAAGGCGGGGTTGGCATCGTCGATAAGAGTCGCGGCGCGGAAATCGGCGGCCGTCCCCCAAATCGCGCCCGAATGCGAAGCCGACGTCCCCGCGTTCGCGGCTGGCGAGCCCGTTCCGCCGCGCAATAGGGGGTCTGCGGAAAGATCGCGGCGCAGGCTATTTCTTGGCCAGTTCGCGCGTGCGCTCGATTACGTCGGCCGGCTGGGCCAGTACCTCGCGCACGACCGCCGCGGCTTTCTCTCCGGGCATCGGCTCAATGTCGAGGCCGCGCTTCTTCGCCTCGGCGAGAAACTCGGGATCGGCCGGGCGGTTACGGCGCCTTTTCGCCCCCCACGGGCGCTATCCAAAGGGCATCCCACAGCTCATGCATCTTGGTGCTCGTATCGGCGGTGAGCATCGCGTCGTCGCGCACGATGTGCGGCTTGCCCATGATGGTGTCGGCGAACATCAGGAAGTCGGGCGTCTGCAGCGCCTTGTGGACCGGCATGGCAAAGGTCGTCGCGAATTGCGCCAGCTGCCCTTCGCGGCTCAGCAACCAGTTGATGAACAGCCGCGCGCCGTTCTTGTGCGGCGATTTTTCCAGCATCCCGATCTGCGACACGGTGATCGGCACGGGCGATGGACAGTGGTAACCGAGCGGCGCACCTTTCTTGATATATTGCCGGGCGCGGTCTTCGCCAGCCGGAACGTTGGCATCAGCTTCGCCCGCCACGGTGAGGGCCATTGTCGCGTTCATGCCTTCCTTGCGCCGCTGCGGCTGCACTGTCTCGAAAAGGCTGCGCGTGAAGGCTGCCCCCCATGCCTCCCCCTTGCTGACCCACAGGGCGAGCAGCCAGGGGTCGGGGAGGTTGGAAATGGCGAGGGCACCGCCGCGCCAGCGTGGGTTCTTCACCAGGTCGTCCCACGTCGCCGGCAGGTCTGCCTTGTTCACCTTCTCGGTGTTGTAGGCCACGCAGCGGAACGACAGTCTGTAGCTCGCCCAGGTGCCGTCGGCGGCGACATAGTCGCTCGACAGGTTTGCAAACCCCGGCAGTTCGCGCAGATCGGCCAGCGCCTTCATCTCGATGAATTGGTGGGTGGCACTGCCGATGCTGGTCAGCACGTCGGCGATGACCCGGCCTTCGCCAAGCGCGACCAGCACTTTGATGCCACGCCCCGCCGTGCCGGTCCGGTTGTAGCGCAGGTTGACCGAGGGATAGCGTTCCTTGAACGCCGCCGTCAGGATGGGGAAATCGCGGTCGTTCCACGTGCCGAAGACCGTGACTCCGTCTTCCTTGGCCGCGCCGTCGAGCCAGGCCTTGGGCACGTCGAGCTCCGCATCGAGCCCGTCGAGCACGGCAGCGTCGAGCTTCAGTTCGGCGAGCGCTTTCTGGGTCGCCTTTGGCAGATCCGCGGCGCCGGCACCCGAACTCACGGCAAGGGTCAGCGCCAACGCCGTTGCGGTTTCAAGAAGCCACCTGTGCATGTCGGAATCCTTTTTTCCCCGGCCCTGTTTTTTTGATTTTGAACGCATTGCGACAGCCACACAAATTCTATGTGACGCTTCGACTGCCGTCATGAGGTGATGGATATGAGCGGGGGGTGCGGTGTGCTTCCCCGCTGCTCCCTAAAAGATGAGCGCCGTTCCCCCAACAAGGGAGGTGCCGTTAATAGATTGAATCTAATTGTGTAATTGGCGCACCCGACAAGATTCGAACTTGTGACCTCTGCCTTCGGAGGGCAGCGCTCTATCCAGCTGAGCTACGGGTGCTTTGCCGACGCGACGGGCGGGACGCCCGGGAGGGCCGCACTTTAGGGCAAACCGGTGCCAGCCGCAACGACCGGGGTGGGGCCGCGCGAACGGCGCCTCGGCACACGGGTTGATGCAATCCGACCGCGGCTTGCGACGCGCGCGCCGCCATGCGGCTGACGATCACGCGATGCATCTCGCCCTCAATCGGAAACATGAAGCAGGCGACGCGAGCGAGCGTGGCATCGCGCTCGTGCGGTGCGCGTCTCTTGATCGGACGAATGACTGCATGATCAGGCGAGTGCGCGGCGCCCTGGTTTGCCACGACGGCGCTCGGAACATCGCGCGTCCGCTTCGGCGCTGTTGTCGCACACGTGGCCGCGCTTCGCCCGGCCTGCGGCTTCGAGTGCAACCCAAAGCTGTAATCAAACTGGCCGTCGATGCCTATGGACAAAGGCTTATTCATTCTTCATTAACGGCAATCGCGCAGTCTATCGAAAGAACAGGCGGCAACCATCAGTAGTAATAGCGAAGCCGCGCTGCGGTTTCATCGATCGCGTCAATGAGGGGGGACCTCATGGGTTCATCACACATTCACCCGAAGTCTCCGGCCCCCGGGGTCGAACCGCTCGCCGCCGGTCCTCACCGCCCCGGCGGTATGGACCGGCCGCAAGGCCACGGCGCCGTGCCACGTTCGCGCCGCCGCACCGATCCGCGCCGCGCCCCATGGTGGATGCTGGCCATCGCCACCGCTCTGGCGCTCAACCTCATGGTTTCTCTGAAGGCGCACGCGGCCGGCGGGATGCTGCCCGAAGACACCGGCCAGCTCAGGATCGACACCAGCCGCCAGGCCACCGCGGACAGCAAGAATTTGTCGGCATTGGGACCGCAGTCGGAAAAATTCGGCATCAAGCCATATGTGGAATACGGTCTTACCGACCGTCTCACCGTCGGCCTCGGCAGCGAAACGCGATTCGTCAAATCGGGGCTCGAGAGCGACCGTGCCGTCCGCACGGACGGCTTCATGGACACGGAATTCTTCCTGCGCGGCCGGCTGCGCGACCAGGATTGGTACACGATCTCGGTGCGGGACATCTTGCGGCTGCCGGGACAGGACACGGCGCCGGGCGTGACCCAGACCGACTCGAGCCTGCGCGTGCAGTACGGCCGTTCGGGCAGGATCGGCAACGGTCGTTGGACCTCCACCATCAAAGGTGGCTTTCACCCCAGCCTCAACCATGCCCCTGACAAGCTGCAGACCGATCTGGCTCTCGGCTGGCGCCCGGCGGACCGTTGGCAATTGACCGCCCAATCCATCAATACCGTGGCGCTCGACAGCGGCGGGGTCGGGGGTCTGGTGCCAAGCGGCGTCGATTCGTCGAAAGGCCAGGCCTCGGTCACCCGCAATTTCACCAAATCCCTGGCGCTGCAGGTCGGCGGCTGGCAGACGGTATCCGGCGGCAGCGGTCAGCCGCACGGCTACGATGCCATCGTGTGGCTGCGCTACTGAGCAGTCCGTACGACGCCAGGCTCAGCGGCAGCATGCGGGCGGCGTCCAGATCCCCATGCCGACAAGCCTAAAGCCGTGAGATTCCTCAAGAACCGGCATGCACTGCCTGGACCACGCCGTCCCGTGACGCGCATAGCCGGATTGGGGGAGGTTCATGGCGCCCGGCCCGGGCTTGCCTTCGCGGGATGGCCGGTCTATGACCTGCCACCCCTTATTTGCTGCGTTGCGGAGTACCCATGGCCGTTGCCGCCACCCTGCCGCCGTTCCTTTGGCTGACCGAGCAGGACGTCACCTCGCTGATCAACCTGTCGGGTGTCATCGCCGCGCTCGAGCGCGCGCTGGTGCTCGAGGCCGAGGGCAAGGCGAAGAACATGTACAAGGCCCAGACCGTGTGGGACCAGGGCAGCACCAACGTCACGGGCGCCCAGTTCGTCTCCGAGGGTTTCAGCGGTGGCAAGATCTGGACCAACGTGGGCGGCTCGTCGGAGCCGCTGACCGTGCTGCACGGCGCCGACGACGGCAAGGTGCGCGCCATCCTCGAATCGATCGCCCTCGGCACCATGCGCACGGCGGCGCTCGCCTCGGTCGCCACCAAATATCTCGCGGCTGAAGGGGCCGACGATCTCGCCATCATCGGTACCGGCAAGCAATCGCTGACTCAGGTTGCCGCCGTCCATGCGGTGCGGCCGCTCAAGCGCCTGCGCGTGTTCAGCCCGACGCCGGAGAACCGCGCCAAGTTCGTCGAGCTGGTGAAAAGCAAATACACGTTCGAGGTGGTCAACGCGCCGTCGATCGAGGCCGCCGTGAAGGACGCGCCGATCGTCTCGACCTTCACCCGAGCGCGCCAGCCCTTCCTGTCGGCCGACATGATCGCCAAGGGCGCCCATGTCAACGCCGGCGGCGCCATCATCCCGGCCTATGCGGAGATCATGCCCGACGTGGTCGGCCGGGCCAGCATGATCGTGGTCGACAATCTGGAGCAGTGCCAGGAGAACGCGCGCGAGCTCAACGACGCCTTCGCGCAAGGAATCGGCTGCGGCTGGGATCGGGTGCGGCAGCTCTCCCAGGTGGTGAAGGCCGGCAAGGCGCGGCCGGCGAGCGTCGATCTGACGCTCTACAAGTTCATGGGCCTCGGCTTGGCCGATCTCGCGGCCGGCATCGAGATCTATCGCCGCGCCCAGAAGCGGGGGAAGGGCACGCCGCGCGAGCACGCGGTGCGTTTCCCCGTCGATCTGAGCTGAGGATTCCGCTCGGGCTTGCCGCCCTCTTGCCGGATGATCCGGTGAGCGGCACCGACGGACTGAAAACCCAGTGTGTGGAATGAGGATGTCATGCAGCGTACGATGTTGAAGTCCAAACTGCACCGCGTCACGGTCACCCATTGCGAGCTCGACTACGAGGGCTCGTGCGCCATCGACGACGACCTGCTCGACGCCGCCGACATCCGCGAGTACCAGCAGATCGACATCTACAACGTGACCAACGGCGAGCGCTTCTCGACCTATGCCATCCGGGCCGCGCGCGGCAGCGGCATCATCTCGCTGAACGGCGCGGCGGCGCGCAAGGCCGCGGTCGGCGACATCCTCATCATCGCCGCCTATGCGCGCTACGACGAGCAGGAGCTCGCGAGCTTCGCGCCTAGGCTCGTCTATGTCGATGACGGCAACCGCATCAAGCGGCAGCGTGACCGCATCCCGGTCCAACTAGCGTAGCGGACACGCCGCCGCGCTTAGCGCGATTGGTTAGTGGGCTGACGACGGAAGACGCGCCTAGAGCGGTTCCGCCGAAGTGGAAACCGGTTCGGCGTAGAAAACGCGACTCCACCAAGACTCTGGAAGCATGATCCGATTCCCCTGGAACGGATCATGCTCTCGCGCGAAGCCTTCGGCCGCAGCATGACGCGCGCTACGACGACGCCCGATCCCTTGGCGAGGCTTCGTACAAAGTTCGGGCCACCCACGGCTTTTGTTGTTTTTTGGCCGTGGATGGCCCGTTGTCTGCTGAAGCGTGTGCGCTTCTAGTGTTCTGTTCGCATCGGATGATTCCCAAAGCCGTGTCGGAATGCGATTCT
>CAZOBN010000020.1:0-47562 GCA_964577835.1 uncultured Rhizobiaceae bacterium
CGACCGGCGAATTCGTCATTCCAGACCTGCTCGGCGGACCGGACGCACTGATGATCGGCAAGGTTCTGTGGACCGAATTCTTCACCAACCGCGATTGGCCCGTGGCCTCGGCCCTGGCGACCGGGCTGCTGATCCTGCTGGTCGGGCCGCTGGTCGCGCTGCAGATGGCGCGCGAGCGCCAATCCCGCGAGGAGGAGCGCCAGGCACCATGAACGGACGCCGCCCGTTCTTCCTCTTCACCATGCTGGCGTTCGGCTATGCCTTCCTCTATGCGCCGATCGTGCTGCTCATCGTCTATTCGTTCAACGAATCGCGGCTCGTCACCGTGTGGAGCGGCTTTTCCGTCAAATGGTACGGCGAGCTGCTGCACAACCGGCAACTGCTCGAGGCCGCCTGGCTCAGCCTGCGCATCGCGGTGGTGAACGCGACGCTCGCCATGATCCTCGGCACCATGGCCGGCGTGGTGCTCGCCCGTTACCGACGCTTCCGCGGCCGCGGCCTGTTCGCCACCATGATCGCTGCTCCGCTTGTCATGCCCGAGGTCATTCTCGGCCTGTCCCTGCTGTTGCTGTTCGTCGCCATGGAGACCTGGGTCGGCTGGCCGGCCGGGCGTGGCGCGACGACCATCGTCATCGCCCATGTCACCTTCACCATGGCCTATGTGGCGGTCATCGTGCAGGCCAAGCTGGTGGCATTCGACGAGTCGCTGGAGGAAGCCGCGATGGATCTCGGCGCCCGGCCGCTCACCGTGTTCTTCTCGATCACCCTGCCGCTGATCGCGCCGGCCGTGGTCGCCGGCTGGCTGCTCGCCTTCACCCTGTCGTTCGACGATCTGGTGATCACCAGCTTCGTCTCCGGCCCGGGCGCCAGCACCCTGCCCATGGTGGTTTATTCCAGCGTGCGGCTCGGCGTCAGCCCGCAGATCAACGCGCTCGCCACCATCATCGTCGTCGCGGTCGGCGTGATCATCACGACGGCCGGCTGGCTGCTCTACCGGCGTGACCGGACGGCCTGACGCCTAACGTTCGGCGAGCCGCGCCGTGATCTCGATCTCCAGATGCTTGTCGATCGAGGCCAAGCCGTCCACCGGCTCGCATTCGACAAATGGCAAATCGGCGCCGGCCGCCGCGCGGAACCGCTCCAGCAGCCATCGCGGCTCGCCATGCCCGCGTTCGATGAACAGGCTGGCCGACAGGACATCCGGCCAAGCCACCTTTTCCCGCTGCATTGCCGCCATCACCTGACCGAAGGCATTGTCGAACTGCGCGTCGAGCGTGGCGCCCGGCTCGGCCATGCCGGAGAGATGAAAAATGTCGTCCTGCACCAGATAATGGGCGTAGCGCCGCGGCGGATCGAAATCCACCAGCCGACGACGTGGCGCGGGGGTCGGGTGTTGCGCCAACAGTTCCAGGGCAACATCGCCCGCGGATGCGAAGCGATCATGGTCGATGAAGCTGGAAGTGGCGCAGCGCCGGGCGCCACTCACCAGTTTCGCCCGGACTTCGTTGGATTCATCACGGGCGCGGCGGTCACGCGTCCATATCCGGTGACGCACCGCGTTCTCCAGGGACAGACCGAACCCGCCCAGCCGCTTGTCGCAGGCTCCGAGCAAGCCGGCCAGTTGATCCGCCGGCGTGCGCCCCGGCTGGCCTTCCGCAAGCAGGCCGATCAGCGAACGGCCTGCCCATGCCACCTGTTTCACAATCATGGTTTCACCAAGCTCTCCGCGTCGTCGCCGCGCCGGTCCAGCCGGCCGACGATCCCGGTCACGCGTTCCTGTCGCTCACCCGATCCAGCAGCGCGAGCAACCCCTTGAGAATCTCGGCCGGCGGTGGCGGACAGCCGGGAATATGCAGATCCACCGGCACCACCGCCGCGACACCGCCCACCACCGCGTAGCTGCCGGCGAAACATCCGCCATCGAACGCGCAATCGCCGACGGCGACGACCCATTTCGGGTCCGGCGTCGCGGTATAGGTTCGCTGCAACGCCTCGCGCATATTCTTCGTGACCGGCCCGGTGACGAGCAACACGTCGGCATGCCGCGGCGAGGCGACGAAGCGTAGTCCATAGCGCTCGAGGTCGTAGAACGAATTGTTGAGCGCGTTGATCTCCAGCTCGCATCCATTGCACGAACCCGCGTCCACCTCACGGATCGAGAGGCTGCGGCCGATGCGTCGCCGCGCCGCCGCGCCCACGGCGGCGGCTAGCTCCGCCAGCATCCTGTCGTCATCGGGCGGCGGCGGTTCCGTGAGCGGAGAGCGGATCAGGCTTTCGAACAAGATCTTACGCATGGCTAGCGGCTTTCACAGGTCATGGCCGGAATACGAGCAGTTGAACGATTTGTTGCACAGCGGGAAATCGGCCACGATGTTGCCATCGATGACAGCCTCCAGGAGAGGCCACTGGAACCAGGACGGATCCCGCAGCCGGCAGCGGGCCAGCGTGCCGTCGTCCGACAGGCGCAGCCAGATCAGCACGTCGCCACGGAAGCCCTCGACCAGGGCCATCCCTTCGCCCGCCCCGACCGGAAGGTCCGCGTGGATCGCGCCGCCGGGCATGCCCTCGAGAATTTGATCGACGAGCGCAAGGCTTTGCTCGATCTCCCGGATGCGCACCCACACCCGCGCGTTGACGTCGCCGGCGGCGAGCACCGGCACGTCGAACTTCAGCACGTCGTAAGGCGCGTAGCCCGGTAAACGGCGGGCATCGAATGCGCGCTCCGAGGCACGGCCGACGAAGCCGCCGGCGCCGAACCGACGCGCCAGCGCAGCCTTCAGGACCCCGGTGCCGACGGTGCGATCCTGCAGCGATGCGGTCGCGTCGTAGAGCTCGATGAGCGGCGGGAAACGCCGGCGGATTTCGGCCACGAGATCGCGCAACACCGCGGTGCCGGCCGGTTCGAGGTCGATGGTCACGCCGCCGGGCGCGATCCGATCGCGCATCAGCCTGTGGCCGAAGCACTGGTTCGCGGCGCGCAGCACGCGCTCACGCAAAATTCCGCAATGGGCATGCATCAAGCCGAACGCCGCATCGTTGCAGATCGCGCCGACGTCGCCCAGATGATTGGCGATACGCTCGAGCTCCGCCATGAGGGCGCGCAGCCACACGGCCCGCGCCGGCGCCACGGCGCTCACCGCATCCTCGACCGCCCGCGCGAACGCCAGGGCGTAAGCCACCGTGCTGTCGCCCGAGACGCGGCCGGCGAGACGCGCCGCGCGCGCCAGATCGGCGCCTGCCATCAGCCCGTCGATGCCCTTGTGCGCATAGCCGAGCCGTTCCTCCAGCCGGACCACGGTCTCGCCGCTGGCGGTGAAGCGGAAGTGTCCCGGCTCGATGATGCCGGCATGCACCGGTCCGACGGGAATCTGGTGCAGGCTGTCGCCCTCGACGGGCAGGAAACGGTAGTCCGGCGCATCCACCACCGCACTTGGATCGCTGCCGAGCGGATGCCGCAGGCCCCAGCAGCCATGATCGAGCCACGGCCGCGTATCGGGCAAGCCCGTCGCCTCCAGTCCGTACAGGTCGTGTAGGGCGCGTTCGAGCCGGATCGCCGGCAGGTGCCCCTGTCCGACCGATGGATAGCGGCCCTCCGGGCAAACCAGGCTGATGATGCCGATTTCACGCCGGGGTTCGTCCAGCAGCGCCATATGAACCATGCCCGCCTCGCCCCACAGGTCGAGCAGAGTCCAATGGCCCTCAGCCAACTGCGCGGCGGCGAAGATCCATGTCGAGACATCCACGACGCCGCGCGACCACGCGCGGTGTGGTGCCGCCGCAGCATCCTGTCGGATCAGCTCCGTGAGCGAAGGCATGGCCTGCGTCTCCTCCCGATCATCCCAAGAGTCTGGCGACGTGCTGGAACCAGGCGACGAGCGGCGGCGGCAGGTAAAGCCCGGCGGTCAGCACGAGAGCGAGGTGGGCATACATCGGCACATAGGAAGCTTCGGCCGGGGCCGTGCTGCCGACCGGCTCGCCGAAGGCGATGCCGTTGAGCCGCAACAGCAAGGCGCCGAAGGCGAGCAGGATGCCGAGGACCAGCGGGATGGCAAGCAGCGGCTCGCGCGCGAAGGTGGAACTCACCACCAGGAACTCGCTCATGAAGATGCCGAGCGGCGGCAGGCCGGCAATGGCCATGACCCCGACGACGAGGCCCCAGCCGAGCCATGGATGAGTCTCGGTCAAGCCGCGGATGTCGGCGATCTTCTGGGTGCCCTTGATCTGCGCCACATGCCCGACGGCGAAGAAGATCGCGGATTTCGTCAGGCTGTGCATGACCATATGGAGCAGCCCAGCGAAGTTGGCGAGCGGGCCGCCCATGCCGAAGGCGAAGGTGATGATGCCCATGTGCTCGATCGAGGAATAGGCGAACAGCCGCTTGATGTCGCGCCGGCGATAGAGCATGAAGGCGGCAAACACCAGCGAGATGAGTCCCATCGTCACCATCAACGGTCCAGGGGCAATCGCTTCCGGACTGGCGGCGAGCAGTATCTTGAAGCGCAGCACGGCATAAAGCGCGACGTTCAAGAGCAAGCCAGAAAGTACGGCCGAGATCGGCGTTGGACCTTCCGCATGTGCGTCGGGCAGCCAGGCATGCAAGGGGGCGAGGCCTACCTTGGTGCCATATCCGAGCAGCAAAAACACGAAAGCCACATTGAGGAGAGCCGGGTCGAAGGCGGCGGCGTGCTGAATCAACAGAGTCCAGACCATGGCGTCCTGGCCTTCGCCGACCACCGGCTGCGCGGCCATATAGACGAGGATGGTGCCGAAAAGAGCAAACGCAATGCCGACGCTTCCCAGAATGAAATATTTCCAGGCGGCCTCCAGTGCTTCATGCGTACGATAGATGCCGACCATGAGCACGGTGGTCAGCGTCGCAAGCTCCACCGCGACCCACATCAAGCCAATGTTGTTCGACACGAACGCGAGATTCATGCCGAACATCATGATCTGATACATGGCATGGTAAAAACGAAGGTACGCTGGAGTAAGCCGCCCGGTTTCCAACTCGTGAGCGATGTAGCTTGCGCTGAAAATGCTGGTGGTGAAGGCGACGAACGTGTTCAGCACAATAAAAACGATGTTGAGATCGTCGACGAGCAGATATTGTCCCGGCTCCGGCCGGTCAGTGACGAGCAGCGACAGCGCGGCCAGCATCGTCAGGAAACTCGCGACCACGTTCAGCCTTGCCGTCATCCGGTAACCGGGCAGGAGCGCCAGGACTGCTGCCGCGCTGATCGGTATCAGCAGCACGGCGGCTACCGCGTCTAAGGAGAACACGCTCATCTGCGCTCTCCTCTGAAATCGTCAAGCGCGCTGACATCCACCGTGTCGAAGCGTTCTCGGATGCGAAACAGGAAAACGCCGATGACGATGAAGGCGATCAGAATCGAAAAAGCGACGCTGAACTCGACGACCAGTGGCATGCCCTTGGCACCTGTGGCGGCCAAGACCAGACCATTCTCCAGCGACATAAAGCCGACGACCTGACTGACCGCGTTGCGGCGCGTGACCATCACGAGAAGGCCGAGCAGCACTACCGACAACGCGAAGGCGAGATCTTCTCGCGCCAGCGGGGCCGCCTCCGCGGTCACTCGCAGCATCAAGACCATGGAGAGAGCCACCAGACCGATTCCAATGAGCATGGTGGGGCCAATGCCCGCCGCTGTCTCTATATCCCGATGAATACCGAGTCGCTGAATGATGCGGTGCAGCGCCACGGGAATGACGATTGCCTTGAACACGAGCGCGATCACCGCGGTGACGTAGAGATGGGGGGCGTCCTGAATGAACGCCTGCCACGCGACCGATAGGGCGAGAATCAACGCCTGAAAGGCGAACATGTTGAGCAGCGAATAGAGGCGATCCTGATACAGCATCAGAAAGCTGATGAGCACGAGTCCGCCGGCCAACAGGTGCGCGATATCGAAGGTGAGACTGCCCATCACAGGCTCCGCGATACGAACAGCAACAGCGTGCCGAGCAGGCCGAGCATCAGCGCGGCGCCGAGAAACTCGGGGACCCGGAAGACGCGCATCTTGGCGATCGTCGTCTCGAACCAGGCCAGCAGGATGCCGCCCGCCGCGAGCTTGGCGACATAGGCCGCCGAGCCGATGACGTAGGCCTTGACCTCCGCCCCCGGCCCCGCAAGTCCCCATGGCGCGAACACGCAGCCGATCAGCGACATATACAGCAGCAGCTTGAGCGACGCGGCGAGCTCGATGAGCGCCAGGTGGCGACCGGAATACTCGAGCACCATGGCTTCGTGCACCATGGTGAGCTCCAGGTGAGTCGCCGGGTTGTCGACCGGAATGCGGCCGTTCTCAGCAATCGCCACCATGATGAGCGCGACCAGCGCGAGCCCGAGCGAAACCCGTAGGCCGACCGCCGGCGAGGCCATGAATTCGGCGATGGTCGAAAGCTGCGTTGCGCCGGCGACCAGGGCCAGGGTGAATACGATCAGCAACATGGCCGGCTCGGCGAGCGAGGCGATCATCACTTCGCGGCTGGAGCCGATGCCGCCGAAGCTGGTGCCGACGTCCATGCCGGCAAGCGCCAGAAAGAAGCGCGCGCTGCCGAGCAAGGCGATGAGCCCAATGACGTCGGCCGCGCGAGCGAACGGCAGACTGGTTGCAAAGGTCGGCACCAGCGAGGCGGCGATCCAGGTGGTGGCAAAAATCAGGTAGGGCGCCGCGCGGAACAGCCACGAAGCGTTCTCGGCGACGACCGCATCCTTGCGCAGCAGCCGCAGCAGGTCGCGATAGGGCTGGATGAGCGACGGACCCCTCCGGCGCACCAGACGTGCCTTCACCTTGCGCACAAATCCGGTGAGCAGCGGCGCCAGCAGCAGGACCAGCGCCAGTTGCGCGCCCTGCAGAAGAATGTCGAGGATCATGGCCACAATGCGAGCAGCAGCAACAGGATGACGAGGGTTAGGAAGACGAGGCTCAAGTAGCGCCGAATCGTGAGGAACTGCAGTTGGTTGAGCCGTTCGCCGGCGCGATCCACCATGCGGCCGACCGGCGCGTACAAGATTTCCCAGATCAGGTCACGCATCACCAGCCGCAGGCCCGCGGGCCGGGTCTCGCCAGGCAGCGGCATGTCGACCTGCTCCTTGGCCCCGAACAGCACCGTGCCGAACACGCGGCGGATGGGTTGCGCGAAGCTACCGGCCGAGTATTGCGTGGTCGGGCTTGTCTGGGGAAAACCGCAACCCCACGCCGGGGCGCGGCGGATCGTCCGCGAAGCGAAGCGGTGGATGAGGAGGGCGGCCAGCGATGCGGCAACGCCGATGAACAGCGTCAGCAGCACCCCATTGTAGGCGCTGCGGCTTTCGGCAATGGGCACGAGCGACAGCCAGCGTAGGCCGGACTGCAGCGGCATGCGGTCGCCGACGATAGACAACGACACAGGCGCCAATCCGTCGACCACGATGCCAGGCAGGATGCCGACGACCAGGCAAAGCGCGGCAAACACGGCCATGGCCGCCAGGGAAAACCGGCTGACTTCGCGCGCCTGCTCCGCCGCCGCGGTGCGGGGCCGCCCGAGAAACGTCACGCCGAACGCGCGCACGAAGCAGGCAGCCGCGAGAGCCGCCGACAGAGCCAGGAGTCCGCCCATGGCCGGCACCATGATCTTGAGACCCCAGTGCGAAAGTTGCGGACTCTGCAACACCGCCTGAAACGCCAGCCACTCGGATACGAAGCCGTTCAATGGGGGCAGCGCCGAGATCGCGGTGCAGCCGATCAGGAACACGAAGCTGGTGGCCGGCATGCGGTGAATGAGGCCGCCGAGACGATCCATGTCGCGCTCGCCGGTCGCCGTCAGCACGGCTCCGGCACCAAAGAACAGCAAACTCTTGAAGATCGAATGATTGAGTACATGGAACAGCGCCGCGGTGAAGGCCAGCGCCGCCGCCCATCCCATGCCATTCGCCTGGAACGCCAGCGTCAGGCCGAGACCGACGTAGATCACCCCGATGTTCTCGACCGTGCTGTAGGCCAGCAGACGCTTCAGATCGTTTTGCATGAGGGCATAGAGCACACCGACCACGGCGGTGACGCCGCCGACCAAGAGCACGACCATGGCCCACCACCATGCCGGCTCGCCAATCAAATCGAAGACGATGCGCAGCAAGCCGTAGATGGCGACCTTGGTCATGACGCCGCTCATCAGCGCCGAGACGTGGCTCGGCGCGGCGGGATGTGCGAGCGGCAGCCAGGCGTGGAGCGGCACGATGCCGGCCTTCGAACCGGCCCCGAAAAGAACAAAAGCGAGCACGAGGCCGGTCACGACAGGGGATGTTTCGGCGTCGCGGATCGCCGCGAAGGCATACCCTCCGCTCGGAGTGGCGAGCAGGCCAAATGCGAGCAGCAGCGCAAGCGTGCCGCAGCTCGCCATGATGAGATAAATATAACCCGCGCGCCTGTTTTCCGGCTCCCGGTGGTGCGCCATCACGAGCGCCCAGGACGACAGGGACATGAATTCCCAGGCGAGCAAGAAGGTGAAAGCGTCGTCCGCCAGCACGACCAGGTTCATGCCGGCGAGGAACGCGGGATAGAACGGCAGGATACGGTGTTGGTCCGGCTCATGGGCGCCATAGCCCAGCGCATAGACACTGGCGGCCGTTCCCCCGAGGTTGACGACCAGCAGAAAAAATGCCGATAGCGCGTCGATCCGCAAGTGAGCGCCCAGCCACGGCAGGCCGAGGGGCAATGTCAAGCCCGCCGGCGCCTCGCCGGAGACCAGTTGGGCCACGGATGCGGCGAGCGCGATGCCGCAGGCCCCCGCTGCCGCGCCGTAAATGACATTGAAGCCGCGAGATCGACGCCCAACCACGACCGCCAGGCACCCGGTTCCCAGCAACGCCGCAACACACGCGCTGATGACGAGGACCGCGGTCATGCGCCTTCCTTGGATATCCCGCGTGGCGCCACCGGTGCGGCGGTTTCCTGATCGGGATTGGCATCGGACGATGTCTTGAGGCGGACCCCGCGCCCGCCGCCGGGGCTGGCGGCATCCTCACCGATCAGTTCGATGCCCGCCGCTTCGAGGGCGTCCACCAGCTTCATCAGGGAATCGACATTGCCGCGGATGACTCCAACGCTCGCTTCCATTCTTTGAATGGTCGGCACGGAGAGGCCGGAGAGTCCAGCGAGTTGGCGCTGGTCGAGGCCGATCAGGGCCCGGGCGGCTCGCAACTGCGCGGCGGTGATCATGGTATGGGCGGTCTCTCAGACTCGGAACATCGCCATCCTAAGGCGCTTTTTTGATGTTTTAAACATCGTTTTACGTATGTGAGACATTATTAATGATGGGACTGCCTTCTTCAGCCCTCCCCGACCGTGGCCGCGCGCTTGCCCCCTTCGCGGCGCTTCCGTGCGACCCAGTGCCGTTGCTGATGTGAGAACACCACCGGAGGACCCGCGGCGGTTGCGATGATCCGCCGGGTGCGTCGAAGGCTAGCGCTTCCGGCCCGACACGAACCCGACCAGGGCGGCGAGCCCGAGCACGCCAATCATGGCGGTGCCGCCGCCGCGCCCCTTGCTGATATCCGTCAGCGCTTTATTGAGTTGGCCCAGTGCTTGAATAGCGCTCAACTCGGCAAGCTGCGGGTCCGTCGCCGCCGCTGTGGCCGTGGGCGACGCCATCTTTCCGTTCGATTTTTTCAGCGCCACCAGAACCACGATGGCGCCCAGGGCAACGAGCGCGATCGCTATGAGCCCCGCTGCCTCGGCCCGGGTGAAATGCTCCGGGGTGAGCGCGTGATAGATCGTCATCAGAACGAAGGCGAATCCGGCGAGCAGCAGAATCCCGCCGATCAGCACGAGCGCGATCTTCGTGATGATCGGTCCGATCATCTGCTTCTTGCTGGCAACCGCCGTGTTCAGCAATTGCCCGAGAACCGATGCGATCATGACCTGGGGCGGGTCAGGAGTCCGATGATGAAGCCGAGACCCAATGCGATCATCAGCGCGGTCAAGGGATTGCGTTCGACCGTGTCGTGCAGATCGCCATAGAGGTGCTCCGCGCGCTCGCGGGCCTGGTCGAGCACCTCTTCGCCCCGTTCCACATAATCGTGCAGCCCCTCGCGCAGATGGGTCGCGACGCCGCCCGCCTGAGCGACTGCCAATTTCTCAACGGTCGATAGCAAATCTTTGAAATCATTACGTAATTCTGCTATATTCTCACGCAGCTCGTCGGCGGATGCTTCATCGGTGATCCTGGCGGCGCACATTACGGAACTCCTCATGTCGTTCATGGTCGTTGAACGCCGTGGAACCCGGAAAGTTCACGCTCGGCACCGAAGGCTGGCATGAAAACGGCCCCGGGTCGGTTCGACCCGGGGCCTTTGCGGCAAACCAGAACGATCAATCGACCGGCAGATTGTACTTCCGGCGCAGGTTGGCCAAGTATTCGAGATCCTCGTCCGAGGTTGCGACGAGCTCGGACACGATGGCGTTCATCTGCGCGCCGGTCAGTGGCGCGTAGTCCTCGCCGAGCTCCTGCTGGACGACCTTGAGGAAGTCCGGGTCCTTGACCGCCTTCATATAGGCGGTGCGGTACATCTCGACCATCGGCTTGGGCGTCCCCGGCGGCAACGCGAGCCATTTGTTGACGACGAAATCGCTCTGCATGCTGCGGAAGATCGCGCGCTGCTTGTCATCGAGTTTCGGCAGGATCAGCTCCTCGAGCAGCGGCGCCGGCGCGAAGGCCTGGCGGCCCACCCGCTTGCCCTTGTCGTCGAGCACGCCGAGCTGCGCAACGCCGATGAAATTGCCGCTCTTGAGCAGGGGCACCACGTTGAACGCGTTCTGATTGGCCGCCATGTCGAGTTCGCCGCTCTGCAGCGACAGCAGCATGGCCGAGGTACCGGCGTAGCCGATCACCCAGCGCACGTTCCAGTCGAGAAACTCCTTCGCCCATAGCGCCACCAGGACGCCCGAGCGCGTGCCATCGATGTCGCCGTAGACCACGGGCTTGGCACTGGGATCCGTGAGCCGCGGCAGAGCCTCCTTACGGATCAGCATGAGGGTGCCGAGATTGGCGTCGCCACCGACGAATTCATATTTGGACGGATCGTATTTGACCTGCGGGCCGCGCAGCTTCGCCGGGCTGATCTGAGTGCGCGACCCGGACAGCGTGGTCAGGCCGTCGGCCGCCACCTGGCTGGCGAAATAATTGTTGGCCTTGAGCCCGCCGCCACCCGGCAGATTGCGGAAGATGATGCTGGGATTGCCCGGCAGATATTTGACAAGCGCCTGGCCCGTGAGTCGCGCCGTGGTGTCGGTACCGCCGCCCGGCGGCGAATTGATGATCAGGGAGATCGTCTTGCCCTTGAGGGTCGCGTCCTGCGCCAACGCCGCCGTCGAGACGGCGGCGACCGCCGTCATGGCTGCCGCGCCCAGCACCAGGCTGACCAAAGCTTTCCTCATCGTCTCTCCTCCCGGTCCATCGTGGCGCGCAGGCGCGCCGCGGCGCTGAATTTGCGCGCTATTGTTATGACGGGCCTCCATATGAAGGCCCGCCGCTTTGCCTATTCCGCCGCCACGCCGCGGCGGCTCTCCACCATCGGACGATATTTTTCGCAGAGCTGCTGCCAGCGGGCGACACGCTTCTTCTGGCCTTCGCTGACCTCGGCCGGAATGTCGAGGAACGGCGGGCGCAGCGGGCCCGGATCGACGTAGCCGGCCATGGCGATTCCGATCTTGGACGCCGTCTCGCGCCACGACATGTTGACCTTGCGGGTGCCGGCCGGCGAGAAGTCGAGCGTGATATCCTTCGCCGCCTCCCAATCGCCGCGCGCCACCGCGTCACGCAAGGCGAGCAGCGGCCACGGGCCCATCCAGGCGTCGATCGACCAGAAGCCTGCCGCGCCGAGCGGCGCATAGGTGCAGTACTGGAATTGGGCGCACAGCGAGGCGATCTTGCCCTTGGCGATCTTCTGGATCTTCATGAAGGTCAGGTTGTCGCGGTGGCTGTCCTTCATGCCGATGATCTGCGGAATCTTGACGAACTCCTCGAACGATTCGATCGGGAAGGTCACGTGATGCAGCGCCGGATTGTGATAGATCAGGATGTTCAGCTTCGGGAACATCTGGGCGATCTCGCGGTAGAAACGCAGCGCGTTTTCGACCGTGGACGGGAAATAGTAGGGCGCGCCGAGCAGCACGCCATCGGCCTTCGTCTGCGCCACCTCGCGCATCTTCTGCACCGTCTCGCGCGCATTGGCGGAGGTGACGCCGACGAACAGCGGCACGCGCTGCTTCGTGACATCCACCGATTCGTGCGCCAACGTGCGGAATTCGTCCCACAACAAGGTATGGCACTCGCCGAAGCTACCCGTGGTCGAGATGATGTTGGCGCCATCGCGGATCATGCGGTCGAGGCCGGTGCGCAGCCGCTCCACATCGACCGTATCCACCGCGCCGAGATCGGCTGCGTTGTCCTTGGCGAACGCCGGCATCATGGCCATCAGGCCGTGCAGATCCTTGGCTGAAAGCATCATCTTCTCCCTTTTTGATCAGGCCCGCCGATTGCATTCGGCGGGTGTTTTCGATGTCAGAAACTCATGCTGGGTGCCGGCGCGCGCGCCGCACGCCGGCCGGGTCAATGCCGCGCCACCGCGTTCTTGATCAGCGGAACGGATTCGTCGGCGGCACGCACCATGGGCAGCGGCGCACCGAGGCGACGCGACAGTTGATTGGCCATGGCCTTCAACTCGCGCGCCGGCGCGCTGTCATAACCGGCGTCCATCGTGCCGATGATGCTGACCAAGGTGATGGTCATGACGATGCGGCCGTCGTGGTCGAACACCGGCGCGGCGATGGCGACGAGCCCGGGATTCTCCTCGCCGATCATGCGCCCCAGACCGTGACGAAGCACTTCGGCCTGCAAAGCCTGCACGTCCGACATGTCGCGCACCTTGCTCTTTGGGGTGTCGGTCTGGCGCGCCAATTCCCGGCGCAGAAGCTCCTTGATCTCCTTGTCCGGCACGAAGGCCAGAAACACGCGTCCGGTGGCCGTGGTGAGCAATGGCAGATTGCGGCCCTCGCGGATGCGAACCGCGGTATTCAGGCGCCCCTGCTCCCACTTGATGATGGTCGGGCCGTGCGATCCCCAGGTGCTGAGAAGCGACACCAGGCCCGTGCGCTCGGTGAGCAGGGTCAATGTCTCGCCGCCGAGCTTCACCGCGTCGGTACGCCCGAGCGCCGTCAAACCGAGTTCGACGATGGTGGTGCCCAGGTCGTAGCGTCCGCTGTTCTGGTCCTGCTCGACCAAGCCGGTCTGGATGAGCCCGGCGAGATAACGGTGGGTGCGGCTGGCGGACATGCCCGCCGCCTCGGCGATCGCCCCGAGCGTCGCCGGCCCCTCGATGGCCGCGATGGTTTTGAGAAGATGGACGCCGACGACGACCGAGCGATTGCCGTTCGCACCCTTCTCCGGCTGAGTCCTTCGCTTCTTCACTTTCGCGGCAGAAGAACGACTAGCCATGGAGCGCTCTTTCAAAAACGTCAGGATAAATGATTCGACAACGATTGCGAAATCGGGAATTAATCCATTCAAAATACAATATGTATTTAAGATTTTGCAAGCGCGCCATACCGCTGGCTTCACCACCGGCATATGAAACGGCGCAAATGGGTCAGAGGCAGGGTTACGGGGGACAAACTGAGCACGCTTTCAGTGCGACATGGTTCCTGATATTGCGCGTCTTGCGGCACCATCGCCGCGAACGCCGCCGTTCGGGACTCACGCATCTCGCAGAGCGTCCATAAAGTCTCACCGCATCCGATTGAAAAATATCGCGCTTCCGCTCACGAAAGCGCGTCCAACGGAGCGTAGGTTATGTTCGACGGGGTGATGGAAGGTCTCTGGGGCGTTCTGGAGCCCAAGGCGTTCTTGTTGATGGTCGCCGGCGTGCTCGTCGCAAGCTTCTTCGCGGCGGCACCCGGCATCGGTGGCCTGCTTCTGCTCTCCCTCCTCATGCCCTACGCGATCACGCTGGAGCCGTATCAGTTCATCGCCCTGATCATCGGTGCGGCGACCGTCGGCGGCACGGCGACGACCTTCACCTCGGTTCTGATCGGCGTGCCCGGCGGCGCCGGCTCGCAGGCGACGGTCCTCGACGGCTTCCCCATGGCGAAGCGCGGCGAGGCCAACCGCGCCTTCGGCGCCGCCTTCATGGGCTCCATGGTCGGCGCCGTGATCGGCGCCGCCTGCTTCATTCTGTCGCTGCCGATCTTCGCGCCGCTGGTCCTCAGCCTCGGTTCGCCGCAATTCCTGATGCTCGTCATCTGGGGCCTGAGCGCGGTCGGCGTGCTCGGCGGCAAAGAGCCGGTCAAGGGCCTGGTCGGCGCCACCTTCGGGCTCGCCATCGCACTGATCGGCACCGACGCGCGCACCGGCATCGAACGCTTCACCTTCGGCTATCCTTATCTGTGGGACGGGCTCCACATCGTCATCGTTTCCATGGGCATCTTCGCCATTCCCGAGATGTACGAGCTCGCCGTCAAACGCACGCGCATCACCGAGGTTCTGGCGCTCGGCTCGGGGCTGGTCGAGGGCATGAAGGATGTCTACCGCCACTGGTGGCTGGTGGTGCGCTCGAGCATGGTCGGCGTCTGGGTCGGCGTGTTGCCCGGTCTGGGCAGCTCGGTGGCCGACTGGTTCGCCTACGCCCACGCGGTGCAGACCGAAAAGAACCCGGAAAAATTCGGCACCGGCGACGTGCGCGGCGTGCTCGCGCCCGAGAGCTCGAACAACTCGAAAGAGGGCGGCGACCTCATTCCGACGCTGCTGTTCGGCATTCCCGGCTCGACCTCCATGGCGCTGATCATCCTCGGCCTGATCGCCGTCGGCATCCAGCCCGGCGCCAACATGCTGACGACTCAGAAGCCCTACATGTTCTCGATGATCTGGACGCTGGTGATCGCCAACATCATGGCGACCACGCTCGCCCTGGTCTTCGCCAAGCAGTTCTCCAAGGCCTGCATCCTGCCCTACTACGACCTGATTCCGGCCGTGCTGCTGTTCTGCGTTGTCGGTGCCTTCAGCGTGAACCTGGACATCGACGACCTGATCGCCTTCCTGACCTTCTCGGCGATCGGCATCTTCATGAAGCGCTACGGCTGGCCGCGCGCGCCCGTCATGGTCGCCGTCGTGCTCGGGCCGCAGATCCAGCAGTATCTGTGGTTATCGACCGACCGCTACGGGCTCGAGTGGATGACCTTCCCGAGCATCGTCATCCTGGCGATCCTGATCGCCGCCACCATCGCGCTGCCATTCTGGCGCCAGCACAAGAAGAAGCAGAAGGCGACCCATATGGACCTCGCCCATGAAGTGCGGCGGCCGATGGAGATCGGCAGCATCGTCATGTCGCTTTGCCTGGTCGGCATCTTCGCCTTCATGATCGTCTACTCGGCCCTGCACTGGCCGCTGTTCGCCACGCTGTCGGTCTACTGCATCGCGGCGGTCGGCATCCTGCTGGCGCTCATCCAAATCCTGCGCGATGGGTTGTCGCTCCGCCGCATTGCCGCAGGGAATACCGGCGGTGAGGATATCGTGCCCTGGACGCGCGAGGAGGTGCGCCGCGAATGGGTCGCCGGGGGCTGGATCTTCGGCTTGGTGGCCGCCATCGTGCTGGTCGGGTTCCACATCACGTTCTTCCTGTTCCCGATGGTTTACACGCAGGTCTACGGCCCGGGCTGGCGGCGAGGCCTGCCGGTGAGCTTCGGAGCCGTCGGCTTGCTTTGGTTCATTTTCGACTACATGCAGGGCGCCATCTGGCCGGAACCGCTGCTGCTGCCGTTCCTCTATAGGTGAGTGAAACCGGGGCCCGGCGTGGGCCCCGGACCCTGTTGATTCAAAAACTGAAAAAGATTCATGTTTTTAAAAAGCGTGAATCGCACTATAAAAAATGCAAGCAGGGCCCCCTTCGACGGGGCGCCCGGGGAGGAATTTTGGTGCGAGGCAAGGCTGCCGTATTTTTGTCGACCGTCATGGTGCCAGCGCTGCTGACCGGCGGCCCGGCGCTCGCCCAGGACGCCGCCCGGCGCGGCGGGACATCGCAAGGGAGCGGCGAATGAGCATGGCTTCCGTGCCCTCGCAGACCGCCTATTCCGACGCCGATCTCGACCGGTTTCACGAGCGGCTGGCGCGCGCCAACATGCGCGGCCAGTGGCAGAACGAGACCGTGCGCAAGAAGGGCGACGGCGGCGGCGTATGGGACAATGGCAGTTTCTCCCCCAAGGCGGGCGGCGAAGCCCACTTGTGGCCGTGGGCTTCCGTCGAGGAATTCCTCGCCGAATCCTGCGACGCCGTGCCGGAGAGCTTCACCTCGCGCCGCTCCATCATGTTCAACAATCCCGGGCTGGCGAAGGGCACCACCAACACCATCAACATGGGCATCCAGATGATCCGCCCCGGCGAATTGGCCTGGGCCCATCGTCACAGCATCTCCGCCCTGCGCTTCGTCATCAGCGGCGACACCGGCATCTACACCGTCGTCGATGGCCTGCGCTGTCCGATGGAGACCGGCGATCTCGTCCTGACGCCGCAATGGATGTGGCACGACCATCACAACAAGACCGGCAAGCCCGCCGTCTGGCTCGACGTGCTCGATGGTCCGGTGCTTGGCATGTTCAATCAGGTGCTGTTCGAATCCTATGGCGAAAAGCAGCAGCCGGAGCGGAATGTCGAATCCAATATGAGCGAGGACGGCCGGGTCATGCGCTTTCCGTGGCGCGACGCCGAGGCGGCGCTACTGCGCCTGCCCGCGGATGCCCTGAGCGAGCGCGACGGGTTCGTCTACGACTATCACGATCCGAAAACCGGCGCGTCACCCTTGCCAACTCTGGGTTGCCGACTGCACCGCCTGCCGCCCGGCTTCTCCGGCAAAAGCCACCGCCGCAGCATCAGCGCGATCTATCATGTGGTGTGCGGCGAAGGCACGATGGTCGTCGGCGACAAGATTCTGGCGTGGAAACAGGGCGACTGTTTCGTCGTGCCGAACTGGAGCTGGCGGCGGTTCGAGAACCGCTCGGCTTCGTCCGACGCCGTTCTGTTTTCCGTGCACGACACGCCGCTTCTCGAACGTCTGGGCCTTTATCGCGAGGATCTCGCTCTGCGGGTCGGCGCGAACGGGTCCGCGGGTCAATAGCCACACTTCAGGAGGTAAGACTATGGCAACAGCACTCAAATCGAGCGATTCCGATCTCAAGGCCTTCATCGAGGAAGTCCGGCGAGGCGCCAACGCGCAGTTCGAATCGCCGCAATACAAGAAGCTGCTGGCGCTGCCGCTGACGCAGAAGCGCGCCCAGGTTTACACGCTGCAGAAGACCCTGTGGACGCTCAACCGGCGCGACTGCTGGGCCTTCGCCCAGGCGCTGGCGCCGATGGACGTCAAGAAGCTGATCTGGGCCCATGAGGAAGACGAGCTCTCGGGCAACAAGGAGCGCAACATGGGCGACCACTACTCGCTCCAAGTCAAGTCGGCCGAGCTCATCGGCCTGACGCTCGACGATTTCCGCAATACGGTGATGCGCCCTGAAACCCGCACCTGCATCTATGCCTGGGTGCACCTCGGCAAGGACAGTCCGTGGCTCAAGTCGGTCGCGGCCTCCATCGCCCTCGAGGTCAGCAATTCGTCCGAGTGGGTCAACGGCGGCGGCATGTCCTACCGCATGGGCAAGCGCTTCGAGCAGGACCTCGGCATTCCCTTCGAGAAAAACATCAACGCCAAGGAGCATGCCGAAGTCGACGTCGAGCACGCCCATATGCTGCTGCAGGTCGTCAAGCGCCATGCCACCACCAAGGCGGCGCTCGACTTGGTGCTCGAGGGCCTGACCGAGAGCTGGGCGATCGAGCGGGTCTGGAAAGGCCTGCTGCACGATATGATGGCCGAACAGCCCGGCCCGCGCTGAGCTGCCACCTGGGAGACGTGCCTATGGTCGGACCCACCGGCATCAAATTCCTCCTCGATCCTTATCTCGATTGGGTGAAGGGGGAAGGCGTGCCGGTGGTCGAGGACCATGCCGTCGACCTGCACGGGGTCGAAGTGGCACCATGGGCCCGCGTCGGCGCGAACGGCGCCTTCGTCCATCTCAAGGGCCGCGGCGATTTCGTCGCGCTGCAGATCATCGAAATTCCGCCTGGGGGCAAGACGTCCTGGCAGCGGCATCTCTACGACGACGTGTATTATGTGCTCTCGGGCCATGGCAGCGCCGTCGTCGAAGCCGCGCCGGGACGTGCGACCAATTTCGAATGGGGACCGCACAGCCTGTTCTCGCCTCCGCTCAATGCGCCGATCCGCTTCTTCAATGGATCGGGCAACGAACCGGCGCGACTGGTCTCGGCAAACAACCTGCCGCTGCTGATGAACCTGTTCCATTCGGCAGCCTTCGTGTTCGACCAGCCGTGGTCCTTCGCCGAGCGCGCCGGCAAGGAAGGCTACTTCGCCGGCGACGGCGACTTCCTGGCACTCGCACCCGGCAAGCATATGTGGGAGACGAACTTCGTCCCCGACCTCGCGACGTTCGAACTGCCGGCGTGGGAAAGCCGCGGCACCGGCAGCAAGAACATCAAGTTCATCCTGGCCGACAGCGTGATGCACGCCCATACCTCGGAGATGGCGGTCGGCACCTACAAGAAGGGCCACCGCCACGGCCCCGGCGCCCATGTCTTCGCCGTCAGCGGCACCGGTTACACGCTCATGTGGTACGAAGGCGACAAGGATTTCATGCGCCATGAATGGCAGCACGGCTTCGTCTTCACACCGGACGACGGCATGTTCCATCAGCATTTCAACACCGGCCCGCATCCCGCGCGTTATCTCGCCGTATCCCTCGGCAGCCATCGCTATCCGATGACAGCGCGCAAGCAGAACCCGGAGGCGAGCGTCAAAGAGGGCGGGCTGCAGATCGATTACGAAGACCAAGATCCCCGCATTCACGCGATCTGGCTGCGCGAGCTCGCGAAGACCGGCGTGCCCTCGGGCATGGGCCGTTTCTTCGACGAGGCGCGCATCCTGCGCGAGGCGTCATAGACACTGTAGCAAGCAAGATGAGGCGTATATGGACAACGCAGCCCTGAGATACCTGGTCGATCCCTATCTCGACTGGTGCAAGGCCGAAGGCATTCCGGTCATCGAAGAGTTCGGCGTCGATGGGCTCGCGTGCGAGACCAAATCCTGGCCGCGCCTGGGCGACGGCTGCAAGGGCGCCATCGTCAACCTCAAGGGCCGCGGCGACTATGCCACCGTCTTCATCATGGACGTGCCGCCCGGCGGCAAATCGGCGCCGCAGAAGCACCTCTATGAAGAGGTGTTCTACGTGCTGTCCGGCCACGGCAACATGACCGTCGAGGCCACAGACGGCAGGCGACACTCCTTCGAGTTCGGCCCGCGCAGCGTGTTCAGCCCGCCGCTCAACGCGCGCTATCAGATATTCAACGCCTCGGGCAAGGAGCCGACCCGCCTCGCTTCGTGCAACAATTTCGTCCTGATGATGAATCTGCTTCACAACGACCGGTTCATCTTCAACTGCGACGGCAGGTTTCCCGAGCGCGAGGGCCAGGCCGGCTATTTCAGCGGCGAAGGCGAGATGACCTCGATCCGTCCGGGCCGCAACATCTGGGACACGAATTTCGTGCCGGACGTCGGCGCGTTCGAGCTGCGGCCGTGGGAAGAGCGCGGCGCGGGCTCCTCCAACATGCAGTTCATCCTGGCCGACGGCTGCATGGGCGCGCACACCTCCGAGATGCCGGTCGGCACCTACAAGAAGGGCCACCGCCACGGCGCCGGCCTGCACATCTTTCTGGTGCACGGCATGGGCTATTCCCTGCTCTGGTATCAGGGCGACAAAGACTACGCGCGGATCGACTGGCGCCACGGCATGATCTTCGCGCCACCTGACGGCATGTTCCATCAGCACTTCGACACCAGCGCCCAGCCGGCGCGCTATCTGGCAGTCGGCCTCGGCTCGAAGCGCTACCCTGTCGTCCAAGTACGGCGTGCCGGCTCGGAAGGAAACCGTTCGGACGTCAGCCTCAAGGAGGGCGGCCGGCAGATCGAATACGAGGACCAGGATCCGCGCATTCACGCGCTGTGGCTGTCGGAGATCGCCAAGACCGGCGTGAAATCGCAAATGGGCAAATTTTTCGACGAATCGAAATACGAAAAGGTGGTGGTGTAATGAGCAATCCCGGCGAACCGCGCTTTTTGGTCGACGCCTATCTCGACTGGACCGCAAAGGAAGGCATCCCCATCGTCGAGGATTTCTGCGTCGATCTCATGAAGGTGGAGACGAAGCCGTGGGCGCGGCTCGGCGCCAACGGCGCCTTCGTGCATATGAAGGGCCGCGGCGACTTCATTTCCATTTTCCTGATGGAGTTGGCGCCCGGCGCCAAGACCCTGCAACAGAAGCACCTTTACGAAGAGGTCTTCTACGTGCTGTCGGGCTACGGCACCGTGGTGGTCGAAGACTCCAAAGGCCGCGAGCACAGCTTCGAATGGGGCCCGCGTAGCCTGTTCGCCCTGCCCCTCAACGCGCCCTATCGGTTTTTCAACGGCTCCGGCAAGGAGCCCGCGCGAATCGCCTCCACGAACAATCTGGCGATGATGATGAACGCCCTGCGCAACGACAAATTCATCTTCGACAATCCGGCCGTCTTCCCGGAGCGCGAGGGCAAGGAAGGCTACTTCGCCGGCGAAGGCGACCTGGTGCCGACCCATGGCAACCGCAAGATGTGGGAGACCAACTTCATCCCCGACGTCGGCTCGTTCCAGCTCAACGCCTGGGGCAGCCGCGGCGCCGGCAGCGCCAACATGGTCTTCATCCTGGCGGACGGCACCATGCACGCCCACTGCTCGGAGATGTCGGTCGGCACCTATAAGAAGGCTCACCGGCATGGCCCCGACTTCCACGTCTTCATCGTCAGGGGCCATGGCTATTCGCTGTTCTGGCACGAGGGCGAGGATCTCAAGCGCTACGACTGGCAGGAGGGCTGCGTCTTCGCTCCCACCGACATGATTTGGCACCAGCATTTCAACACCAGCCGCGAGCCGGTGCGCTATATGGCCACCGCCTATGGCAGCAGCCGCTATCCGTTCTCGAACGAGAAGCGGCGCATCAAGCTTGGCGTCGACGTCAGTTTCAAGAAGGGCGGCGCGCAGATCGAATACGAGGACCAGGACCCCCGTGTTCACCAGATCTTCCTCGATGAATTGCGCAAAAATGGCGTACAATGCCACATGAACGAGTTCATGGACGAGCGCGTGCTATTGCAGAAAAAAGAGGTTGCGGTCTAGGGCGAAACGAACGAACTGAAACCGAGGAATTGCCCGAACGAGAACAAAATCAAGGGCAGAGATAGGGAGAGGTATCATGCGAGCATTCATTCAGTCTGTGGCGACGATCGTTTTTGGCGTTACGGCCGGTGCCGCGCTGCTGGCGCCTACCGATGCCGCGGCGGAGGTCAATTTCAAGGGCAAGAAAATCGACGCGATCATGGGCTCCGGTGCCGGCGGCGGCACCGACGGCACCACGCGGCTGGTCGGACGCTATCTGGAGAAATACCTCCCCGGCAATCCGACCGTGCAATATCGCAACATGCCTGGCGGCCACGGCACCAAGGCGCTCAACTACTTCGCCGCGTCGGTCAAGCCCGACGGCCTGTCATGGGTCGGCGGCAGCAGCGCCCACATCGATCCGAACAGCCTGAAGAAGCCGGTGGTCAAATACAATCCCAACCACTTCTCCTTCATCGGAGGCGTGTCGCGCGGCGGATCGATCGTCTTCGTCAACAGCAAGAAGTTCCCGAACCTGACCGACAAATCGCTGCCGCCGGTGGTGGTCGGCGAGCTCGACGGGTCGCGGAGTTGGGCGCAGATGATCATGTTCGGCCAGGAAGCTCTTGGCTGGAACGTGAAGTTCGTCATCGGCTATCCCGGCACCTCCCATCTCTTGCTTGCCGTGCGGCGTTTCGAGGTCGACATGATCGGCACGTCGAACCTGACGCTGCTCAAGGAGATGTTCAAGACAGGCGAGTTCCGGGGCGTGGCGCAGATGGGCTCCCTCAACGAGAAGGGCGAGGTGGAGGGGCGCTCGGACTTCGCCGAGGTGCCGGTCTTCGACGACCTGGTGGAAGGCAAGCTGCGGGGCGCGGGGAAGGATTCGTTCGAATTCTGGACCACGCTCAACCAGCTCGACAAATGGTATGCCCTGCCGCCGAACACGCCGGCCGAGATCGTCGCAGCCTATCGCACGGCTTACGACAAGACGATCAAGGATCCGGAATTCCTCAAGAACGCCCATCTTCAATTCAGCGAGGACTTCACGCCCATGAAAGGCGAACTGGTCCAGAAGCTGGTCGGCAAAACCTCCTATCCGCCGCCCGCCCTGACGGACTTCATCGAGCAGATGAAGGTCAAGAACGGGTTGCCGGCCGAGGCCATGTCCGACGAAGAACTGGCGGCGCTCGCCAAGGAAAAAGGCCTCGACAAGATGCCGTCGGTAAAGACCACCCTGAAAGCGGTCGGCAACGGCGGCCGCGACATCTCGTTCGTTGTCGACGGCAAGGAGCAAACGGCCGATGTCAGCGGCAGCCGGACTCAAGTCACCATCGCCGGCAAAAAGGCCGAGCGTAAAGACCTGAAGGCGGGCCTGTCCTGCGAAGTGAGCTATCCGGGCGACAAGCAGGAGGCGACAGCCATCGACTGCAACTAGACGAAACGATGAGCGGCCCCGGTCGTGGCCACGCCCGAGCGATCGGGCGGCGGTCGCACCGGGGCTGCTGCTTCGCGGCCTCGACGAAGCGTCCTCGCGACCACGATCCCCAACGAGATCGCCACCTTCCCCATCGCCGGGACGCCGATCTCCTCGGTCATACCGGGTCTGAGCGTGGCACAATGGCGGGATCCGGCGGCAATTGGACGGTGTGCAGCCGCCGCTGCCTCGGCCGGGATACGTTCCGCCACCAACCATGAACCTGACCGCGCGACCAGCGCTCGGTGGCGATCACTCCTCGTCCGATCGTGAACCTTCATGACGCGCTTTCATGGATACGGTCGCCGCCCGCGAGCGGAATTTCTGTTTTTTAACAACAATATCAAATGTATATGTAACCGCCGACGCGCGTCCCGGCCGCCCAGCCGCAAGGTGGCGCGAGCGCGATCAGGCCGACGGGCCTGGTAAATCCCTGCCTTTTTGATTTGTTTAAGCGGACGTTAACCACGCTCGGTGCACTCTGGTGTGTAGGGAGCGCGGCAGCGGGCGTGCGGCAGTCCGTTCGCCCTTCCAATGACTTAGCACGGAATGGAAATACCATGATGAAGGGCGACCGGTTCAAAGCATTGGCTGTCTTCGGCGGGTTGATCCTGCTATCGGGCGAAGCCCATTCGGCCGCCTTCATGCTCAACGAGCAAAGCCCCTCGGCGAGCGCACGGTCCTACGCCGGCAGCGCCGCCATCGCCGACGACGCCAGCACGATCTTCTACAACCCGGCCGGCATGACGGAGCTGAAACGCGCCGAAGCGCAGATCGGCAGCCATCTGATCATGCCGCGCGCCGAAATCTCGAACAACGGTTCGACCGCCTCGGTGCTGGGTAATCCGGCCGCGCCGTTTACCGGCACCTCCGATCAGGGGTTCGATCCGCAATTGAGCGGTCACATGTATCTCGCGGCGCCCGCCGCCGAGGGATTCTGGCTCGGTCTCGGCGTGACGGTGCCCTTCGCTCTCGCAAACCATTATGACAACGATTTCTTCGGCCGCTACGATTCGACGCGCGCCAGTCTCCGCGCTGTCGACCTCGCGCCGAGCATCGCCTATCGCCTGCACCCGAGAGTATCGATCGGCGGCGGCGTCGATATCCAATACATGGACGCCAAGCTCGTCAACGCGCTGCCCAATCCGCTCGATCCGAGCGGCGCGCCGACGCCGGCGACCGACGGCCTGTTCAGCGTGGAAGGCAGCGACTGGTCGCTTGGTTTCAACGCCGGCGCGCTGTTCAAGCCGGTCGACAATGTCCGCGTCGGCGTGACCTACCGTTCGGCCATCACTCATAAGATCGAGGGCGAGGCGACGACCGACTTCGGCGGCGCCAAGACCATGCAGGATGTTTCGACCGAGGTGAAGCTGCCGGACACGGTTGCCCTCGGCGTCGCCTACGACGTCACCCCAACCCTCACCCTGCTCGGCCAGGTCGGCTACTACGGCTGGTCGCGCTTCGAGGAAGTGCGGCTGAAGCTGGCGGACGGCACCCAACCGACGACCACGGAGAACTTCCGCGACACCTGGAGCGTCGCAATCGGCGCGCAATGGGCGGTGGCACCCGGCTGGATGCTGCGCACCGGCATGATGTACGACCGGACTCCCACCCGCGATCAGTATCGCTCGACCATCATACCCGACGTGGACCGCCTGTGGGCCTCGATCGGCGCCACCTATGCGATTTCCGACTCCTTGGCATTGGACTTCTCGTACCAGCACATGTTCGCCAAGGACGGCCCTATCAATCGGACGAACAGCTTCCCCACCCTGTTCACCACGGTGCAGACGACCGGCACCACTGAAACCAGCGCGGATATCGTCGGACTTTCACTTCGAATGCAGTTCTAATGTCGGACGCGGAGCTACAGGAGACGACGGACGCGGGAGAGGCGGCCGGAGACGCGCCGAATTACCGCATCCGGCCGTTCAGCCTGTGCTTTGAGGACGACCGCGTCGAAGAGCGGTTCATTCCCGCCCATCTCATTCGCGCGCTGCCGACGATCCGCATCTTCTTTGTGGCCGGGGCGGTCTTTTATGCCATTTTTGGCATTCTCGACATCTATGTGGTGCCAGAGTCCCTGACCGACGTCTGGCTGATCCGCTTTGGCGGCATTATCCCGTTCCTGCTCGGCGTGGTGGCTCTGACCTATACGCCGTTCTTTGTACGCTGGGCCCAGCTACTGCTGGCGGCGAGCCTGTTCGTGTCGGGGCTCGGCATCATCCTGATGACGGCGGTGACTGGACCGCCCGGCAACGCGCAGTATTACGCCGGCTTGCTCATCGTCGTCATCTATGGCTCCAGCCTCATCCGGCTACGCTGCATCAACGCCGCCATCATCGCCCTCATTCTGTTCGCGATCTATCTCATCGTGGCCGCCTGGGTCAATCCAATCCCTCCGAGCACGCTCTTGAGTAACAGTTTCTTTCTCGGCCTGTCGGTGGCGGTCGGCGTCTTCTCGAGCTATGTGCAGGAACTCCAGGTCCGGCGCGATTTTATCAGCACCGAGATGCTTCAGCACGAGAAGGAGAAAACCGGACAACTGCTCACCGAGGCCATGGCGGCGAGCAAGGCCAAGAGCGACTTCCTCGCCATCATGAGCCACGAGCTTCGCACCCCGCTCAATGCGATCCTGGGCTTCAGCGAAATCATGCAGCTGCGCATGTTCGGGCCGATGGGATCGGAGCGCTATGCTACCTATGTGGACGACATCCATTACACCGCTAAGCACCTGCTCAACATCATCACCGACGTTCTTGACTTCTCCAAGGCCGAGGTGGGCAGGTTGACGATCAAGGAAGAAGAAGTCGATCTCACCCATACGCTGGAGCAATGCTTGCGATTGCTACGTGAGAAAGCGGCGGAATTCGGCCTTCGCATGTCGCTGGAGCCGCCGCGCGAGCGACTGCTGCTGCGCGCCGACCTCACGCTGATTAAACAGGTCTTCATCAACCTGATCGGAAATGCGATCAAGTTCACCCAGGCTGGCGGCGAAGTACGCGCCTCTATCACTCAGGAACCGGACGGCACCTGTTGCGTGCATATTACCGATACCGGTATCGGTATCGCGGAAAGCGATATCGAAAAAGTGCTCGAACCCTTTTTCCAGGTCGAGACCGTCATGGTTCGCAAGCGCGGCGGCACCGGCCTAGGCCTTCCCCTCTCACGGAAGATCATGCAGTTGCACGGCGGCACGCTGACGATCAAAAGCGCCCTTGGCGTTGGCACCACGGTCACCGTGGCCTTCCCGCCAAGCCGCGTGATCTATCAGGCACTTCCCCAGGTGGGCGTGGCGTAGCGGGCCACCCCGCGATTTCGCAGGCCGGCGCTTCCCAGCGAGCGTGTGTCAGACGACGGGTGGCTTGCGCACTGTCAAGACGCACACAGTTCCCGTTGAATCCACGGTCGTGCCGACTTCGGCGGCCCCGACAGCGTCCCCAGCGAGCGCCTGCATCTCGGCATGGTCACGGTAAACGATGTTCCAATCCATCAGGAACTCCATCGGCCACAGCGTGCCTTTCGGAGACTTCATCAAATTGCCCACGATCAACGTACCGCCCGGCGCGAGATGCTGGTACAGCGAGCTGACGATCGCCTTCGCGCGACGCGGCGGCAGGTAATCGACGAGGCCGACAGTGTAGATGAGATCCTGCGGCGCCAGCTTTCCGAAGAGCTCGCCGGTATTCAACAACTGACCGAACGACGCGTGCAGACAGCTCACGCTGGCGTGCCCATGGAGGCGAATGGTCTCTGGATAGGCCTTCTCATACGCCATCGACAGGGCATCGTAGTCCTGGTCGATCAGGGTGAACTGCACCGGCTGAGGCAACTCGGTAATCTGCAAATAGTCCACGACTTCCCGTGCGGGCCCGCAACCGAGCGATGTGATGCGTACAGGATGATCCAACGGACGCAGCATGGCGGCCGCGATCGCCTGGCGCATCATGACCATACGCGTGGCCACGAACTTACCGGCATCCTGGCCCATCCGATGCAGGAGCTGCTCGTATGGTCCGCTGCCCTCTCGGCGCCAGTCATAGACCATGTTCATGATCTGAAAGTCGCCGGGATAGCCGAGCGGCTTCTCATAGCTGCGCCGCCAGATCGGGCCGGCCATGAATTCGGGCGTCAGCACAAGTTCCGTGAAGCGCTTGGTGGCGCGCAGCGCGTCCGGATCCCCCATCAAAGGTTCCACGAGCTGGTTGCCGCGGTACCAAAGCGTGCGCCAAGCCGGCAAGATACGCTCCTCGCAGATCGCCATCATATCGGCCACGGCTGCCGGATCGGGATGCGTTTTCTCGAATCGGTCGAGAATGGCGCGGTAGGTCCGCAGCAGGTGTAGTATGTCGGCGCACAGCGTCCGATATTCAGGGGAAACGGACGTTCCCGGATCGGCATCGGCAAAGTCCGTCAGATCGGAGCGAATCAGGACTTCCTGATATTTTGCGATCAGTTGAGGAACTTTCAGACAATCGAACAAGCGCACCGCGATCTTGGTGCCGAAGGTGGTCGGCTCGGTGCGCGCGACTTCGCCCATGCCGTCGAACAGCGGAATGCCACGCACGCCGAGTTGCACGGCAACACGGGCGCCGGGCTCGCACACGTCATTCGACGTGCGCGGCGCATAGGCAGCCAAGCCGCTGAGACTCAGATCGTGGAGCGAATAGGGCGAGCGATCGATCGAAAGTTCAGGAGCGGTTTTCTTGAATAAATCTTGGACCTTGTAGCGCTCGGCACGATAAAAAACCCGACGACCTTGCGCACCGGTAAGCTCTTCGTACGTTTTCATTTACTGGTCCCCCACTGGCTCGATCCCTGCCGAGTCGGCTCGAAGGCCGATGACGCCATTGCCGGATAGCGCCACCATTCACGCGTGCTAAACATACAAGACTCGAACCATATGGTTAACGGCTCTTAATGATATCCTACGGCTTCGCGATGACAGCGCAAGGACTTAGAAGAGTTCGGCAATAATCATGGTGAGTACCGCACTTTTCCCAGAGTTACCCGCAAGAAAGCAGAGATATGCCGGAAGAACACTAGATTTAGATTTTTTTTGGAAAAAAGCCTGATGTTACACAAGATTTCGTGGTCATGATCCATCGCCAGCCACTTGTTTGGTCCTTTGCGGTCACCCTGCTCCTCTGTTTGGCCATCACCGTTGACCACGCCGTAAGCGCCGAGGTCAGCGTCACGAATGAGGTCATTTTGGTCGACGGCGCGCCATTCGTCCCGCGCGGCGCATCGGGCCGCGTGAGGCTTGCGGAGCTCAAGGCGCTCGGTGCCAACACCGTGCGCACTTATGGCGAGGAGAGCGACGAGGTGATGGCGGAGGCCGAGCGGCTCGGCCTCAAGGTCATCCTCGGATTCTGGCTTGAGCATCCGCGGCGCGGATTCGATTACGCCAACCGCACCGCGGTCGAGGCGCAATTGTCGCGGTTGCGCGCCACCGTCCTTCGCTACAAGGACAGCCCCGCGCTGCTGATGTGGGGACTCGGCAACGAGATCGAAGCCGAACTCACCGACGATTCGCGCGTGTGGCCCGCCATCGAAGACGCGGCGCGCCTGGTCAAGTCTCTCGACCCGCGTCACCCCACCATGGCCGTGCTCGCCGAAACCGGCGCGGACAAGGTGCGCAAGCTCCGAAGCCAGGCGGCGAGCATCGACGTGTTGGGCATCAACTCCTACGGCGACGCGATTGTGAGCGTGCATGACCGGGTGCGCGCGCAAGGCTGGCAGGGCCCCTTGATCATCACCGAGTTGGGCGCCGCCGGACAGTGGCAGACCGGCACCGCCCCCTGGGGCGCGGCGCTCGAGCCGACGAGCACGGAAAAGGCCGCGCGCCTGCGCCGCTACCTGCATGAAAGCGATCGACATGGGCTCGGCCAGATCCTGTTTTTCTGGGGCCAGAAGCAGGAGGTGACGCCGACCTTCCACAGCCTGTTGCTTCCCGCCGGCGAATGGATCGAGGCGTGGGAAGTCATGGCCGAGTTCTGGCACGGCACGACGCCCGGCGGCAACCGCGCGCCGCGCATCTCCTCGCTCGCCTTTCGCGGCGCCAATGTCTGGTCCCAGGCGGCCCACGGCACGGCGGAGGTCGCCGCCCACGATCCGGACGGCGACGCCATCGCCATCGCATGGCAGGTTATGGCGGAAAGCACCGATCTGAAGAAGGCCGGCGATGCGGAATCGGTGCCGCCCGATTTTTCGAGCGGCCTGCGCGGACGCGACGCGAGCACGGTCGAGATCCCGCATTTGGCGCCCGGCAACTACCGATTGTTCGTCACAGTGCGCGACAGCCGGGGCGCGGCCGCGACCGGCAACTTGCCGTTCCAGGTGCGGTAAGGACGTCCGAACCGTCTCTTACTTTACCTCCCCCCTTGTGGGGGAGGTAAAGTGGGTGTGCTGCTTCGCAGACCACGTTTACTTGCATTGGATGAGCGGAAGCATCTCACCCCCACCCCACCCTCCCCCATCGAGGGGGAGGGTGCCATGGCGAATCCGATAGCGGCATTTCCCTACTTCGCCTCGAGCTCCTTCTTGGCGATGTCGACGATGCCCTGCGGCGTGGCGTAGAGCCGCACCAACATCGCCTGCATCTCGTCGCCGGTGAGAAGCTGGATATCGAGGTTCTGCTGACAATTACCTCAAGTCCATCATCACAAGGACCGCTCAATAGACTTCAAGCGATTCCCCTGAACCGTCAGGGCGCGCTAATTTGAATCGTATCGGATAGCGGCGATCAGAATTTTTCGGATCATGAGGCCCAGGCCGATCATTCCAAGGGCCAGCGGCAATGAGTACCACGGATAGCCCCAGCCAGCTTTTCCTAGCCAATCGATAAGAACACAGCCCACGATAATTACGGCCACAACCACAAACGCCGTTGCCACCCATTTCATGGAATGAAAGAGTACCTTATAATACATCCTCACTTGCTTCGATGCTCCGCCACGATGGCCGTCAACCGCCGTCCTTTGCCTCCTGGATGGTGCGCCAGATGCGCTCCGGCGTGGCCGGCATGTCGATGTGGCGGACACCGTAGACCGACAGCGCGTCGACCACCGCATTGGCCACCGCCGGCATGGAGCCGACGGTGCCCGCCTCGCCGGCGCCCTTGACGCCGAGCGGATTGGTCTTGGTCGGCACCGGATTGCACTGCACGTCGATGTGGCACATGTCGGTGGCGCGCGGCATGCCGTAATCCATGAACGAGGCGGTCAGCAACTGGCCCGATTCGGTGTCATAGCGAATGTCCTCCTTGAGGATCTGCCCGGCGCCCTGGGCGATGCCGCCGTGGATCTGGCCCTTGAGCAGCAGCGGATTCATCACCGTGCCGACGTCGTCGACCACCTTGTAGCTGACCAGCTCGACCACGCCGGTCTCCTCGTCGATCTCGAGCTCGCAGACATGGCAGCCGTTGGGATAGTTGCCCGCCTTGGAGGTATAGACCACGCTCGCCATCAGGCCGGGGTCCATGCCCTCGGGCACGCTCTTCGGGTTGATCGCCGCCTTGGCGACTTCCTTGAATGTCATCGTGCGGTTGCTGCCGGACACCGCGAAGACGCCGTCGCGCAGCACCACATCCTCGGGCTTGGCCTCGAGCAGATGGGCGGCGATCTTCGTCGCCTTCTCGACGACGCGCTGGGCCGCCGTGAAGACCGCCGAGCCGCCCATCGCCGAGGAACGCGAGCCACCCGAGCCATGGCCGAACGGCACCTTGTCGGTGTCGCCGGTGACGAACTGCACATCCGCCATGGGCAGGCCGAAGGCGTCGCAGGCGATCTGCTTGAACACCGTTTCGTGTCCTTGGCCAGTCGTCACGGAGCCGGCGAAGATCGTCGCGGTGCCGCCGCGGTCGAACCGGATTTCGGCGCCCTCGACGCCGGGCGACGCCGCCTTCTCGATGGTGTTGGAGATGCCGAGCCCGCGCAGCTTGCCGCGCTTGCGCGCCTCCGCGCGGCGACGCTCGAAGCTGGTGTAGTCGGCCATGCCGAGCGCCAGATTGAGGTTCTTCTCGAACTCGCCGCTGTCGTATTTGAAGGTGAGGCCTGTCTTGTAGGGCATGGCGGAGGGCGGGATGGTGTTGATGCGCCGCAATTCCGCGGGGTCCATGCCGATCTGGTCGGCCGCCAGGTCGACGATGCGCTCGATCATGAAGGCGGCCTCGGGACGCCCCGCGCCGCGATAGGGCCGCGTCGGATTGGTGTTGGAGAACACCGCCTTCACGTTCACATAAATTGCCGGCGTGGTATAGACGCCCGCCACCGAGCCGATGTTGTTGACCGGCGGATTGACCGTGCCCTGCATCAGATAGGCGCCGAGATTGGCGATGCTGTGGATGCGGAGCGCGAGGAACTTGCCGGCCTTGTCGAGCGCCAGTTCCACGTCCACCACATTGTCGCGGCCATGGGAATCGCTCAGGAAAGACTCGGTGCGGTTGCCGATCCATTTGACCGGGCGGCCGAGCAGCCTGGAGGCGAGCAGCACCAACGGCACTTCCGGGAACACCGACGCCTTCATGCCGAAGCTGCCGCCGATGTCGCCGGCGATCACGCGGATCTTATGCTCAGGCACCTTCATCAGCTTCGACAGGTTGCTGCGATAGGGATGCGCGCCCTGCAGCGCCGTGTAGATCGTGTAATGGTCGTTCGCGACGTCGTAGTGGCCGATGCAGCCGCGCGGCTCGATGCTGCTCGCGGTCACGCGATTGATGACGAACCGCTCCTTCGCCACATGGTCAGCCGCCGCGAAGGCCGCCTCGACCGCGGCCTTGTCGCCGCCCTCGTGGAGGAAGCAGAGATTGTCGGCGCAATCGTCCCACACCAGCGGCGCGCCGAGGGCCGCCGCCTCGACGGTCCCGGTGACGGCGGGCAACGGCTCGTAATCGATCTCCACGAGCTCGGCGGCATCCATCGCCTGATAGAGCGTCTCGGCGACGATGAAGGCGACATAATCGCCGACGCGGCGCACCCGGTCCTTCACCAGGCCGGGGAATGCCGGCACATATTGCGGCGAGCCGTCCGGGCGCTTGTAGCCGCCGCCCGACGGGATATCGCGATAGCCCGAGGCCTGCCAGTCGGCGCCGGTCAGCACGGCGAGGACGCCGGGCGCCGCCTTGGCCTTCGCGGTATCGATCGTGTTGATCCTGGCGTGGGCATGGGGCGAGCGCAGCACGAAGCCGTAGGACATGCGCGGCAACACCACGTCATCCACATAGCGCCCGCCGCCTCTCAGCAGCCGGGGATCCTCGGAACGCGGAATGCCTTGGCCGAGCGCGTACTCTCCCATCGAAATCCTCCTGGTCCACCAAGCGCTAAAACCGGTGCGCGGCGAGGCGCGGTGACCTATTCTTGTGTTGCCGTCCTGATTCTTAATGCGCCGATCGGGACGGCGCCAGGGCTTCTTTTTCGACCTCACCCATCATTGAACGCATGAAGGATCGCCGATGCTGCTGATCGCCTTGTTCAAAGCTTTCGCGCAACTCGACGACCCGGCGTTGCGCAGCGTCATGTGGCGCGGCTTCGGTCTCGCCTTTGGCCTGTTCGTGCTGCTGCTCGCGCTCGCCTGGTGGGGGCTGTCCGCCCTGTCCTTTTTTGGCATCGGCTGGCTCGATGCCATCGTCGCCGGGCTGGGTGGGTTGGGCGCCGTGTTCCTCGCCTGGCTGCTGTTTCCGGGCGCCATGCTGGCGGTCCAGGGCGTGCTGCTCGACGATGCCGCCGCGGCGGTCGAACGCAAGCACTACCCCCATGTGGCGGCCAAGCCGGCGCCACTCGGCCAATCGCTCGCCTCCGCCCTGCGCCTGGCCGGGCTCACCATCCTGCTCAACCTGCTGGCGCTGCCGTTCTACATTTTCGCCGCGGTGCTTACCCCCTTCATCTATTACGGCCTCAACGGCTATCTGCTGGGGCGCGAATATTTCGAGCTGGTGGCGCTGCGCCGGATGGACCCGACCCTGGCCCGCGCCATGCGCCAGCGCCATGGCGGGACCCTGTTCATGGCGGGCGTCATCGTCGCCGGCCTGTTCAGCATCCCCATCGTCGGCTGGTTCATGCCGGCGGTGGCCGCCGCCTTTACGGTGCATGTGTTCGAAGCCCTGCGACGGCGCGACCATCGCCTGTGAGGCGGATTGCGCCTCCTCCGGCGCCGGGCTAACCTTCCGTCAACGACAATCGCGCGGTTCGGCCATCGGACCGTCCGCCGGAAACGGGAGGTCCCTATGCGCAGCTTGCATCCAATGGGTCGCGTCGGTTTGTGTGGGTTCGCTCTAGCCGCTCTGGCGCTGGCAATACCCGAAGCGTCCGCCCAGTCGGAAGCCGAGTTTTTCCGCGGCAAGAGCATCAACCTGGGCATTCCGAGCGACGCCGGCGGCGGCTACGACACCTACGTCCGGCTGCTCGCACGCCACTACCAGAAGCACATGCCGGGCAATCCCAACATGGTGCCGCAGAACGTGCCGGGCGGCGGCGGGCTGGTGCAGGCCAACCGGCTGTTCAACACCGAGCCCAAGGATGGGCTGCATATCGGCCTGGTGCGCGCCAGCGTGCTCTACGAAAGCGTATTTGGCAATTCGGCGGCCAAGTTCGACGGCCGCAAGTTCGCCTGGATCGGCAATCTCAATGCCGATCGCGATACTTGCGTATTCTGGCACACGGCTGGCGTCAACGGCCCGAAGGATTTCTACGGCAAGGAGGTGCTGGTCGGCGCGACCGGCACGGGCGCCATGTCGTTCTCGTTCCCGACCGTCTACAACGATGTGCTCGGCACCAAATTCAAAATCATCATGGGCTACAAGGGCACCGCGGACCGGGTGCTCGCCATGGAGCGCGGCGAATTGCAAGGCGCCTGCGGCCTTACCACCGGCACGTTCCGCGCCACCCTCGAGCAGCCCTACAAGGAAGGCAAGCTCAAGCTCGCCGCCATCGCCGGCCTGTCGAAAGACCCCAACTTTCCCGAAGCGGCCAACATTCTCGACGAGGCGAAACGGCCCGACCAACGCCAGGCGCTCGAATTCCTGTTCGCCCAGATGGAAATCGGCCGCGCCATGGCCGCGCCGCCGGGCACGCCCGCCGCGCGTGTCGCGGCCTTGCGCAAGGGCTTCGACGCCACGGTGAAAGATCCCGAGTTCCTCGCCGATGCGGCGAAGCTGAAGCTCGATGTCTCGCCGATCTCGGGCGCGGAAACCGCGGCGGTGGTCGAGAAATTCTACGCCACCCCCGACGCGGTGGTGCAAAAGGTGCGTGGCGCGCTGGGCCCGGAAGCGCGGTGATTTTCGGCGGAGGCAGCGGAAGACTCAGATATCGGCTGCCGCGTGCACGGAGGACACCAAAAAAGGCCGTCACCCTCGGGCTTGGCCCACGGCTGTCCGGTTGAGGCCGAGGCCGTTGGCATGCGCCGATCCGTGGATGCCCCGAAGTCATGCGAATGCGTGCCTATGCACGACGTCGGGGCATGACGGTTTTATTGGATTTCCGCTGATCTCCGTCATGGCCCGATTCAGTCGGGCCACGTCAAGCCGTCGCTTGCGACGGTGGCGATCGGTGTCCGTCCTCCGCGTGTCCACCATCGAATGTCATGCTGTCGGCGCTTTCCTGAAAAACTTGGATGCCGAACCGGACAGCCGTGGGCTTGACCCGGAGGGTCCATTGATCGATGGCCGCCGCTCGAGCGCGGGCCCGTGCATGCCTACGCACGCGGCCCGAGCATGACGATTGAGGAGCGGCATGGATCACCCAGCCTCTTCTCATGTTAGACTAAACGAATGACCTCTCCCCCCTCACGCTATTGGGATGAGCTGACCTGGCAGGATGTCCAGGCGCTCGACCGCGACAAGACCGTCGTGGTGCTGCCGGTCTCGGCGACCGAGCAGCATGGCCCGCACCTGCCGCTCTCCGTCGATGCGACCATCAACCGCGGCGTGCTGACGCGCAGTCTCGAACTGCTGCCGGCGGATCTGCCGGTTCTCGTACTGCCGCCTCTGCCGGTCGGCTACAGCGAAGAGCACACGGCCTTTCCCGGCACCCTTTCCGTCAGCGCCGAAACGCTGCTGGGGCTGTGGACCGAGATGGGCGAATCGGTGCATCGCGCCGGGCTGCGCAAGCTGGTGATCTTCAACAGCCACGGCGGCCAGCCGCAGGTCGCCCAGTTGGTCTCACGCCATCTGCGCGCCGCGCGCGGCATGATGGTGGTGGTGGCGAGCAGCTACGGTTTCGGGGAACCGGCGGATATGTTCAGCGACGAGGAACGCCGGCATGGCCTTCATGGCGGCGCCAATGAGACGTCGCTGATGCTACATCTCGCGCCGGACCTGGTGCGGCGCGACAAGCTGGCGAATTTCCCCTCCGCCGCGGCGGACGTCGAAAAGCGGCACAAAGAGCTGCGTCTGGAGGGCGATCTGGGGGTCGGCATCGGCTGGCAGACTCAGGACCTCAACCCGCTCGGCGCCTGCGGCGATGCGACGGCGGCGAACGCCGAAGCCGGACGCGCCCTGGTCGAGCACACGGCGCGGCGGCTGGCCAGCCTGCTGGCGGAAGTCTCGGCCTATCCGCTGTCCGCCCTCAAGGACGGACCCAAGCACCGCTGATCCGCCGCTCAGCGTCCCAGCATGCGCAGCAGGATACGGTCGCGCCGGATGAAGTGGTGAAAGAACGCGGCGCCGATATGCATGGCGACCAGCAGCGCGATCGCGAAACCGACCAGCCGGTGATACATCAGCAGCGTCTCGCTCAGCGGCTTGTTCTGGGCGACGATAGGCGGCAGTTCGAACAGCCAGAACACGTTGACCGCCGCGCCATAGGCGGAGGTCGCCCACCAGCCGAGCAGCGGATTGACCAGCAGCAGCGCATAGAGCGCGTAATGGTTGAAATGCGCCGCCAGCTTCTGCAGTGGGTGCAGGTCGTCGGGCAGCGGTGGCGGCGGATTGCGCCAGCGATAGATCAGCCGGATGAGGACCAGCGGGAAGATCACCACGCCGCACGAGCGATGCAGATTGAACAGCAGGTTCTGCAGATCGCCCTCGGGCAGCCGCACCATCAAGAGCCCGGCCGGGACCATGAACAGCACCAGGGCCGCCGTGGTCCAATGGAGCGCGATCGCAACCGGCGAATATCTGTCCGCAAGCATCGGCTGGGATGTCATCGATGCCGTCGCCATTGCTCCTTCCCCCTCGCCTGTCGCTAGATCCCCGGCGCGTGTTTCGCGCAATTGTGCAACTCGTCGAGCAGATGTCCGGCGCGCTGTGCCTTGGCGTCGAGATAGCGGCGGTTCTCATGGTTGACCGGCGCGATCAGGGGTATGCGCCCCATGATCTCGATGCCCGCGTCGGCCAAGCCGCTCACCTTGCCCGGATTGTTGGTCAGCAGGAAGACCTGCTGGATACCGAGAAGGGTGAGCATGCGCGCGGCGATATCGTAGCGCCGCTCGTCGCTTTCGAAGCCGAGCGCCATGTTGGCGTCGATGGTGTCCAGCCCGGTGTCCTGAAGCGCATAGGCGCGCATCTTGTTGGCAAGCCCGATGCCGCAGCCCTCCTGGTCGAGATAGAGCAGCACGCCACCGCCGTCGCGCAGGATCTCGATCGACATGCGCAACTGATCGCCGCAGTCGCAGCGCAGCGAGCCGAACGAATCGCCGGTCAGGCAGGAGGAATGCAGCCGCACGGGAATGGGCTTGCCCAGATCCGGCGCGCCGATGACCACCGCCGTCCAGGTCGAACCGAGCGCGTCGCGAAATACGATGAATTCGCTATCGCCGCCCCAGCGCAGAGCGACCCTCGCCCGCGAGATCAGCTTGAGGGATCGGGCGCTGGCGGCGCGGAAGCCCATGATGTCGTCGGCCGCGACGCGCAGGGCGGACGGGAATTGATCCGCGGCGCTCAGCGGCAGCGTGACCGCCGCCGGCAGAAGGTGGCAGAGTTTCGCCAGTTCGATGACCGCCGCGTCGGTGCGATCGCCGAATGACGCGGGCCGCGCCGGCTTGGCGTCCGGCCCCATTGTCAGGTTCACGATGTCTTGATACGCGTCCGCAGCCTTCAGCCGTATGGTTGCGGCATCCAGGGCAACCGCCCGCGGCAGGCGCGCCTTGGTGGCGGAGATGGCGAGCGCAAGCGTGCCGCGGGAACTTTCGCGCAGGCTTTCGAGCCGTTGCGGCGTCAGGGCTTCGATCGAGAGGGCGAGCCGTGCCGCCGTGCGATCGGCCACCACGACGGGATTGCCCGCTTGGAAATCACCCAGTGCGCGTTGCACGGCCGTGAAGCCGGCATCGAGAAACAAATCATCGGACACGCAGACACCTCCATCCTCGCTTATTTCGCACAGGGTCAAGCTTGACAATGGATGGGATCGCCACGGAAAGACTTAACCCATGCTAGACTGTTTAATTACTGGCTACAATCCACGTCGCTGGCCACGTCGCTGGCCCCAATAGTCCGTCCCCGAGTGCAGCCCATGGACACCGAAAGAGTTGTTACGGACAAAGCCTGGTCCCGGATCATGGCTGCGCGGGGGAATCGCTCGCTGGATATCGCCGAGCCGTGGCGTTCGCTGTTTGCCCCACTGGTGCGGCGTGACACGGAACGGCCGTGGGTCATCGGGCAATTGGGCCAGTCGCTCGACGGCCGCATCGCCACGCCGACCGGCCATTCCCATTACATCAACGGCAAGCCGGCGATCGTTCATCTGCATCGGCTGCGTGCCCTGGTCGACGCGGTCGTGGTCGGCATCGGCACAGCCCTCTCCGACGACCCGCAACTGACCGTGCGCCATGTGACGGGAGCGAATCCAGCCCGCGTCGTGATCGACACCAAGGGCCGCCTGCCAACCGACGCGAAACTGCTGCGCGACGACGGCTGCCGGCGCGTCATCGTCACCGAATCCGATACGGAAATCCGGCAGGCGCCCGGTGTCGAGATTTTGCGCATCGCGCGCGGACCGACCCGGCGGCTCGATCCCGTCGCCATCGCTCACGGTCTGCACGCGCTCGGTTTCCAGCGCATCCTGGTCGAAGGCGGCATGACGACCGTCTCCGCCTTCCTCGCCAGCCGTTGCCTGGACCGGCTGCATATCGCCATCGCGCCGATCATTCTCGGTTCGGGACCGGTCGGCATGTCGTTGCCGGCGATCGACCGGATCGACGAAGGTTTGCGGCCGGTTACGGCCGTCTACCGGCTCGGAGCGGATCTGCTGATCGATTGCGACCTGACGAATGCCTGAACTCAGCGCGGCACGGCCCACACGTCGAGGTGGCCGACGGTCATGGTCGCGCGTCCTTCGGCGACCCAGGCGAGCCGCTGGTCGCGCCAATGGGTCACGGCCGGCCGATCCAACATCCCGAGTTCGCTGACCGCCGCAAACCATCCCTCGACCATCATCCGTTGCACGTCGCATTCGGTACGCGCCACTTGCCAATCGGCGCGGCCGCGCGTCACGTCATATCCGGCGGCGGCGAACTTGCGCGCCACGGCGGCGCACGCCATCGGGCCCAGCGCGGGTCCAAAGCCCTTGTCCCGCTGTTGATGGCGCTCGAATGCCGCGAGCACGGCATCGTCCAGCGGATGACGCGGATCGCACTCGACATGCCCGTCGTAGGACATCGCCAGGTAGACCGGCAGCCGGCGCCCCGCAGCTCCCCGCACGAGACGATCGAGCCAGGCATCGGAAACCAGATCGATGAACGCCGATGACACGATAAGATCGGCATCGATCGCCAGGACATCCTCGATCGCTTCCGCCAGATTAGCTAAACGGGAGTGTGTGTGAATGGTTCCGGTTCCCGTGCGCGTGGCATCGCGCAGCAGCGCCGGCTCGTCGTCGATCAGATGCCAGTCCTGCCGCGGCGGCAAGCGAGGCGTCAGCGCGCGCACAATGGAACCCCGGCCCGAGGCGAGGTCGATCACCGCGATCGAATCTCGACCGCGAAAATGCTGCTCGATGGCGGCGAGAATCTCCGGATTGCGCGCGCGCTGATCGATCGGTTCGCGCAGGCTGAGCCAGTCGGCGGAGAAGCCGCTCAAGATACGACCGCTTCGAGGGCTCGCGCGAAGAATTCGGCGCTGCGCGTCCAGTTCGGCAAGAGACCCGCGGCGCGTTTCGCTCCCTCGGCGTAGCGCAAGCGCTTGTCCGGCTGGCCGATCAGTTCGCGCAGCGCATCGACCAGCGCCGGCATGCTGCCCGGCGGCACGAGAATGCCGGTGCCTTTCGGCACCGCTTCGGGAATCGCGCCGCCGGTGGTGCCAATGACCGGCAGGCCGCGCGCGAGCGCTTCAGCGAACGCCATGCCGTAGCCTTCGTAATAAGACGCCAGGACGAACACGTCGGCCTCGTGGTAGGCCCGCGCGAGATCGGACTCCGGCACGGCGCCCGCGAGGCGCACGCGGTCCACCAAACCCACATAGGAAATCGTGTTGCGCAGATGGGCGGCGGCAGCGGCGTCGCATGTCAGATCGCCGACGATGGTCAGGCGCCAAGGCAGATCCTTGAGCACCGCCAGCGCGGCGATCAGCAGATCATGACCCTTGCGCCGCGTCACCGCCCCGACGGACAGCAGATTGACGAGGCCGTCCGCGCTGCCCTTTGCCGGAGGCGCCGGGTCGCTGCCCGGCGCCGCCACGGTGATCAGCGCGTCATCGACGCCGTAGTCGGTGGCGAGGATGGCCGCGGTGGTGTTGCTCGTGGCGATCACATGGCGCGCGGCGGCGAGCGCCTGATATTCGCTGACGCGCAGCGCCGCGGCGCGCGCCGGCGTCAGGCCGGTTTCCAAGGCGAGCGGATGATGCACCAGCGCGATCAGCGGATTGCTGCGCAGATGCCGTCCGATGTCCGGCAATGCGCCCAGCGCGAGGCCGTCGATCACGACCGGCACGCCGGCCGGCAGGGTCGCCAGTGTCGTATAGGTCGATACCAGCGTCGAGACATCCGGATCGGGAAAGCGGTCGCCCAGGGCGCAGACGTCGATCCGCCAGCCCTGTTCGCGCAGTTCGGCGATGATGCGCCGGTCATAGACATAGCCGCCGGTCGGCGTCTCGATGTCGCCGGGAACGGCAAAGATGGCATGCTTATTAGGCAATCGGGCCCTCGTACCAGGCGCGCGCCACATGGGATTCGGACAGCGTTACGCGCAACGCCGCGATGTCCTTCGCCAATCGTCCCATCTCCTCGTTCTTCACCCGCTCGACCAGGCGGTCGAACACATGTTTGGCGAGGAATTCGGTGGTCGTGTGCTGGGCCTTGAACTGAATGATCTCGTCGAGGTTGCGATAATTGAGCGGCTCCAGCACCTCGCGCAGAATCACGGTCGCCTTGCCGATATCGACCACCAGCCCGTTCACATCCAGCTCTCTGGCGAAGAACGCGGCGTCGACGACAAAAGTGGCGCCGTGCAGCCGCCGCGCCGGCCCGAAGACCTCGCTTTCGAAACTGTGGGCAATCATGATGTGGTCGCGGACTTCGACGGCAAACATGCGATCTCCTACGGGGATGTTGAAGGGATTGGATCAATAGGCGACGAGCTGGCAGAGCGTGCCGCTGCCGGGCGCGAGGATCGTGGGAAGCCGCTCCGGCAGCGCGTCGAACCGGCAGGCCGGTTCGAGCAGCACGTCGAGCCGGGAATCACGCAGCAGATCGAGCGCCGCCGCCAGGCGCCGGGCGTAATCCCACCGGCTGCGCTGATTGGGCGCCACCCTGCCGACCTGGCTCGAGATGAGCCGCAGCCGCCGGCTGTGGAAACCGCCGCCGAGCGCGACGGGAATCTGCCCCTCGCCGTACCAGCTCATTTCGACAACGGTCGCCTCGTCCCCAGCCGCGGCCAGCGCCGTATTCAGGCCGGCCGACGATCCGCTGGCATGGAATACCAGATCGCAGTCCACCGGCGTCTGATCGGGCGCGCGGAAACCGACACCCAGGGCGGCGGCGATGCGCGCCCGCTCCGGCTGAATGTCGATCAATGTGACATCGGTTCCCGGCATCCGGCCGGCCAGATAGGCGACCAGCGAACCGACCACCCCGGCGCCGATCACGGCGATGCGGCTGGCGGGAGCCGCGCCGCCATCCCACAGCGCGTTGAGCGCGGTTTCCATGTTGGCCGCGAGCACGGCCCGGGCGGGCGGCAGGCCTTCCGGCAGGGCGGTGACGGCCGCGCGTGGCAGGGTATAGACGGTTTGGTGAGGGTGCAGAGCGAACACGGCGCGGCCCGCCAGATCGGGCGGCCCGCCTTCCACCCGGCCGACGGCGGCGTAGCCGTATTTGACCGGAAAGGGGAATTCGCCCACCTGGAACGGCGCTCGCATGCGGTCATATTCGCTCGCCGGCACCCGGCCGTGGAACACCAGGCTTTCGGTGCCGCGGCTGATGCCGCTGAACAGAGCGCGAACGCGGATGTCGCCGGCGGCGGGCGCGGCAACCGGCTCGTCGCGCCATTCGGCGCGGCCGGGCGCCACGAACCACAGTGCCTTAGAATTGCCAATTCTTGCGTTCATAGGTGGTCCACGGACATACTGCCGGCGAACAATAGGGCGTAGGAACCTTTTACGCAAACCGGGCGGCGGTCCCGCTCCAATCGCAAACCTTGACCTCCTGCCCCACCTTGGAAAATCCTCCCGCACCGATGATCGTCACACCCGCTTCCGTTCGTTGGCGGCGCGCCGGCTTCGCCCTGGCCGCGACCGCGACCTTCTGCGCGATGCTCGCGCTGATGGCTTACACCCTGTCGCCGGGCGGATTGGATGCGATCGATTGGCTGCTGGTGGCGACTTTCGCGATCACGCTGCCCTGGTCGATCGTCGGCTTCTGGAATGCGCTGATCGGCCTGTGCTTGATGATATTCAGCCACAAGCCGGACGTCACCGCCTCGCCGGTCGCCGCGCTCGGGCTCGGCGATGCGCCGATCACCGAACGCACCGCGATCCTGGTCTGCGTGCGCAACGAGGATACGGCGCGGCTGCGGCGCAATCTCGAAAGCATGCTGGGTGGGCTCGCCTTCAGCGCGGCGGCGGGCAAAGTGCATTGCTTCGTCCTGAGCGACAGCTTCAAGCCGGAGATCGCCCATGCCGAGGAAATGCTCGCCGCCGACCTGACGCGCCGCTTTGAAGGCCGCCTGCCGCTCACCTACCGCCGCCGGCTGGTCAATACCGGCTACAAGGCCGGCAATATCCGCGATTTCTGCGAGCGCTGGGGCCAGGGCTTCGACCATATGGTGGTGCTCGACGCCGACAGCTTCATGAGCACGGGCGCGATCCTGCGGCTGATCCGCACGATGCAGGCGGACCCTAAACTCGGCATCGTGCAAAGCCTGGTGGTCGGCCTGCCGAGCACCAGCCCCTTCGCCCGCGTTTTCCAATTCGGCATGCGTCTCGTCATGCGCTCGTTCACCTTGGGCAGCGCTTTGTGGCAAGCCGATTGCGGTCCCTATTGGGGCCATAACGCGATCATCCGCGTGAAGCCGTTCATCGACCATTGCGATCTGCCGCTGGTCGGCGGCCGGCACATCCTCAGTCACGATCAAGTTGAAGCCGCGCTGATGCGCCGCGCCGGCTACGAGGTACGCGTGCTGCCCCTGGAGGACGGAAGTTGGGAGGAAAATCCACCCACCCTCCTCGAATTCCTGCGCCGCGATCTGCGTTGGTGCGAAGGCAACATGCAATATTGGCGGCTCCTCGCCCTGCCCGGCCTGCACCCGCTGAGCCGGGTTCAACTGGCCTTCGCCATGCTGGCCTATATCGGCTCGCCGGCCTGGATGACCTTCGTCCTGGTCGCCTCGACCCGCCATGTCTTCGTCGATGCGGCCGGCCCGACGTTTCGACCCGACACCGGCTTATTGCTGCTGACCATAGTGCTCGCCATGGCCTTCGCGCCGAAGCTCGCCACGTTGCTCTATGGGCTGAGCCACGGCGCGGTCCGCGATTCATTCGGCGGCGGCCCGCGATTCCTCGGCAACTTCGTCCTCGATGCGCTTTTCATCACGATCCTGTCGCCGATCATGGCGGTCGCGCAAACGGTCTTCCTCGGCGGATTGTGCGTTGGACGCACCATGGGCTGGACAAGCCAAGTGCGCGACGACCATACGGTGTCTTTCGCCGGCGCCTTCAGCCGGCTCTGGCCGCAATCCCTGGTCGGCGTCATTGGCATCGTCTGGTTCGCCCAGATTTCCGGTACAGCGCTGCTGTATGCCCTGCCGCTGATCGGCAGCATGGCGATCGCCGTGCCATTTGCCATGCTGACCGCGCTGCCGGGCCTCGGCATCGCCTTCGCCCGTTTCGGCATCGCGCGCATCCCCGAAGAAACCGCGCCGCCCGACGCGCTCGGCGGCCTCGGCCTCGCCGCCATCGCCGCCGTCTCGCCGGCGCGGCCCGCCGTGGCCGGCGCGGTGCCGTGAGCGGAGGCTCCGGCCTCGCCGGCTGTTTCCATTCCGCCACCGGCGTCCTGCGCTCGCTGCGCATCTACTACGGCGACCGGCGGCGCCACCGCGCCATGGACGCGCTCCACGCGCAGTTCACCGAGCCCGGCGATCTCGTCTTCGACATCGGCAGCCACGTCGGCGACCGCATCGCGTCCTTTCGCCGCCTCGGCTGCCGCGTGGTGGCGGTCGAACCGCAACCCTCTCTCGCGCGCCTGCTGACGCTGCTCTATGGGTGGCGGCGCGACGTGACGATTCTACAGGCCGCCGCCGGGGCCTCCGAAGGCAGCCTGGAACTCCATCTCAACCTCGCGAATCCGACGGTCGCCACCGGCTCGAAAGCGTTCATCGGCGCGGCGCGGGACGCCGATGGCTGGCGCGAACAGCGCTGGACGCGCCAGGTCAGCGTTCCACTGACCACGCTCGATGCCCTGATCCGCGCTCACGGCAAGCCCGCTTTCGTGAAGATCGACGTGGAGGGACTCGAGGCCGAAGTGCTCGCCGGGCTGTCGCAGCCGGTCCCGGCGCTTTCCTTCGAGTTCACCATCATCCAGCGCGATGTGGCCCTGGCCGCCTTGGATCGCTGCGCGGCACTGGGTCGTTATCGTTTCAATGCTGCGCGGGGCGAGAGCCAGAGGCTTCTGTTCGCGCCATGGCTCGACGCGGCGCACCTGCGGGATTGGCTGAACTCACTACCGGCCGCCGCGAATTCGGGCGATATTTACGCCCGTCTGCAACCGTAACAATGAGGTCCCGTGGCCCGCATCATCGACGGCGATTATCAGGTGATCGAAGGTCCGCGCGGCATGCAGGCACGCCCGGCCGATTTCGCCGTCCGCGAGTCGCATGCCAAGGGCTGGTGGCTCGCCGCGCTGGCTCTCGCCGTCGCCTGGTTCATCTACGTCATTCCATGGCTGTTCCAGGGCTATGTCATTCCATGGGACGCCAAGGACTACTACTACCCGGTATTGCGTTTCCTCGCGGCGTCGCTCGCGCAAGGCGAGCCTGGCGAATGGAACCCTTTCCTCTATAGCGGCTTCCCCGCGATCGCCGATCCGCAGTCATGGTATTTCACGCCGACCTTCCGGCTGTTCGCCGCGCTCGACGCCGCGCCGTCCATGACGCGCATGGATGCGGTCGAGCTGTTTCATCTTCTGCTCGGCGCCATCGGCCTGCTGATGCTGTGCCGCGCGCTCGGCCTGCGGCCGCTTGCGGCCACCATCGCCGGCTTCGTCTTCATGTTCGGCGGCGTCGCCGCGAGCCGGCTGCAGCACAGCCTGATGATCGTCAGCTACGCCTGGCTGCCATGGGCGCTGCTGCTGCTCACACTCGCCTGCGACTCGCCACGCCGCGACCGCCGCCTGATCTACGCCGCGGCATTCGGACTGGTCGCGGGACTCATGGCGGTCGACCGCGATCAGGTCGCCTTCCTCAATTGTCTCTTGCTGCTCGGCATGGCCGGCTGGCAAGTGGCGCGGCGGCTGTGGCCGCAACCGCGCATGGCCTTACGCACCGCGCTCGAGCTCGCCCCGGCGGCGGTCACCGGCCTCCTCGTGCTCGCGATCCCCATGCTGCTCACCCTCGACCTGCTCGCCATGAGCACGCGGCCGGCGATCGACTACACCACCGCCGGCTACGCGTCGCTGCAGCCCGCCGCCTTCCTCACGCTGCTCGATCCCGACTTCTATGGCGGACTTCAGACAAGCGGCTATTGGGGACCGGGCGAGCTGCCGTGGATGGCGCTTTCGGCACTCGGCTACGACTGGACCGCTGCGCCGGTCAATCATCTCTATATCGGATTGGTGCCGCTTGCCTTGCTCGGCGTCTGGTTCACCCTGCGCGGCGCGCATCATCCGCATGGCCGTTTCTTCATGGCCGCCTTCATCGTCAGCCTGCTGTACGTGCTCGGCGCTTATACCCCGGCCTTCCGCGTCATCTACGAATGGGTTCCCGGGGTCGACCTGTTCCGGCGCCCCAACGACGCCGCCTTTCTTCTCAATGCCATCTTCGCCCTGCTGGTTGGCTACGCCGCCCACGCGGTGCTGACACGCGACGGCGACTCCCGGGTCTCGTGGTGGCGCGCCGCGCCGGTCATTGTTCTCCTGCTTGCCGCCGGCGCCGCGGCTGTCTGGATCGGCGAACGTCTCGGCCATCGCGAGGCGGCGACGCGCGCCGTCCTCATCGCGGTTCCGGCTCTTCTCGCGTTCGGCCTGCTGATCGCCTGGGGCCGCCGCCGGCTGCCGTTTACGGTGATGGCCGCGGCACTCGTGATATTCACCGCAGCCGACTTGATCTGGCATCATTCTGGCTCGGCCTACAGCGCCTTGCCTGCGGCGAGCATCCGCGCCTACCGTCCCGAAGCGGTCTCTCTGGCCCAGGAGATCCGCTCCCGGCTCGGCAGCGGAACGAGCCGCGCACGCACGGAAATTTTCGGGCTCGGCGGATCGTGGCAGAACGCGGCACTGGCCTATCAGCTCGAGCAGACGCTCGGCTACAATCCGGTGCGCCTGGGCGCCTATGAGACGATGACGGGCAGCCTGCAAAACAACCATCTGCCGGAACGGCATCTCACGGAGCAGTTCACCGGCTACGACAGCGCGCTCGCCAAGGCGCTCGGCATCCGCATGGTGGCGACCGGCGCGCCGATCGAAACCGTCCTGCCGCGCGAGGCAGTCAAATCGCTGACCTTCGTTGGCCAGCACGGCGCGGCCTATCTCTATCAGAACGCCGCGGTGCTGCCGCGGGTCATGGTGGCCCCCCTGGGCAGCCCTGCCGATGCGACCGCCGCCGCGGGCATGGCCGTCACGGTCGATACCGCATCGCCGCGCGCCGCGGCGGTCGGCCAGGCGGAGATCGTGTCCTACCGCCAGTCTCAGGTCCAGGTCTGGGCCCGGCTGACCCAGCCGGGTTTCCTGATCCTGCACGACATCTACCATCCCGCGTGGCGCGCGCGCGTCGACATTCGGCAAGTGCCGGTGCTGCGTGCCAACGGCTTGTTCCGCGCGGTCGCACTGCCCCCCGGCGAGCACAATGTGGTGTTCACGTTCGAGCCGCTGAACGGGGAGGAATTGATGGAAGCGGCGGGGCGCGTCGTAGCCGCGTATGGTCGCGAGTAACCAGCTCTGTTTTTATTACGCCGTCATGGCCCGCTCGACCCACGGCTGTCCGGTTAAGGCATCTAAGTGATTCATTTGACTCGAATCGGCAGTCCCGAGTCTCGAGTGCTAAGAAACATGCAAATCGTGAAGCGTGGCAAAACGTTGCGACTCAAGAAAATCTAAACCGGACAGCCGTGGGCTTGTCCGGGCCATCTCGTCCGCACGGGAGTCTTTTCACCTCCCCCTTGATGGGGGAGGAGGCGAGCGTAGCGAGCGGGTGGGGGTGACGTCGCTGTGAAGCGGCATGTCCTCGCGGCATCCCCCCACCCCGGCCCTCCCCCACAAGGGTGGAGGGAGTCTGACGTGCGCGCTCCGCCGAGATGGCCCGGTCGGCCGGGCCATGACGGAATCGAGAAGCGCGCTAAGCCGCCTCGTCCAGCGCGTCGCCGAGCACGTTGATAAGGCGCTCGATCTGGTTCTTCTCGATGATCAGCGGCGGCGACAGGGCGACCACGTCGCCGGTGACGCGCACCAGCACGCCCGCCTTGAAGCAAGTGAGGAAGATGTCGTAGGCGCGCGCGCCCGGCGCGCCGGAACGCGGATCGACCTCGACGGCGCCGACCAGCCCGATGTTGCGGATGTCGATGACGTGGCGTCGGCCTTTCAGCGAATGGACCGCCTCCTGCCACCACGGCGCCAGTTCGGCGGCCCGAGCGAACAGGTTCTCGCGCCGGTAGATATCGAGCGCGGCCAAACCGGCGGCGCAGGCCGCCGGATGCCCCGAATAGGTATAGCCGTGGAAGAATTCGATCAGGGTGGGCGGACCGGCCATGAAGGCGTCGTGGATGGCGCGCTTGACCAGCACCGCGCCCATGGGCACGGCGCCGTTGGTCAGCCCCTTCGCGGCCGTGATGAGGTCCGGCACGACATTGAAATGCTGCGCGGCGAAGGCCGCGCCGAGACGGCCGAAGCCGGTGATGACCTCGTCGAAGATCAAGAGGATACCGTGGCGGTCGCAGATCGCGCGCAGCCGCTGCAGATAATTCCTCGGCGGGATCAGCACGCCGGCCGAACAGGCGACCGGCTCGACGATGACGGCGGCGATGGTTTCCGCGCCATGCAGCGCCACGAGACCCTCCAGGTCGTCGGCGAGATCGGCGCCATGTTCCGGCACGCCGCGTGAGAAGCTATTGCGTTTGATGTCGTGGGTATGGCGCAGGTGATAGACGCCCGGCAGATGGATGAAGGCGCGCCGGTTGTTGACGATGCCGCCGACCGAGATGCCGCCGAAATTGACGCCGTGATAGCCGCGCTCG
>CAZOBN010000021.1:0-46900 GCA_964577835.1 uncultured Rhizobiaceae bacterium
TCCACGCATTCTTCTCCCATGGGCGCGCGGCAACATTGACCTGTATCAACGAAGCATAACAGGAAATAGCGTGCGTGCCGAATCGATGCGGCACGCCTGACGGTGTCGGTCAATCGCACAGGCAGCCTGTTCACCGGAACGATTGCCTTTAACGGGGTGCCGATTGCCATTTTTTTATAATTCCCTAGACTTGCATTCTGGAAATCTTCCGGCTGACTGGGAATGTCGTGGTCAAATTCATCCGGAGCGCTCAGCCGAGCATGCTCGTTATTCCCTTATCGTCACGCAGTCCTGCTCATAGGTGTTGCAGGAGCGCTCGGCGTTGGGCCGGCGCTGCGGACACGGTTGGATTCGACCGCATCATGACGTGCGTACAGGATTGGCGCCGCCGCGAGGGCAAGGCCGATCTCCCCGAAGGGGCTTGACCCCGACGGCTGACAGCCGAACAGGAGGAAATATGGAAGACCGGTTACTTGCGGGTAAGATAGCGCTGGTCACGGGGGGCAGTCGCGGCATGGGACGCGCGATGGCGCGGGCCTTCGCCGAAGCCGGCGCGGCAGGCATCACTGTGATTTCGTCATCCTCGCCCCGCGAGGTCGCGGAAGCGGCCGAGGAGGTCAGCAGTATCGCAGGGCGCGATGCGGGGCTCGGCCTCACCGCGGACGTGCGCGACGATGCGGCCTGCGCCAACGCGGTCGCACGCACTGTCGAAAAGTTCGGCGCGCTCCACATCCTCGTCAACAATGCTGGCCTCGGCATGAAGAACGTGGGCGACACGCGCGGGCCGTTCTGGGAATCCTGGCCCGACGGCTGGGACAAGGTGATCGGCGTCAATGTCAACGGTCCCTTCCACATGGCGCGCCACGCCGCCCCGCACCTGATCGCCGCCGGCTGGGGACGCATCATCAACGTCTCCAAGAACGTCGATTCCATTCACGAGGTGCGCAACTCGCCCTATGGCCCTTCCAAGGCCGCGCTCGAGGCGATGACGCTGTGCTGGGCGCAGGACCTCCTCGGCACCGGCGTCACCGCCAATGTGATCCTGCCCGGCGGGCTCACCGCCACGACGTTCTCGCGGCCGTCCGCCGTGAAGCGGGCGCGCGAGACGGGCAAGCCGGTCTACGAGGCCGATGACATCGCACCGCTCACCGTGGCGCTGGCGAGCGCGGCGTCGGAGCGCTACAACGGCTGCCGCTTCGACGCGCGCGGCTGGCGCGCGGATCTGCCGGTCGCGGCGGCCCTGGAGGCATGCTGGAGGTCGCCGATCTTCCCCAAGCCCCGGCGCAAACGCGAACTCATTGCGCCCTGGGACGCGGCCCGAGGCGAGAACGTCGCCTGAGAAAAGTCCGGTCCGCCCCGTGGCGGTTGCCGCAACCTAACCCTGTTTCTCCATCATGACGACCGGCAGTTGCATGCCGTTCGCGCCGAGCATGACATCCCGCTTGAGCCGGCACGTAGCCAGCTTGGCATAGAGACCCACCGCGTTGATGTTGGATCTCACGATCGAGCGCGGGTTGCCTGCGTCCAGCGCCTGCTGCGCCTTCTACAGTTGGAGTGTCGATGGCAACGAACGACGGGGCGGACTCGCGTGACTCCAGAAAACATAGGAGAGATGGCCATGGTCCACGCAGCCCGCCCGGGAGGCCGGCCAGGGCTGCCATTGCGATGATTTATCCACATTATCGCGAAATCCTCCGCCCTCGCGAAGCATGGACGCCCACCTAGCCAAGAACCCGCCCGTGACGAAGTGCAGTTCAGAGTTGGACAACAAGTCTCGCCAGCCAGCATTTTCTCGGGCAGACGGCCTTTGAAACCGGTGCCCCTGAAGGATCCGCTTCTTCCCCTGCGATTGAGCCAGGTCAATGTCCCGGCCCATGCGACGTAAGATAGTTCGAGCCTCTGAACCCAGGAGGCTCTCATGGCTCTCAGCGTCATTCTGGCTAGGCTCACAGGCACCCACACCGAAACAAGCGTATTGAACGGCGCGCTGGCCATCGCCTCCGCCGGCTTTCGAAGCCATATTCACGCCCTCGTGGTCCGGTCCGACCCACGCATGATAACGATGATGGGGGAGGAAGGCGTTTCGCCGGCGATGTACCGGAGCATCGTCGAGGCAGCCCAGCGCGCCGATACGGAACGCGTTGCTCGGAGTCGCAAGCAGTTCGAAAAATGGTGCTCAACCAATGGTCTAAAAGGCTGCGAGGAAGCCAATCGCGATGACCGCCCATCAGCGGATTTTCGGGACGCGGTCGGCGACGAAAGGGAAATTTTCGCACAAGCCGCGAGGTTGGCGGATATCGCCGTGATGGAGCGGCCCAAGCCGGAAAACCGTTATGATCCCGCATTCGAAACTGCGCTCCTTGAAAGCGGGCACCCCGTAATGCTTGTGCCTCCCGGGACCCATGCCACTGCCGCGGTATCCAATATCCTGATTGCCTGGAACGACAGCCCCGAAGCGGCGCGCGCGGTTTCGGCGGTTCTTCCGCTTCTGAAGACAGCGGCAAAAGTGACCGTGTTCACCGCGGCCGAGGGCTCAATCAAGGCAAGCGCCGCCGATATGTTGACCGATTACTTGGAAGAGCATGAAATTCACGCCACCGTTTTTCCGAATGGCCACCAGAGCAACCAATCCGTCGAAGAAAATTTGCTCTCCGCTGTACGAAAATCCAAGGCCGACCTCTTGGTTATGGGAGCCTATACCCATAGCCGGGTTAGAGAGCTGGTCTTTGGCGGTGTCACACGTCATATGCTCACCCATGCACCGGTCCCTGTGTTGATGTCTCATTGAGGGAGCGTGTGCGGATCAGCCTACCGTACGTGGCGTGGCGCTCGTGGCCGGCCAATGATCTGGCCCGCCCAGCGCGCGATTTTTGCGACGCGCGTCGAGTCGGCGGCGCGAGCGACACTGCCGCCCGACGGCGTCCGATGCACCGCGCGTCTGTCACGATGGGTCTTCCGTCTTACGTCTGCGCGTCCGTCAAATACGCCACGGCACCATTGAGCGTCAGAAGCCTGGGGTAATCCGCCTCCGGGATCGGAAGCCCCGTACGTTCGTGCAGGGCAATGACCAGATTGAGAAAATCCATCGAGTCGAGGTCGAGAGCCTCGCGCATATTCTCGCTTCCCGAAAGAGTTTTATGATCGGCTTCGGGCGCGATGGAAGCCACAACATCAAAAATCAGCGCCTTGGCTTCTTCTTCGGTCACAGCTTTCCCGGCTCCTGCAACAAGCGGTCAATCGCCACCAATAACTGGCCGCCGGTATGCCCATCCGTCACCCGGTGATCGCCGGCAAGGCTCACGCTCACCAAGGGCCGGACCGCGACGGCGCCATCCACGGCCCACGGCCGCGTGACGACCCGGCCGAATCCGACCAGCGCCACCTGGGGAGGATAGATGATGCCGGCAACGGATTCCGCGCCGCGCTCGCCCAGGTTCGTGACCGTGATCGTCGGGAGCATGAGCTCCGAACTGCGCAGCCCGCCGCTCCGAGCGCGCTGGACGAGGTCGCGCAGCGCCTCCATGAGCTCCTTGAGCGACCGCCTATCGGTGTCACGAATGGCCGGCGCGATCAAGCCGCCGCCGCGCAGGGAAATGGCCCACCCGACATGAATGCCGCCGCCGGGGTGAAACTCGCCCCCTTCGAAGGTGCCATTCAATTGAGGAGCGTCGCGCAGGGCGAGGGCCGTTGCCTTGAGAAAGAGGATGGCCGGCAGAATGCGGTCAGCCGGCGGACGTTCCCGATTGGCCGCTTCGAGCCATTCGAGGGCGGCGTCGAGATCGACGGTCTGGGTCAGATAATAATGCGGGATGTCACGTTTGGCGCGGCTCATGGCCGCCGCGATCGCCTTGCGCATGTCGGATGGCGGGGCCGCCGTGACGCCTGGACGCGCGGCCTTTGCCTGAGGCGCCGTCTTTGCCGCCTCGACATCGGCTAACGTGACCGATCCGTCGATCCCCGTTCCCCGAAGCGTTGTCAACTCAAGTCCGAGATCCACGGCCCGGCGACGAGCGGCAGGCGTCATCTTCACGCGCGGAACGGCCGGCTCCGCAACCACGGGTGGCTGCGCAGTCGGCGGGACGGAAACGGCCGGCCGGCCGGCGACGATCGGCGGAACAGCGGCCGGAGCGGCGGCCGGACGCACGCCCCCCGGCTCCTCTGCCCTGCCACCGTCGATACGTGCCAATATCGTTCCCACCGGCACTTTCTGTCCGACCGGAACGAGAAGCTCGCTGACGGTGCCGTCGTCGAAGATCTCGACTTCGATAGCGCCCTTCTGGGTTTCGACCACGGCCACGACATCGCCGCGCTTGACGCGGTCGCCGGCCTTGACCAGCCATTCGACGAGCGTGCCCGCTTCCATGTCCGCGCCCAAGGTCGGCATGCGGAAATCGCTCACGGCCTCACCAAGCTCCGCGCAACGTCAACGATGCCCTTGGTCTGGGGCAGGACCGCATCTTCGAGATGAGGCGCATAGGGCATGGGAACCTCGCGCGAGCAGACCCGCCTCAGCGGGGCATCCAGCTCAAAGAACGCGTCCTCGGCGATGCGGGCGGCGATCTCGGCCGATAGCGATCCGCTTTTCCAGCCCTCGTCCACGATGACACAGCGCCGCGTCCTGGCCACCGATGCGATGACCGTCGCCATGTCGAGCGGCCGCAGCACGCGAAGATCGATGACCTCCGCCTCGATGCCCTCGTCACGAAGCGCATCCGCTGCCGCCAATGTCTTGAACAGGCTTCCGCCGTAGGTGACGAGGGTAACGTCCCGGCCGGGACGACGCACCTTGGCGCGGGCGATATCGACGTCCGTGACGCCGGGGTCGAGATCGGCTTCCATGTTGTAGAGCATGACGTGCTCGAAAATCAGGACCGGATTGGGATCCGCCAAGGCCGGCCGCAGCATGAACCGGGCGTCCTCGACGGTCGCGGGCGCCAGCACGCGCAGCCCGGGAACATGGGCGTACCAGCCCTCCAAGCTGTGGGAATGCTGCGCCGCCACCCGACGGCCGCCGCCGGTCGCCATGCGGATCACCAGCGGAACCGCGAACTGTCCGCCGGACATATGGGGAATGGTCGCCGCGTTATTGACGATCTGATCCAGGGCCAAGAGGCTGAAATTGACCGTCATGATCTCGACGATCGGCCTCATCCCTGCCATTGCCGCGCCGATCCCGGCACCGACAAAGGCGACTTCGGACAGCGGCGTGTCGCGGATCCGCTCTTCGCCGAATTCGTCCACCAGCCCCTTGCTGACCGCATAACAGCCGCCGTAGCGGGCGATATCCTCGCCCATCATGAAGACCCGGGGATCGGATAGACACGCGTCCCGTATGGCTTGCCGGCAGGCTTCGCGATAGGTCATGCGGAGCGGCTGTTTCGGCGACAATGCCGTGTTCACGCCGGCACCTCGTCCATCGTCACGAACCGTTCCAGCTCTTCGATCGGCTCGAGCGCGCCGGCTTCCGCGAAAGCCACGGCAGCGTCGATCTCCGCCGTGACTTCGGCCTCGATCCGGGCAAATTCTTCCGGGTGCAGCATGCCGTTGCTCTCCAGCCAATCCCGAAACCGTTCGATGGGCCCTTTGGAACGCCACAGCTCGACCTCCTCCTTCGTTCGGTAGAGCTGGGCATCGAACATGGAATGGGCGCGGAAGCGGTAGGTTCTGCATTCGACAAAGCGAGGCCCGCCGCCGGCACGAATCGCCTCGACCGCTTCCCGTGCCGCGGCTTCGACCGCGACCACGTTCATGCCGTCCACCGCTTGGCTTGGCACGCGGTAGCACGCCGCTTTGCGTGCAATATCGGTTTCGGATTCGGCGCGCTCCAAGGCCATGCCCATGGAATACAGATTGTTCTCGCAAACGAACAGGACCGGAAGCTGCCAGATTACCGCAAGGTTGAGGCTTTCGTGAAAGGCGCCTTCATCGACCGCGCCTTCGCCGAAAAAGCAGGCGGTCACGACCTGCCGCCCGCGCATCTTATCGGCGAGCGCGATGCCGATGGCCAACGGGAGTCCGCCACCGACGATGGCATTTCCGCCATAGAACCGCTTCTTTCCGTCGAAGATATGCATCGAGCCGCCGCGCCCGCGGCAGCACCCTGTCCGTTTGCCGAACATTTCCGCCATCAGCACATCCATGCCGATGCCGCGCGCCAGGGCCTGGCCGTGCTCCCGATAGGTCGCAACGACGGAATCTTCCGGCCGCAACGCCTGCATCATGCCGACCGAAACCGCCTCCTCGCCGTCGTAGAGGTGGAGAAAACCGAAAATCTTCTGGGCCTGGTAGAGTTCGACGCATTTGGCCTCGAACTGGCGAATGCGCATCATCTCCTTCATGAGGAAGGCGAGCCGCGAACGGTCGAGGTGGATCTTGACGCTCATCGCTCGTCGCTCTCGAGGGTGGAAAGATCGCCTTCCGGCAAGCCCAGCTCGCGCGCCTTCAGCAGGCGGCGCAGGATCTTGCCGCTGCGCGTTTTCGGCAGGTTGGCGCGAAAGTCGATTTCCTTCGGCGCCACCGCGGCCCCCAATCGTTTGCGGGCATGGCCCAAAAGCTCTCGCCGCAAGGTCTCGGACGGCTCGAAGCCGACCTTCAGAGCCACGAAAGCCTTGACGGTTTCCCCCGCAATGGGATCGGGCTTGCCGATCACGGCAGCCTCGGCCACGGCCGGATGCTCCATCAGGGAGCTCTCGACTTCGAAGGGACCGATGAGGTGGCCCGAGGATTTTATGACGTCGTCGGCGCGGCCGACGAACCAGAAATAGCCGTCGGCGTCGCGTTTCGCCACGTCGCCCGTGAGATACCAACGACCGGCAAAGCACTTGCGGTAGCGCTCCTCCTCATGGAGGTAACCCCGCATCATCGAGGGCCAGCCGACCTTGAGTGCCAATTCGCCTTGCACCATCGGCTCGACAATCGGCTCGACGGCGCCGCCCTCGGTGCGGCGGACGACGGCAGCCTCGATGCCCGGCAGCGGCCGACCCATCGAGCCCGGCTTGATATCCATGGCGGCGTAGTTGGAAATCATGATGCCGCCGGTTTCCGTCTGCCACCAATTGTCATGGAACGGCAGGCCGAACGCCTCCTGGCTCCACAGCACCGCCTCGGGATTCAGCGGCTCTCCGACACTCGCCATGAACCGCAAGTTTCCAAGGTCGTATCCGCGCACTGCCTCGGCTCCGAGCTTCATCATCATGCGGATGGCGGTAGGCGCCGTGTACCAGACCGTGACCCGTTCCTTCTCGAGAATGCTGTACCAGCCTTGAGCGTCGAACTCGGCCTCCACCACGATATTGGTGAGGCCGTGGGTCAACGCGGCGATGATGCCGTAGCTCGTGCCGGTGATCCATCCAGGGTCCGCGGTGCACCAGAATATGTCGTCAGGATGCAGATCGAGCGCATAAAAAGCCGTCGCATGGTGCGCGACGACCGCCTCGTGGACATGAATGGCGCCCTTCGGCCGGCCGGTCGTGCCGCTGGTGAAGTGGAGGAGCGCCATATCCTGCGGGTCCGTGTCCGGGACCGTGAAATCCGCGCTCGCCGGTGTCACGAAATCCGCCCAGTGACGGGTGCCGGCGGGCGCTTCGCCGCCGTCGATGACGATCACATGTTCGAGTTTGGGAAGGCGGTCGCGCAAGCCTTCGATCTTGCGGCGGTAGAGGGCTTCGGTCGTGACCAGCACCCGTCCCTCGCCCATGTCGAGGCGTGTTGCGATCGGCTCGGGACCGAAGGCGGAGAACAGCGGCGAGACGACGCACTTCGCCTTGAGACCGCCGAGAACAGCCACATACAGCTCGGGCACGCGGCCGAGAAGAACGAAGACGCGGTCTCCCGGCGAAACACCGAGGCTGCCGAGCGCGTTGGCGAAGCGATTTGTATCGGCTGCCAACTGGCGGTAGGTCAGGTCGCGCCGCAGGCCGGTCTTGCCGATCCATCGAAGAGCGATCTTGTCCGCCCGCTTTCCCTTGAGATGGCGGTCCACCGCTTCGTGAGCGATGTTGAGCCCGCGGCCTTCCGGAAGGCCGTCGAGCGCGGCACGTGCGGCTTTCCAGGAAAAGCCCTCGCAGGTTCCACCGTAGTCCACCAGGTTGGGGGCCCATGTCCATGGCTGCGTCTTGTGTATGATGGGAAGCACGGGTTTTTCCGCCGTCGTTTGAGCGATTCGATCCATGACATTAGCAATAACTCTCCCTCATCGGCAGCCAATGACTTGGATCAATGGCAAACCTTGGGCTGGAACCGGCGCCCTGGCGGCTGCATATGGCCTTGATCGATATCAACCATCCGGGGTGCGGTTGGCGGTAAATATAGAAGGCTTGGCACCGCCCCAGCGGCATTTCGCAATGGAGCAGACCATGTCGCAGCAGATCGACCGAGAGCATAAAATTCGCGAGCTGGCATACGAAATTTGGCAAGGTGACGGACGGCCCTCAGGGCGCGACGTTCAACATTGGCTGGCTGCCGAGCGGCAGATCGAGGCCGGAGATATCACCACACGTGTGAAGACCAAGACGAAGCCCGCCAAGAGCCGTGGCTCCTTGTCTACTCCCATCAGCCGTAAGGTGCCCGTCGTGAAGACGATGCACGCCGCCAAAACGCCGGCCCGAAAAACACTCTCCCCCCCTTCGGGCAAAAAAATGCCGCCCGCGGCGCCAAACGGAAAGTCATCCACGCCGGTGTAACCCCCGGCTTCCTCACACGCGAATAGATCGCTGCAGATCGACGGAGGCACTTGTGACGCCCGAGTGGTCACATTTTTCCCATTCTGCCGACATTGGCGTGCGAGGCACCGGCCCCACTCTTGCGGCCGCCTTCGAACAAGCCGCCTGCGCTCTTTTCGCGATTATCACAGACATCGATCAAATCAAGGCCGCAACAAAGCTCGATATCGCTTGTCAGGCACCGGATGAAAAGCTGCTGTTGGTGGATTGGCTCAATGCGCTGATCTACGAGTCGAGTGTCCGGAAAATGGTCTTTGGCCGGTTTGCCGTCACGATTCGCGATCTGGAGCTGCGCGGGGAGGCCTGGGGCGAAGCGATCGACTTGGCTCGCCATGCGCCGGCTGTCGAGCCCAAGGGCGCCACACTCACCGCGCTGGAGGTCGAACGCACCGCCGACGGCCGATGGACGGTCCAATGTGTCATTGATGTGTGACGTCTCAACAAGCCGGCCATGAGGGCCCGACCATGGAACTGTCGCGCTTCAACCGGATCACGGACTTTGAATGGCGCTTGGAGCCATTCGGCGCCATGCGGGTACCGGCGGTCGTCTTCGCCAGCGCCAAGCTGCTTTCCGACATGGACGAAAAAGTCTTCCAGCAGATCGTCAACGTGGCGACGCTCCCCGGCATCGTCGGCGCATCGTACGCCATGCCCGACGCCCACTGGGGTTATGGCTTTCCCATTGGCGGCGTTGCTGCCTTCGACCCCGATGCCGGAGGGGTCGTCTCCGGCGGCGGTGTCGGTTTCGACATTTCCTGCGGGGTGCGCCTTCTCACGACGGGGCTCAAAGCGGCAGACGTTCAGCACTGCAAGGAGACCTTGGCCGACGCGCTGTTCGCGTCGGTCCCGGCAGGGCTCGGCAGCAAGGGCGGGCTGAGCCTCGGGCCGCAGGAGATGGACGCAATGCTGGCGCGCGGCGCGCGCTGGGCCGTCGAGCAGGGCTATGGCTCGAGCGCGGACCTCGACCGCACCGAAGAACACGGAACCATGCCGGGTGCCGTTCCTGCCGCCGTTTCCGATCGCGCCAAGGAACGCCAGCGCCGGGAAATGGGGACGCTCGGCTCGGGCAATCATTACCTCGAGGTCCAGGAAGTCACGGAGATCTGCGATCCGAGGATCGCCGAAGCCTACAATCTGGCCGAGGGGGATGCCGTCATCAGCATCCATTGCGGCTCGCGCGGTCTCGGGCATCAGATCGGAACGGAATATCTGCGGGAGATGGCAGTCGCCGCGCCGCAGTTCGGCATTGAGCTACCCGACCTGGAGCTTGCCTGCGCGCCGATCACATCCGAGCTCGGCCAGCGCTATTTGGGGGCCATGCGGGCGGCCGTGAATTGCGCCCTCGCCAATCGCCAGATCATCACCCACCTCGTGCGCCGCGCCGTCGCATCCGTGCTGCCGGATGCGGAGTTGAACGTGCTCTTCGACGTCTCCCATAACACCTGCAAGGAAGAAAGCCACCGGGTCGGCCGCACTGTCCGCCGTCTGTTCGTGCACCGCAAAGGGGCGACGCGCGCCTACGGCCCCGGGCATCCCGAGCTGCCCGCCGCTCTCCGCGATGCCGGTCAACCGGTGCTGATCGGCGGCAGCATGGGAACCGCGTCCTACGTCATGGCCGGCTGCGGCGATGGCACGGAACACGCCTTCGCCTCGGCTTGCCACGGCGCCGGGCGCAGCCTCTCACGGCACCAGGCGCTCAAGCGCTGGCGTGGCCGCGACATCGTCGAGGAGTTGCGCGGCCGCGGCATTATCATTCGCAGCCCATCCATGCGCGGCGTGGCGGAGGAAGGACCGGGCTCCTATAAAGACGTCACGGCAGTCGTCGATGCCGCCCATGCCGCCGGCCTTGCCCGCAAAGTGGCGAAGTTGGCGCCCATCGCCTGCATCAAGGGGTGAGTTGCCTGTTGTTCAGCACTTTGGACCGACTACGACTCTCGCAGCCTCCGTTGACCTGAATCAAGGTGCTCCCGGGCGACCGCGCTACCGTGAGGTGGTATGGCGTTACGACGCCGCGAAGCGGACGTCCCCATTACAGGAGCCGCCGCCATGGGACGCACCTTATCGACCCCTCATGACAAGTCCGTATCCAGACGGAAGAGGCATGCCGCCGCGGCGATGGCGCCGACCCGCGGACATACCCTCCCCCAGGCCCTCCCCCAGGCCCCCGGCACCATTCATAATGCCGATATCGCCGCCGCCTTTGATGAGATCGCCGACATTCTCGATGTCGAAGGCGCCAACCAATTCCGCATACGCGCCTATCGCAATGCCGCGCGGGTTGTCAACGGCCTGCCCGAGGAAGTATCCGCGCTGCTTGCGCACGGCGGCGACCTGACGGAACTGCCCGGCATCGGCGCGGATCTGGCGCAAAAGATTGCCGATCTCGCGACAACCGGAAGCACGCCGCTGTTGGAACAGCTTCGCCTCGGCACGCCGCCCGCGCTTATGGAGTTGTTGCGCTTGCCTGGTTTGGGCCCGAAGCGGGTCAAGCAACTCCATGACGAGCTGCATATCGAAAATCCGCGGCAGCTCCACCGCGCCATCAAGGACGGTCGGCTAAGGGAATTGCGCGGGTTCGGCGAGAAACTGGAGAAACAACTTCTCCAAGCGCTGCAGGAAAAACCGGCGACCGGCGGCCGCACCAAGCTGGCCACCGCCGCCCAATATGCCGAACCTCTGGTCGCCTATGTCCGCACGCTGCCGGGCGTTCAGGTCGTGGCCATGGCCGGGAGCTACCGGCGCGGCCAAGAGACCGTCGGCGATCTGGACTTGGTTGCGGCGGCCGAGCATCCGGCGCCGATCGTCAAAGGCTTCATCGCCTATCCGGAGGTCAGCCGTATTCTGGCGAGCGGGCCGACGCGCGGCACGGTGGTTCTGCGATCCGGCCTTCAGGTCGATATCCGCGTGGTGCCGCCGGAAAGCTTCGGCGCCGCGCTGGTCTATTTTACCGGCAGCAAGGCGCACAACATCGCGATCCGCCGCATTGCCCAGGATCGTGGGTTGAAAATCAACGAATACGGCGTCTTCCGCGGCACGCGGCGCCTCAGCGGCGCTACCGAGGAGTCGGTCTATCACAGCATCGGTCTACCCTTCATCGAGCCGGAGCTGCGCGAGAACCGCGGCGAGATCGAAGCCGCCACGGAAAAACGCCTGCCAATCCTCTTGCGGCTCCAGGACATCCGGGGCGATCTCCATGTCCATACCACGGCGACGGACGGCCATGATTCGATCTCGGAAATGGCGCGGACGGCCCAGGAGATCGGCTACGAATATATCGCGATCACGGAGCATTCACGCCGCCTCACCGTCGCCCGTGGGCTCGATGCCGGGCGGCTGCTGCGGCAGATCGGCGAGATCGACCGATTGAACCGCACATCTGGAATCACGATCCTCAAGGGAATTGAGGTGGACATCCTCGAAGACGGCCGGCTTGACCTGCCGGACAGCGTTCTCGCCAAGCTCGACCTCGTCGTCGGCGCCGTCCACAGCAGTTTCCGCCTCAGCCGCGCCCAGCAGACCGAGCGCATTTTGCGCGGACTCGACAATCCCTACCTATCCATGCTCGCCCATCCCAGCGGCCGGCTGATTGGCGAGCGCGAGCCCTACGATGTGGACATGCCGCGCATTCTCGGCAAGCTGAAAGCGCAAGGCCGCTTCATCGAGCTGAACGCCCATCCCGATCGTCTCGATCTGACCGACACCCAATGCCGTCTCGCGCAAGAGATGGGGGTTCTGGTCAGCATCAACACCGACGCCCATTCGACCGCGGACTATCGCAATATGCGCTTTGGCGTCGGCCAGGCACGCCGCGGCTGGCTCGGCAAGGACGATGTGTTGAACACCCGCCCGTTAAGCCGACTGAAGGACCTATTGGCCCGAACGCGGGAACGCGCCGATCGCAGAAGCGGACACGCGCTTCAGGATAACAACTCGTAGCGGCGGCGGAGAGCCTTGACCTTCCTCGCATTGACGGAAAAATAAGCCGCCATCTGTTGGTCGCTGAGCCCCAAGTCGACCAGGGCCGCCAATGCGGCGCGATCGATCGGCCACACCGCACCGGAGAGGAAAGAAGGATTATAAGAGCGATCGGCTTCCTTGGAGGTTGTCGCCTGATCAGCGATCATGATCCGCTCCTCTGCTTTCCTATGGAGACTGCGGCAGAACTTTACCAGGTATGGCAGGCGGCATATTGATGCTTATCAAGCGCCAGGTCTCTTTTGGGCTCAATCGCGAGCCTCGTCGGCCCGAGGATTTCAACCTGGCTTGATCTGGATCAACGTAGGATGTGTTTGCATGCAATAGTGTGACACTCGTCTAAGGAGAGTGGTTGCTCGCGGTCCCCCCAAGGTCCATTCGCGGGTAAGCGGCTCGCCCTTGGGCCGGACCATCGGATCCGCGTTCTCCGTGTAAAGCCTCCCTGTTGACTTGCCGGGCCGAAGTGCCCGGCGTTTTTTTGCTTTGCCATCCTTGGCCAACGGTCTCACGCGTCCGGTCGAGCAAGCTCCGAATGATCCATATCAAAGCCTGCTCTCTCTGATTGCAAGACACTGCTCCGGCACTCACCTTTAAACGCCCATGCCGGGAGGACTATGTTTGATGCAGGTCGCGATACCTTCCTATGAATGGCGCTATGTGAACGCATCCCTGTGGAGGCAAAGATGGCCCACACTGCAGCGGCTTCAGACAATCGATCCCTTTTGCTTTCGGAATCCAGTCGACACCCAGGATCAACTGGCGCAAGTGCGCCGCCACGGAAGCCGAAGCGCCCCTCCGAGCAGTCGGACCCAGCGGACCTCGTGCAAGTAGAGTACGAGGAGCCGGCCGAGGACATCACGCCAACTCCCGACGAAGCCGAGTTCGATGAACCCGAGTTCGATGAACCCAGCGAGTCTCCGGATGCAGACGAGTTTCCAGACCCGACGCCATGACGCGACTGCGTTCGTCTATGGACATATTCCGCATTGGGCAAATGAGGTCGTCGGGAGGCGCCATCGTGCACGGCTCCTCGCTTCCACCTTTGCTCACGCTCGGCGATCTGGTCAACCATCTGCGAGAATTTGGCGACACACCGGCATTGGGCCATGTGCGATCGGGTGACCTGCTGATCTGGTCGTCCGCCGACCTGAGCGGAAAAGTTTCGCGCGTGGCCGCCGCTCTTGCGACGATGGGGATCGGCCGGGGCGATAACGTTCCTCTGATTGCCTCCAGCTCGCCAGGCTATGTGGCCATTCTGCTGGGCATCGTCCTTTGCGGCGCGACGGCAATGCCGCTGGATCCGCAGCTCGGCCCAACCGAACTCAAGCGCATCTGGGAGGAAAACGGCTGTCGGGTCGCTTTCCTGGAAGAAACGACGCTCAATCGGGCAATGTCTTCCTCCGGTGCGGCGCAGGTTTTCATCGTCGGCGGGGACGAATCCTCCCCGAGGAGCTGGACATCGCTCCTATCCGCCCAGCCGGAGGCGCTGCCGCCGGTGAATGCCAATGATGTTGCACTCCTTGTTTATACGTCGGGCACGACCGGAACGCCCAAGCCGGTGCCGTTGACCCATAGGAACGTCACGGCCTGCGTCAACGGCCTGATGGCGGGACAGTTGATCCGTCATGGCGATCGCACGCTTGTGCCCCTGCCCCTTCACCACATCTATCCGCTCGTCGTCGGAACCTTGGCGCCGCTTGCCGCGGGGGCTTGCGCGATATTCCCGGAAAGCCTGACCGGACCGGATCTGCGGCGCGCCTTGCAACGGAGCGAGGCGACGCACCTCATCGGCGTTCCACGCCTCTATCACGCCGCCGTGCAAGCACTGACCTCCATTGCGAAGGCCCACGCTGCAGGCAGGCTTTTTCTCGCCGCTTTACGGCTTTCCGATCGGCTGACTCGTCGCACCGGCTGGCCTGTCGGCAAAATCTGTTTTTTCTGGCTGCGCCGGCGATTCGCGCCTCGTTTGAGGACCCTTGTCTCGGGCGGGGCGGCCCTCGACCCGGAACTGAACCGGATGCTCGAGGCGCTTGGCTGGGAGGTCCTCACCGGCTATGGCCTGACCGAAACGGGGCCGATTTTGGCTTTCAACCGCAGGCGAGAATCACGAGTGGGCACTGTCGGCCGTCCGCTCGACGGCGTGATGTTGCGCATTTCCTCACCCGATCCTCAGGGCGTTGGCGAGATTGAAGCCAAGGGACCGAATATCTTTGCCGGCTATCGCGGGAATCCGTCGGCCACAAGGGCGGCTTTCACCGATGATGGCTGGTTTCGCACAGGCGACCTGGGCGCCATCGATAGCGCCGGCTATCTCCGCATCGTCGCGCGCAAGTCAGAGGTGATCGTTCTCCCGGGCGGGAAGAAGATCGATCCCGAACTCCTCGAGGCGGCATATCAAGAGAGCCCCGTGGTCCGGGAGTTGGGGGTTTTCATGAGCGATGGCGTCCTCTTGGCCGTGCTCGTGCCGGACTTGGCAAAGACAGGGGCGGGCGGTCATGCGCAGGTAATCGAGGCGCTGCAACGAACCCTTACGGGAATTGGCGCCTCGTTGCCTTCCTATCAGCGGCTGGGAGGCTTCGCGGTGTCGCGCGAACCTCTGTCGCGCACGCCGGTCGGCAAGATTCGCCGGCATCTGCTGCCCGATCTGTATCGCCGCCTCCGTGAAGGACGCCCAGTTGCGGCCGAATCTGCGCTGTCACCGCAGGACGAGGCGCTGCTGCGCGATCCGGGTGCACGCAAACTGTGGGCATGGCTTCAGGCCCGCTATCCCGGACGACAGATAACGCTGGACTCGAATCCGCAGCTCGACCTCGGAATCGATTCCCTGGGCTGGATCGGGCTGACGCTGGAGATCGAACGGGCAGTTGGCGTCACCATCGACGAACCGACCATCGCCCATGTCGCGAGCATCCGCGATCTGCTCTCCGCCGCAATCGCCTCCGCCAGCCGCAGGACCGCATCCGAAGACCTTGCCGTAACGGCGGGGCGTTTGGCAATGTCCCCGCCGTGGATCATCCGCGTCATGCGCGCCCTGCTGATCCAACTTGACCGCGCGGTGATGCGGCTTGCCTTCTCGCTCAGGGTGACTGGTGCGGCGGAGCTTCCTGCTGCCGGGCCGTACCTGATCTGCCCCAATCATGCGAGCTTTCTCGACCCGTTTGCGATGGCCGCCGCATTGCCGCTCCGGCTTCATCGGAACCTGTGCTGGGGAGGCTGGACGGGAATTCTCTTTACGACATCGTGGCGGCGATTGTTCAGCAGGCTATTCGGCATTCTTCCGATTGATCCGGCGCAACCAGCACGGAGCATCGCGCTTGTCATAGCTGCCTTGCAGGCCGGAAAAAGCGTCGTTTGGTTTCCTGAGGGCACGCGCTCGCCCGATGGAACGTTGCAGCACTTCCCCGCCGGAACAGGCTATATCCTCAAAGAAACGGCCGTCACCGTGGTACCGGTTTTTATCGCTGGCGCCTACGAGGCTTGGCCAATTCACAGGCGATGGCCCCGGCCAGGAACGCTGTCTGTTACTTTCGGTAAAGCCCTCAACCCGGCCGAGCTCAACGTTCCGTCCGACAGCGAGCGTGCGATCGTCAACCGACTCCGGGAATATATCGTCACGCTGGGTTCGAACGTCTTGCAATCTGCTGAGTCGCAGATCGGCCGTTCGACCGCCGATCGGTAGGCCATTTAGACGCGACCAGGGTAGAGGCAAAGGCTAGCTGGATATTCCTGATCCTAGCCAGTGAACCGACCCTGACGACGGCCGTAACGCGACCGGAATTCGCCTATAGCGCCGAGACGCTCCCATATTCGCTCGCGCGTTCATTGAGGCTCGTCATGCACGTGCGTTCCTGGCGCAGCGGCTCGACGTCGATCTCTGCCGTGACCAGCCGCGACTCGGTGCGTTGCAGTTAATCCGGCACCATCTCGCCGTAGGTAGCTGATATTGTCCGCCGTTTTGCGGCTGACCTTGTTGTGACCAAAGTCTGACTGTGTCTTTGCGGCTGACTCGTTGTGACTAAAGTCTGACTGTGTCAAAGTGCAACTCTCACGACCACGGCCTCGGCCGACGGCGTACATGGAGACAAGCCTATCCATCCGCCGTCGAAAGACCCTGCGGTATACTGCAGCCCGTGTCTTTGCCGTACAAAATGCTCGCCTCATACAATTCGACTCCCCTTGGCTGTACAAGCCACCAGTACAAGAAAACCGTTACAAACCGTAACCCGTCGTCGCGCAACTGACATATAGGAGTGTCCACGCCACTGCATTGATGAATGGATTGATTAAGGCGCCATCGGCAAAGGAGAGCGACATGCATGCACAGCTCGCCAAGCAGGAAAGCCCGAAATCTCCCCCACGTTTGCAATCAGCACGGATCCCGGACCGGAACGTCACGGGATTGCTCGCCTCTCCGCGGCCTACCCAAGAGTTGAAGGCGGGCCAGATCTTGTTCGCTGAAGGCGACGATGCGGAAAGGGTGTTCGAGGTCGTCCAGGGGCTCCTGAAGCTCTACAAGCTGCTTTCCGACGGTCGGTGCCAGATCATGGGGTTTGTTTCGGCGGAAAGAATGATCGGCTTCGCCCACGAGGGCGGCTATTTCTATACAGCTCAAGCCATCACCGAGGTGAGCGTCAATCGCTATACCACGAGCCAGTTTTACCGGCTGATCGACGAGGTGCCTGACTTCGCGCGCCGGATTCTCGCGGCTCAGTGCCGAAATCTGCGGTCTGCCCAGAACCACATGATGCTTCTCGGGCGCAAGACGGCACTGGAGAAGGTTTCGTCGTTCCTGCTTTATCTCTCTAAGCTGAGCGGAACGGGCTACAACAGCGTGCACGTGCCCATGACACGTGGCGACATCGCCGATTATCTGGGCCTGACGGTCGAGACGGTCAGCCGCAGCCTGACGACGCTGAAGTGCCGCAATGTGATCAGCCTTCCCAGCAACGAGGAAATCCGGTTCCTCGACCGTCGCCGGCTGGAAGAACTGGCCGCTGTAAATGAGCCGACCGTATAGCTGTTCAGGCTATGCCGTTCTCTTGTCGATCAGGCAGCAAAATGGGTCGGGAACCCAGACGCGCTACAGCAATGCATCAACCTCATTGATATAGCGCCGGCGCGCGGCACCACCATCAGCCTCCGTGCTGGGCGAGGCTACCACTCCAGGAACAATGTTCCGTTCTCTCCTGGTCGCACGCGAGTGTGAAACCGCTTGCCTTCACGTGAAAGCCTATCCGCCAGCCAGGCCCGATCCGTTAGCTGCACTCGCACCAGCCGGAACCGGTGGATCCGGAAGGGAACGATCTGCAATCCGGCAAGCTGGCCAGACCGCAGGACAGCCGGGAAATATGCAAGGGCCAGATCGCTCCGGAAGGCTTCGTAACCACCGATGCCTTCGTAGTCATTGATGAAGTCGCCGCATCCATAAAGGATCAGGCAGCCCTTGTGGACTTCCATTGCCTGCGCGTGATGAGAGGAATGCCCATGCACGATGTCGACGTCAGCCATCTCTATGAGCGCATGGGCGAACCCGATGTGCCTCTCTGGAATTTCATAACCCCAGTTCCCGCCCCAATGAATCGAGGCGACGACGATGTCGCCATGCCTCTTGATCCCGCGGAGCCGCGACGCGATCGCCTCGATCGTCGGCACCGAAAGACTGGAAACCAGATTCACCCCCGGCCTCCGCTCGGTCGCTCGCCAACTTTCCGGAATGCCGCTGGATGACAGACCAAGCCCGAGGACGATAATCCTGCGCTGCCCGTCGATATCGAGGACCGCGGGCTGGCTTGCCTCGAAAGCGTTGGGTCCAGCTCCGGCGGCCTTGATTCCGGCAGCGGCCAAAACATCCAGTGTATCGCGGAGTCCGACATCCCCCCAGTCGAGGATGTGATTGTTGGCGAGCACGCAGCAGTCGATTCCGCCCACGCTCAGGCAAGGCGAATTTTTGCGGCTCATCCGGTAATTGATGCCCTTCGGCAGGCATTCGCCGCGATCGGTAATGCTCGTCTCGAGATTCGCGATCCGGACGGCCGGGCGCAAGCGCGCCATCTCCTCGAGCGCCTCACCCCATATGTAAGAGAACGCCACCGGGCGAGGTATGCGGCCGTTTGCCGCTTCGGCGAGTTCGACATAGCGCAAGGCGGAGTTGGCGAATGCCTCGCAGAGCGTCGGGTCGCCGGGATAAGGCAATACCTGATCGATGCCGCGGCCGGTCATCACGTCGCCGCACAAAAATAGGGTGACCGCGTCCGAGTCTCCGCTCACCTGCCCACGCTTCGGTTCGCTCCACACCGACCTGGCTAACTACCAGATCGCATGGGCATATCGCCGAGCGATCCAGTTGCCGCGCTCAGCAACGGGTTGCGGGTTCTAACCGCAACCCGGATAGTCGGAGACAGCCGACATTGTCCACCGCCGCTTATGCAGCCTTCACTTCGATCTTCTTCTCGGGCTTGTGCGCTTCCGGCTTCTTGGGAATCGTCACCGTGAGCACACCCTTCTTGAAGGCCGCGTCGATCTTATCGGGGTCCGCGTTTTCCGGAATCGCGAAGCGACGCTCGAATGCTCCGAAGTGGCGTTCGTGGAGGTAGTAATCCTTTTTCTTTTCTTCCTTTTCCTGCTGCTTCTCGCCTTTGATCATCAGACTTCCATTGACGAGTTTCACTTCGATATTCTTTTCGTCCATGCCGGGCAGTTCCGCCGTGATCTCGTAGGCGTTGTCCTTCTCCGCGATGTCAACGGCCGGAGCGGCACTCCAGCCCATTTCCCGACGCCAGAACGGCTCGATATCGAATTCCGAGCGGCGAAACGGAAACCGCCATCGACCACCGTCAAAGTCATCGAACAACCGGTCGACTTCCCGACGCAGACTCTCGATCGGACGCCACACTTGCAATGCGGCCGAGCGCTCGACCGGCTTTTCTTCGGTTTTGAGAGAGAGTTTCGATGCGGATTCGGTCATGACCCATCTCCTTATGCAACCGATTGGACTATGCAACTTGGTGCAAGCCAGCCGAGAGAGCCTTGATCTCGATCAAGGCGCCTTCAAGCCTGTCTGGTAAAAATAAAAGAACTTCCATTGAGACAATGGCGGTCGGCGCGCTCTAGGTTTCCCCGGTCGCACCCACGCCATCGCGCTCGTGTCGATCGCATATGGAGCTATTCAATGCCAGAAACGGCAGATCGTGGCACAGAAACATCCGTTCCTCTAACGCATGAGGACGTCGTTCGTCTCTTGGGAGATGTGAGCGACGAGACCGTGGCGGCTATTCTCGCCACCGACGCGACTTATGCCGATTTGGAGATGGCCTATGCTTGCGTCATGGGCGACGACCGCCAGGAGGGCCAGCTCGGTCCACTTGCTGGAACCACCGCTCGAATTTACGATATCCTGCAAGAAGATCCGGCCTTCGCGCCATTAAATGATCGTGAAGCGTGACGATAGAGCCTGCTTTTTGGCAGCACACCTGCGCCGTAACGATGGTGCTGTAGTTTGTCTGTATCAAGCTTCGGAAATTAGGCCGTGTGCGCCAATGCAATGTGCGCTCTAGCGATTCTCGGTCTGATTGCCAAGCGAGAAGCCCACTACAAGCGGGAGAGCCATCATGCAAACTTATGCCATGCTGACGCGGCTGGAGCCTGAAGGCTTTCGGTCGCCGAACGCCGTCGAAGGCTTGGAGCACCGGGTCATGGAACATGTGCGCCTAGCCTGTCCGACCGCACAATGGGTTTGCAGCTATGCCATCCTCGGACCTTACGACTACCTCGATCTGTTCCGGACCGAGAGCCTCGACGACGCCAGCAGGATATCCGCCATCGTGCGCAGCTACGGTCACGCGCATACCGAGATCTGGCCACTGACGGAATGGCAGCATTTCAAATCGGTCATTCGCGAGCTCGGCCTTCTCACGACCTGAGGACCCTGGTCGTTGCACGAGGCTCATTGCCGCGCTGGCCTTAGGCTTGGTTTGGCGCAGCATTGTGGGCTGTGCGGCGAACACCGAAGGCCGGGCGCGAAGGCAGCGACGCGCGCGACATCATCTCCTCCATACCCGGCGGCTCCTGGGCGGAGCCGCGGAACTGATTGACGAGCCGGCATTCGGTGACGCCGATCCCGCCGCTCCGCGTGCCCCCTGGATAGGATATGGCAAGCTTGCACATGATTAGCATGGTGTGAAAGGCTTCGCGGCGTTTCTGCTTCTGACGCTGGAGGAGTGGCCATTTTGAAAAAATCATTCGCTGAGGCGTTTGGCGTCGGTGAGGACATCCACGATCGGGCAGCGGGGCGCCGCTCCTCCCTCGCAGTGTTTGGCGGTCTCGGCCAAAACCCTCTCCATCCGCCGCAAGTCGGCGATCTTGCGGCGGATGTCGCTCAGATGCATCAGGGCAGCCTCCTGGACTTCGCCGCAGGTGAAGCCACCTTCGACAAGCCCGAGAAGATTGCGAACTTCATCGAGAGAGAAGCCCAGCTCCCGGCTACGCCGAATAAAAGTCAAACGCTTCAAAGCATCATCTGCATAGAACCGATGTCCGCCTGCGGTTCTGGATGGACGCGGCAATAAGCCCACCTTCTCATAGTAGCGGATCGTCTCGATGTGGACGCCACTGCGTCGTGACAACTCTCCAATGCCGTGAGCCGCCAAGAATTTTCCCCTTGAATCTGTAGTTGCTACAGGTTCTAGGATGCACTTTATGAAGAGATCCATCAACACGGCAGCATCCGGTGCTGCTCTTCTCAGCTTGGTGAGCGGCTTGGGCGCGGTGGCCGTGTCGTCTTGCTGCGCCCTGCCGCTGGCGCTCTCCGCGGCGGGGCTTGGCGGCGCATGGCTTGGCGGATTAAGCGAGCTGACGTTCTACAGACCCTATCTCCTGAGCGCTGCCGTTGTTGCGCTGGCGGCAGGCTGGATCGTGGCTTTGGGTCGGCGCATGGCTTGCGCCAAGGCCGACGGGTGCGCGCCGTCCGCACGAAACAGGCTGACCTTCGGCATGCTGGGCTTGTCCACGCTGATGGTCGGGACGGCAGCGGCCTGGGACTTACTTGAGCCCCCTGTCTTGGCTGCTCTGCTTCGGCTCACGGCGTGAAGCATGGGCCCGCTGCGTTGAAGGTCGACCGCCGGAACCGAAGGTGCTCGTGATGGAAACGCAATCCACCCTCACATGCCCCGCCTGTGGCCACCGGCAGTTGGAAACCATGCCAGTGGACGCCTGCCAGTTCTTCTACGACTGCAAACGGTGTGGGGCGCTGCTCCGGCCGAAGGACGGGGACTGCTGCGTGTTCTGCTCCTTCGGCTCGGTGCCGTGTCCGCCAATGCAGAAGGCTCGGCGGGGGACAATGCAGCCGGGGCTTGCTGCACAACGTCAGAATTCTGACCGATGACCGTGATAGCTCCGAAGACGGGCACGACGGCTCCGGGATGCGGCCATGCAGGTGGCATCAGTGTCTGCCACGGCATTTACCATGATCGGCGAGCGTCTCGATGACGCGACATGCCGCGACGGTTGTGTGGTCGCATTCGGCGGTCATCCGGACGAGTTCGCGCTCCAACCCCTTCAGCATGCTGATTTTGCGCCGCACTTCAGCTAAGTGGCCGCGGGCAATTTCATCGGCTTTGCCACAAGGCTGATCCTGTCGACCGCTCATCGCAAGAAATTGTCGAACGTCATTGAGAGAAAACCCGAGATTGCGAGCATGGCGGATAAAGCGCAACGTGGCCACCGTCGCTGCGGAATAGCGACGCTGGTTTCCAGCCGTCCGCAAAGGCTCAGGGAGAAGGTCATTGTCCTCGTAGTAGCGAATCGTCTGGACCTTGCATCCGGTCTCAGTTGCGAACTCGCCAATCGTTAAGTCTCTGATTTCTTTGAAATCCATGGCTAAAAATTCCCGCTTGAACCTCTAGTCGCTGTAGCTCCTATGTTAGGCGCGTCGGGCACAGGAGCAAGAGCTATGAGGTCATTCTCGCCTGCCTCATTCACTGTCGGATCGAATGCTACGGTGCGTCTTCGCGTGGACGGGATGGACTGTCCGATGTCGCCCCTCGAAACGGCCGATTCCGCTTTGCTGAAGAACGATATCCGTGGGGTTGCCGAACTTGTCGGACTGTCTCGGACGACTCTCGCCAACGTGAAAGCGAATGTTGCCCTAGCCCTGGGGTCAAAGGCGATATTTCTGGTCACGACGGTGCTGGGGATCACCGGAATGTGGATCGCCGTTTTGGCCGATACCGGTGCGACCGTCCTCGTCACCATGAACGCGCGGCGTCTGCTGCGATACCGGTTCCACTAGTCAGTTGCCCGATATGCCGCGGGAAACCGATAGTCCAAGATTCCATTCACCGTTTTGGATAGCCGTCAGCGTTGCCGTGGCGGTCCTGGCGCTTGATCAATTGGCCAAGTGGCTGATCCTTCATGTCGTCATGACGCCTCCCCGGATCATTCCCGTACTGCCGTTCTTCAACCTGCGGCTCGGATTCAACACGGGTATAAGCTTCAGCCTCTTTTCCGAAAACCTTGCCCAGGCGGTCTGGCTTGTCATCGTATTCAAGCTGGCTGTCGTTGCTTTGCTCGCATGGTGGGCGTCGCGCGTGCCGCGGTGGCATGAGGGAGTCGCCCTCGGCCTCGTCATTGGAGGCGCACTTGGGAATGTGGCCGACAGAATGCGGCTTGGCGGGGTTGTCGATTTCCTCGATTTGTATTACGCAACCTGGCACTGGCCGACCTTCAACACTGCGGATATCGCGATCGTCTCTGGCGTCGGCCTGATGCTGGTGTCGGGCTTTTTAAGCCCAGCCCAGGCGAAGCCTCACGGCTTGCAGCACACTGACAAAACATGATGAGCATGATTCGGTTCATAGGCATCCTAATCTGTATTGGTTTGTCCCTCTATTCCGGCAGTAGCATTGCTGAAGATGCAGGGCTTCAAGGCATCTCTATCGAGCGCCCATGGACACGAGCCACTCCGAAGACGGCCGCGATCGGCGCCGGTTACATGACGATCAACAATCGTGGCGTTCAGGCTGACCGGCTGATCTCGGCAAAGTCTGAACTCGCACAGCGAGTCGAACTCCATGTGATGACCATAGTCGACGACATCATGCGAATGCGTCCGGTCGAAGACGGCGTTGCGATTCCGGTCGGCGGTACTCTCATTCTCGCCCCGGGCGGCGGCCATCACCTTATGCTGGTGGGTCTTCGGGAGCAGCTCGAAGAAGGAATGCGGGTGCCGCTTTTCCTTCAATTTGAGAAGGCGGGGTGGATTCCCGTAGAGTTACTCGTAGAGCCTCTCCGACGCCGAAACGGATCCCCTAACACACACTCAGACCGAACAACTCCCTCGCCGCCATGAAGGCACTCCGCGCGATCCGCAATGTCTCCTGGGCCCTCATAGCCATGACGATCGTGATTGTTGGCACCACCTTGCTCGATTGGAGGATTCTCGATCGACACGAGCACGCGAGGGACATCGTGCCACAATCGGCGATGTCGGTGGGCGGCTCTTTCACCATGGTTGACCACACCGGGCGAACCGTGACGGAAAAAGACTTCCTCGGCCGGCCGTTCGTGGTTTTCTTCGGCTTCACGCATTGCCCGGATATCTGCCCGACGACTCTTTCTTGGCTTTCCGATCTTGTGGAAGGAGCGGCACCCGAGGGACGGCGTCCCACGGTTATGTTCGTCACTGTCGATCCGGAGCGCGACACGACTGAGGTGTTAGGCAACTATATCGGGAGCTTCGGTCCGGGCATCGTAGGCCTGACCGGCAGCCTGGACCAAGTGACGGAGATGGCGAAGACCTGGAAGGTTTATTTCAAGAAAGTGCCGCTCGAGAGTGGTGGATATACAATGGACCACTCCGCTTCAATTTTCCTGATGGGCAGGGATGGTAAATTCCGGGGCACCCTCGACCTGCATGACACGACTCGAGATGGCAACCTCAGGAAGCTCACCGCGCTGGTGAAGGAATAGAGCGCTTCTCATTGGTCAAATGACGGAATACTCACCGGCGACCATATCCCTGCCGGTCTCCCCCTGGTCATGGCCGTGGGGATTGCCATCTACGTGCATGCACGTCTTGCAGGTAAAACCTTGTACCGGAAGGCGATATTTCGGAGCTGCAACAGTGTTTCCACATAGAAACATTTAAACCCGTCGCGGTCCGCTTACCGCTTGCCTTGATAGTCGAAGCCGCGAAGACGTGATAAATCATGCCCATGAGTGATCACCGCACGCAGACCTCTTCTCTTACAAGAGAACCGTCCGCTCAGCAGGCGGATCTAGTCCACGTCCTCGTTGTCGACGATGACGAAGAGATTCGCGACCTTCTCGGACGCTTCCTGCACAAGCACGGACACCGTGTCACCGCCGCACGCAACGGCGCCGAGATGTGGAAAATTCTTGTAGCGGAGAAGGTCGACCTCGTTATCCTGGATGTCATGCTGCCGGGCGATGACGGCCTGACGCTTTGCCGCAAACTGCGGGAGAGCTCGCAAGTGCCGATTATCATGCTGACCGCGATGGGAGACGAAACAGACCGCATTATCGGTCTGGAGATCGGGGCCGATGATTATCTTCCGAAGCCGTTCAACCCGCGGGAACTCCTGGCCCGGACGAAAGCTGTTTTACGGCGGGCATCGGCGACGGCTTCAGCAGGGTCAAGCGGTAAAGTCGTGAAGTTCGCCGGCTGGCGTCTTGATCTTGTACGACGCGAACTCCTTTCCCCTGACGGCGCGGTCACGGAGCTTACCAGCGGCGAGCACGATCTTCTGGTCGCTTTCATTGAGCACCCCCAACGGGTTCTCAACCGTGACCAATTGCTCGATCTTGCCCGTGGCCGCACATCCTCATCGTTTGACCGCAGCATTGACGTGCAAGTCAGCCGCCTTCGCCGGAAGCTGGAGGGCGATCCCCACCGTCAAACGATCGTCAAAACCGTGCGGGGCGCAGGCTATCTCTTCGTGCCAAAGGTCGAGCGGCTGTGAAGCGACTGTTTCCCGACAGCATCGCCGGTCGGACCATCCTGGTCCTGCTGGTCGGACTCACCCTGTCGCATCTCGTGAGTATGGCGGTCTACCAAAAAGACCTATTACAGGAGCTGGGTCTCAGTGGAGAGAAACAGACGGTGGAGAGGATGGCATCGATAATGCGCGCTATTGCCGCCTCCCCTCCAGAGACCCGCGAGAGCACAGCTCATGCTCTTTCCGGGCAGAGCCTGGAAGCCCATTGGGACGAGAACCTTAATTTCGGCAACATCACGGAACCCAACGGACAGCTCGAAGAACGCATTCGGCAATTTGCGCCGGATTTAGCCAACTACAATCTCAAAACCTCATATGCCAGCGACGGCCTGCTGGGGCACGATAGACACACGGCGCTCATGGCCGCTCAACTGCCGGACGGGAGCTGGGCTCACTACAAGCTCGCCTCTCCTGAAGCTCATCCCAGTGGATCGCTTCATCTTGTCTTGTCCACGACGCTCATGGCGGCGGCCGTGGTGCTGCTTGCGTTTCTGTCGGTCCGGGCCCTCACTTCGCCTTTAGGCGCCCTATCCCATGCGGCCGAGCGCCTTGGCCTCGATATGACCTCTCCGCCGCTGCCCGAAACGGGGCCACGGGAAGTCCGCCAAGCGGCTCGCGCGTTCAATGGCATGCAAAGCCGCATCAAAAAGCTAGTTAGCGACCGCACTCAGATGCTGGCGGCCATCTCGCATGACCTTCGCACGCCGATCACACGGCTGAGACTCCGCGCCGAGTTTGTCGAAGATGACGAACAGCGGGCGAAGATGATGGCAGATCTTGCGGAGATGGAGGCCATGATTGCCTCCGTTCTGGCGTTCATACGCGAAGATACCCAGAAGGAAGAAGCACGACCTGTCGATATCACCGCGCTCGTTGGCACGATCTGCGATGACTTGGCCGATGCAGGTGCCGATGTTCGATTGGAATCCGCACCTGCAATGCCGGCTCTCTGCCGCCCGCTCGCGCTCAAGCGGGCACTCAGCAACCTACTCGATAACGCCGTCAAGTATGGCGGGAAGGCTCGCGTCTCGCTGGCGAAGCAGGATGGCCATCTCCGAATCGATATAGAGGACCATGGTCCGGGAATCCCTGACGACCTTAGAGAAAAGGTCTTCTCACCTTTCTATCGTATCGAATCGTCGCGCAACCGAGGCACAGGTGGAACCGGACTTGGCCTGACCGTTGCCCGATCCGTGATCAGCGCCCATGGCGGCGATATCGAATTGCACAATAGGTCGGGCGGCGGATTGCGGGTCTCCGTCAGGCTGCCACAAAGCGGGGTGGATGAGCAGACCACGCCACTCGAGAGAGCTATTGCCTAGAACCAGAACCGGATGCCGGCGACAACGGCGAAAACGTCGACGTCTTCGCCCTCACGTCGAGCCATTTGCGCGGTTTCGCCCAGCTTGCGTTCCCAGCTGATACCGACGTAAGGGGCAAACTCGCGCGAAATCTCATAACGAAGGCGCAAGCCGAGCTCGATATCGTTTATGCCGCCGCCTAAGCCGAGCTCTGGCACATCCTGGAGAGCTAAGCTTAATTCGGCCTTGGGTTGCAGGATAAGCCGCTGGGTGACCAGGATGTCGTACTCGGCTTCCAATCTGGCGGATAAATCGCCCTTTTCGCTGACGAAAGCCTGAGTGTCGACTTCGAAAAAACCCGGCGCCAGACCCTGTAAGCCGATCACGCCGTAAGCGCGCGAAGGATCCGGCTCGAAGTCGTAACGCACGCCGGCTTGCACGTCCCAGTAGTATCCGACGAGCCGGGAATAGAGGAGCTGGACTTCCGCCTTCTCGAATTCCTCACGGCCGGTGCTGTACTCGCCCTGGGTCTTCAGCCAAATCCGCTGATAGTCGCCGCCATAGTAGGCTTGTCCGTCCCACGCGATGGCGTTTGCGCCATCCTGAACGCGATATTCCAATTGGTCGAACAGAACGAGGCCCGTCAGCGGCTCGTGAGCCGCGGGCGGCTTATCGTGGTTCATCGTCTGAGCCGATGCGTGCGCTGCGGACAGGATCGTAAACGCCGCGCCGGCGACGATAGAGCGGATATTGATCGTCATTCTTTTTATGCCCCTTACTGAACCGACGCGTTCTGCCGCTCGACGATGACCTTGCGCATCATGCCGGTCTCCATGTGATAGAGCAGATGGCAATGGAACGCCCAACCGCCCTCCGCATCCGCTGGGATATCGACATCCAAACTGGTCCCCGGCTTGATGTTGACGACGTGCTTCATCGGATCACGCGCGCCGTTTCCGACCCGCGGCAGCATCCACATTCCGTGCAGATGCATCGGATGGTTCATCATCGTCTCGTTGATGAAGCGAAACCGGACGCGCTCGCCGTAGCGCAGCACGATCGGCTGGGCCTCGCTGAACTTCCGGCCATTGATCGACCAGAAGAAGCGCTCCATGTTGCCGGTCAGCCGGATTTCGATAACGCGGTCCGGCTCGCGCGCATCGAAGGGCGACGCCATGGCTTTGAGATCCTTGTAAGAGAGGACCTTGGCTCCTGCCGGCGCGCCGGTGTCGTTCGCGAGCGGGTCCGCCATGGGCATGGCATGGCCCATGGCGGCATGATCCATGCCGGCCATCGGAGCCGGCGTTGTCCCGGGGGCAACAGCTCCCTGGCTCATGCCGGGCATCTTCGAATGATCCATGCCCTGCATGCCAGCTTGCGGTGCGCTTTGGCTACCTTGCGTCATCCCAGGCATGGTCGAGTGATCCATGCCCTGCATACCGGCCGCGGGCGCGCTTTGGCCAGCCGGCGACCCACCGCCTTGTGTCATCCCAGGCATGGCCGAGTGATCCATGCTCTGCATACCGCTTTGCGGTGCCGATTGATTCGTCGGCATGTTGACATCGTCCATGCCAGCCATGCTGCCGTGGTCCATATCCATCGGCGCGACATGGCCTGGCCGATCGGTCTCAGGCAGCGGCGTGCCGCGGTCGAGCCCCGTGGGGCCGAAGCTCATGCCCATGTCCGCCATCGTCAGAAGCGGCCGTGGACGATGGGGCGGAATCTCGCCGACCAGCCCCTCGCGAGGCGCCAGGGTGGCACGGGCAAAGCCCGTTCGATCAATCGACTCCGCGAGGATCGAATAGGCTTTATCTTCCCTGGGTTGAACGATGACGTCGTAGGTCTCGGCGACCGCAATGCGGAACTCGTCGACCGGCACGGGCTGGACGTTGTTGCCGTCGGCTTGAACCACCGTCATCTTGAGGCCGGGAATGCGCACATCGAAATAGCTCATGGCCGCGCCGTTGATGAAGCGAAGCCGCACCCGTTCGCCAGGCTTGAATAGCGCGGTGAAATTCCGCTCCGGCGACTGCCCGTTAACGAGGAAGGTGTAGCCGGTCACATCGGCAATATCGGTGGGATCCATGCGCATCTGGCCCCACATCCACCGATCGCGCAACGCAGCTCCGAAACCTTGTTCTTTGGCGTCGCGGAATAGGCCTATCAGCGTGCGTTTGTTGTCGTTGTAGTAGCCGGGATAAGCCTTCAGGTTCGGAACGATCCTGTCGGGGTTCTCATCGGTCCAATCCGACAGCATGATCACATATTCGCGGTCGTAGCGGAACGGCTCCCGATTCTTCGGCTCGATGATGATCGGCGCATAAATGCCGCTCTGCTCCTGGGTCCCAGAATGGCTGTGGTACCAATAGGTCCCAGCCTGAACGATGGGAAAATTGTAGGTGAAGGTCTGACCGGGCGGAATGCCTTTGAATCCATCGCTCACGCCCGGCACACCGTCTTGCGAAGACGGCACGAGCAGCCCATGCCAATGAACGGACGATATTTCCTTGAGCTTGTTGGTTACTTTGATGGTGACTTGCTCACCTTCCTTGAAGCGCAGCACAGGGCCGGGTAGCTGTCCGTTGATGAGCATTGCCGGCCGGTCGCGCCCGGTGATGTTGACCATGCGCTCCTCGAGCACGAGCTCGTAGGTTTCAGCGTTGGCAATCGCGGATATGCCGAACAGGCATCCCGCGATCAGCCCAACGCCAATCACTCTTTTGAAGCGCATGGTCATCGATCACTCCATCAACCTCGAAAAAACGCACTACTTGCGAAACTGAACCTGGCCAACCATCCCCGACTCGTAGTGACCGGGAATATTGCAGGCGAACTCGAGGTCTACTGCTTTCGTGAACTTCCAGACGAGTTCCTTCTTCTCGCCGGGAGCGACGAGGACGCTATTGGGATCGTCATGCTTCATCGATTGACCACCCATCATCTGCGCATGGTCCATGTTCATCATCTGATGATTCATACCAGTCGGGGTGAGCATGCCTTGCTCCATCATCATGGCCATTTCCTTTTGATGCTGCGCATGCATCGCGGCCGTACCGATATTGAACTCGTGGAGAAGCTGACCGTCGTTCGTCAGCACGAAGCGAACGGTCTCGCCGGCCTTCACCTGGATCGACTCGTGTTCAAACGAATTGTCGATCATCTTGATCATGACGGTGCGCGTGGTGCCGTTGGCTTTCGCCGGCTCGCCGATAGCCGACGCCGCGCCATGACCATGCCCTGCAGGCCCCTCAGCAGCCAGTGCAATTGTGGGAAGTGAAAGAACTAGCGCGGCGGCCGAAGTGGCTCGAACAAACAATCGAAAGAGTTTCACATTCTGTCTCATAATTATCCTGCTAGAAGTTGGACGTATGCATTGAGCGCAAACCATCACTTGCCCCAAAACTGTTCAAATCTTGGAAGCCTTGCGCGACTTTTTAACAGCCTTGCGTTACCCGATTATGTCTGAGTGTTACAGAATGTAACTGATCGCAAGGCACACGCATCATGCGGCGGTATTAGGCCAAAAGCCGACTTTACAAGAACCAGCAATAAGCAGAGCCTATGACTATGTTGCGCACATCGATGGCGCGGAATGGATGGCGAAGTGGCAGGCCATCGGCATCGCAGTGAGGCGAGGGGGGGGGCACGGAACCACCTCCGCAGAACGCCGCGATGAACTCTCCGGGGTGCGCGCTCCGGGCTCGAACGTAGCGGCTGATCGCGAACGGCAACCGGGCGGCTCGTTCCGGCGGTCTTGAGGCTGCGACAGGAGCATACGCTCCATTGTGGCCTAAAGATGTCGCTCGAGATTGACGCCTGAATGAGCCGCGTTCTCACCGATCAAGCAGATCGAGGGCGTTATGGCTCCGCTTATGAAGCCCCATCCAGCAGAGAGTGCCGGTTGCAACGTGAGCGCCGACCACGGGATATGCCGTTGCGTCGGTAAGCCGGCATCCTGGATGGCATTTCTGTGCGCCGCTATCACGGCTGCTGTTGTGCTGTTGGCGACGGCGCACGCCATCGTGATCGGATCCGACGACCGGACCGAGTTGGAAGAGCGTGAACTAGAGGAATTCGCGGCGATTGGCGTGGTCGCCTCAGGAGATGTTCCGCGCGGGACTGCCTTCCTGGTATGCGACTGCTTGACCGTGGTGACCGCGGCCCACTTGGCTATAGACGGATACGGGCATCTTCCGGATCAGGGCGTTGAGTTCCTTCACGATAGGCATCAGGGTACGCCCCACCTGTTTGACAAGGCAACGGTCTCACTGGCTGCCTCCGCCCGGCCCGGATCGTACGATCCGCAAACCGACTGGCTGATCGCGCGCTTGGTCCGGCCAGTTCCCGATTGCCTGCCGCTACAATATAAGGTTCCGGATCGCGTCGAGGGTTGGAAGACCGTTTCCATGATCGGATTCCAATCCGACCTGGGGGCGAAGCGGATCTCGAGAGAGTGCAGCACAAGCGCCGTTTTGGCGGACAAAGGCCTCCTGATTCATATGTGTGATGGAGCGGCAGGAAGCTCCGGTTCGCCGCTGCTGATCACCGATGGAACCGATCTACATCCTGCACGCCGAGCGGTGGCAATCCAGTCGGGCGAAGCGCGCTACCTCGGATTCAACGTCGCTGTTCTATTCTCGGGGGAATTCGAAAAGGCCCTCGGCAAACTGGTTACATCTTGTGATGCAGCAGTCTCTCCTGTGGCTCTGCGCTGAGCGGAGGGTATATAATGACCATCTGCAATTTCCACTAACAAGCGTAACCGGCATCGCTGCACTCTAGAGAAGCCGGCGAGTTCCTTCCGCCAGGAGCCCGCAGACGTCGATCTCATTGCTCCCATGAGCAACCGAATTGGTTGTCACGATCCTTCCGGCACCCGCGCGGAGGAGATCCTGATAGGCGGTGCCTGCGAAGATCCCATGCACAGCGATGCATACCGGCTGAGCCATGCCCGCCTCGTTCAGATGCTTGACCGTTTCGGTCATCGTTCGCCCCGTCGAGATGACATCGTCGATCAACACCGGCGTGCGGTCCTGCCACCGCTCGATCTCGGGCACCGATATTTCGACATCCCGATCGCCGCGCCGCACTTTTTCGAGGACCATGCTCGGACTATTGGCCCTTTGGGCCACCTCCTTGACCCATTGCTCACTCTCGCTGTCCGGGCCGATTAAAACCGGGTTAGGGACTTCGCGTTTGATCCAGTCCGCGAGCAGCGGAGCAGCATGGAGCGCATGGGCGGGAATCCGATAGACCTCGGAGAGGGAGTTTCTTCGATGAAGGTGAGGATCGACGGTCACCAGCCAGTCGAAGTGACTCGATAGCATCTCCGCGAAATACGTCGATGTCATCGCCTCGCCTGGCCGGAACCGTTTATCCTGCCTCATATAAGGCAGGTATGGACAAACCAAGCCCACTTCCCTGGCGCCGAGGTCGCTTGCCGCAGCCGCGGCAAATAACACAGGCAGAATTTTCTCGTCCGGGCGATCGAGAGCACATAGAAGAACGACCTGGCGCCCGCTCAGAGCAGTGTCGTATCTGAGATAGGCCTCCGTATCGGGAAATCGCCGCAGTTCGAAGGTTGCATTTTCCGCACCGATGGCCGCCGCAAGTCGAGGGCCGATGCCATGTTCGGGCGGCATGGATACCAGGACCGGAGACGTCACGAGTCGCGCACCTGGAAGATCTCCGAATTGCCCGCGACGTATTCCACCGCGTATGCGAGCTCCCCGCGCGTCTGTGCGTGGATCGTGAACAGCGGATCCCCCTTTGAAACTCTTTCGCCGACGTGCTGATGAACGTATACACCAGCCGCCTTCGATTCTGGGGCTCCGGCGAGCTTCGCCACCATTGCCAGTCGTCGATTGTCTATGAGCGCTACGGCGCCGGAACGGTCAGCCAACACCGGATGGCGGAACATCGAGGTTGGCGGCTCCCGCATCCCCCCTTGTGCCTCGCAAATGCGCTGGAACTTGCGCCAAGCGCGGCCATCCGCAAGCACAGACGAGGCGATTTTCTCACCTTCGTTGTTGGCAGCGGCGCCGGCCAGTTCCAGCAACACGCCAGCCAAACGGACGGCCCGCGTGCGAAGGTCGACGGGAGCATCCGGTGCATTCTGAAGCACGGCCAGCACGTCGCGGGCTTCGAGGGCAGGTCCTATGCCGCGGCCGACTGGCTGACTACCGTCACTGACAAGCATTTTCGTCTGCAGCCCGAACACAGAAGCGACATCTGCCAAAAGCGCCGCCAGGGATCTTGCCGCGCTCTCGCTTCGAATTTTCGCCGTAGGTCCCATAGGCAGGTCGAGGACCAGATGAGTCGAACCTGCTGCGATCTTCTTTGACAAGACCGACGCGACGAGCTGGGCGTCACTGTCGATATCCAGCGCTCGTTCGACGCGGATAAGGATATCGTCCGCGGGACTCAGCTCAACGGAGCCGCCCCAGATAATGCACCCCCCCTCCTTCGCAACCACCCGACGCATCGCCTCCGTATCCAAGTCAACCGGCGCCATCGTTTCCATGGTGTCGGCCGTTCCGGAGGGAGAGGTAATCGCTCGGGAAGACGTCTTGGGCATAGTCAGGCCACAAGCGGCCACGATCGCCACCACGATAGGCGTGGTCCGATTGCCCGGAAGGCCGCCGACAGAATGCTTGTCGACGATTGGGGAGCTTCCCCATTCCAACCGCTCACCGGCATCGACCATCGCGCGCGTCAGATCCACGATTTCATCGCGGTCCAACGGCCGCGCGGAACATGCCGTGATAAATGACGACAGGTGGACGTCCGAGTAGCGTCCCGCCACGATGTCCGCGATGATTTCCTGAAAATCGTCTTCTTCAAGGCGCTTGCCGTAGACCTTGCCGCGAACCTTGCTCAGCGACTCGAGCGGACGGGGATGATGGGCCGTGATTTCATCCCCCTGCCGCACGCCCAGCCGCGCCCAGGCCGATTCCGAAAGACCGGCTTCACCCATTCCGAGCCAGTGATCCTTGACGTGATAGAGCGTGGCGATGATCGAGCTCGAACCGTGCCGGAGAAGGACCCGTGCATTCGCCCGGAATCCTTCGGATCGGCAGACGGGGCAATCCCGGTGCATGAAGACCGCCGCTTCCTGCTGAGTATCGATTCCCAGCCTCCGCACCCGGAGTCCAATGGTTCGTGGCGTGCGGGCTGACGATGAGCCATGCTCCTGATCGGCGCTCATATCAGTTCCGTGCGTTCGAGATATTCCGGAATCTCGCACTCCCACTTCAACTCCTCCTCGATCCTACGTCGTAACGTATCGGATGCGCTGGGCTCGCCGTGGGTGATAAATGTCCGCCTCGGAGGCTTCTGAAAGTTGCGTAGCCAGGCGAGAACCTCGTCGGCGTCGGCATGCGCCGACAGCATCTGTAGATTGAGAACCTCGGCTCGGATCGGCACATATTGCCCGTGTATCTTGACCGTATCCGCGCCTCCCGTCATAGCAGCCCCACGCGTTCCGCCGGCTTGGAACCCAGCGAAGAGGATCGTGTTTCTTGGATCCGGCGCGAAATACTTCAAGTGGTGCAGCACGCGACCGCCCGTGGCCATGCCGCTTGCGGAAATGATGACTTTCGGCACCACATTCCTATCCAGAGCTTTGGACTCCTCGGGATCGCGGACGTAGTGCGCGATCCCACATGACGAACGACAGTCAGCCGCGCTAAGTTTATGGTCGGCTGAGAAGGCGCAGAAGGTATCGCTCGCATCGATGGCCATAGGGCTGTCGAGGAAAATGGGGATATCTCCGATCGCCCTTTTCTCCTTGAGCTGATGAAGAAGGTAGAGCAGAGCCTGTGCACGGCCCACCGCGAAGGCTGGGATGATGACGGTTCCCCCGCGGGAAACAGTTCGGTTGATCACCTCAGCCATTTTTTGGCCGGGATCCGCCGTGTCATGCCTGCGATCGCCATAGGTCGATTCCACCACGAGGTAATCGGCATGCGCGATGGCCTCCGGATCGTACATCGTCTCGCTGTGATAACGTCCGAGGTCGCCGGAGAACACAACCGTCGCTTCGCCGATTGTCATCTCGACGATCGCGGCACCCAGAATATGGCCCGCGCGCAGGAATCGAGCGGCAATTCCGGAGATGATATCCACGCGCCGTCCAAAATCGATCGGCTTGAAGTGCTTCAATGAAGCTTTGGCGTCCTCAAGCGTATAAAGGGGCAAGGCGGGCTTGTGTTTCGAGAAGCCATGCCGATTGGCGAACTCCGCATCCTTCTCCTGCAGGTATCCGCTATCGGGAAGCAGGATATCGCAAAGCGCGCGCGTGGCGTCTGTGCAAAAAATGGGGCCCACGAAACCATTCTTGACCAGCAAGGGAAGATAGCCTGAGTGATCGATATGGGCATGCGTCAGGATCACCGCATCGATGCTCTTCGGCTCCACTGGGAGTTTCGCCCAGTTCCGCAGTCGCAATTGCTTGAAGCCCTGAAACAAACCGCAGTCGATCAAGACACGCCGACCGCCGGCTTCGATCAAGTATTTGGAGCCTGTAACAGTGCCAACTCCACCCAGGAAAGATATTGCAAGGTTCACGGTGACGTCCTTTTCCATTCTCTTTATGATAGCCGGCTCAGACCTCCGGAGTACCGGCGGGCTCGACGGTCGCCGCTCTTCTCTATGGCAAGCTCGAGCGGTCGCTCTGCCTCTCCAAGGTTGCGATCAGATTCAATTTCTTCTTTCGATGGAGGAATTTATTTGAAGATGGCGCCTATACCCAAGGCTGCGTTGGTTTTGGCGATGGACTTCGCCCCATCCGCCAATTTCCCAGTTAGCGCACGGATCGCATCGATCGTCTCGGGGATGACGATGGCCTGATTATCGACCATGTAGGCGTAGAACGCCTCGTCCTCGTTGACGGTCAACATGTCTTCCCAGAGCGCCACCTCATAGAGGTTGTCATGCGGGCGCCGCATATCGGCCATCATCTCTTTGACGGTGTTGAGGGCCGACAATCCATCGCTCGTCCGTATCAGTGCGATCCGAGACGAAGAGCGAAAGGCGTCAAGAACCTCAGCCTTGGAGGGCGCGCGCGTCAGCTGAACCGACCAATAGTGGAGATGCGCGATGGTTTCAGGAACGTCCACCGCCATGGTGACCACATCCAACCCTGGATCCACGCTCCGCGCGTCGGGCGCCTGGTGGCTCGGGATTGTCTCTTCCGGAACCAGGGTATTCATGATCCCGCCCTGGTGGCTCTCCCAGGGGTCGGTCGCGCGCCGCAGGAGGGTTCCCCGCGCTTTGCGCAGGAGACCCGCCCGCTTTAGCGCACCCAGCGTGCGGACGATCGATGTCGTATTGCAGGACACAACGCGCGTGGCATCCCGGCCCACAGCGCCGGCATAGTTTGCCTCGGCGACGAAGGAATGCCCGGTGACCTCGTGCTTCTCGCCGCCTTGAACGATGAATTTCAAGCCGCGCTCGCGGTAACGCGGCACATTCTTGGCGGCCACTCGCTTTGGCGTACAGTCGACGATGACGTCCGCCTCTTTGAGCAGGTCCTCAAGAGTGCCTTTGACATCCATCTTCACTCCGCGCATGGCGTCCGCGTATTCGGCGGTCGCGCCATAAAGAGGGTAGCCCCGGCTGTTGACAACTCTTAGGCGCCAGTCCGTCCCGATATCGGACACGCCTGCCAGTGTCATGTCATCCTGCTGTGCAACCGCATCCGCTACCCGCTTACCGATGACGCCATATCCGTTTACCGCGACCCGGACCGAGCTTCTGTCTGGTTGGGCCATGTCATCCTCCATACGCAATGCCCTGTGATTGCTGGGCCATGATGTTGGACAGCCGTCCGGGCAGCTTTCCGCGCGGCGTATTGGCGTCAGTCTCTATCTGGCCGGTCCGCTGGCGTCGCAAGAACGCTATTTGCTTATGCCCAATCTTTCGGTCCGGACGCGGCCCAGCCACGGGATGAATGCCGGCACGGCACGGCGATAGTTCTCGTATGCCGCGCCAAATCGGGCGACCATTTCCCGCTCCTCGCGCCGGGCAAGCCGCGCGTACACGAACACCAGGATCGGGAACATGATGAGCGTGGGCAGGGTCGGCCACTGCAGCAGAAAGCCGAACATGATGATGACGAAGGCGCCATATTGTGGATGCCTGACATAGGCGTAGGGTCCCTTGGTCGCCACGGTCCCGCTCTTCTGCGCCCCATACAACCGATGCCAGGCGGCAGATAGCAGGATGAACCCCGCGGCAATGAATACATAGCTCAGGATGTGGAGCACGCTCCAATGCGGGTTTTCCTCGAGGCCGAGGAGCGTGGTCCACAGATGGCCCGCGTCATGAGAGAAGAAATCGATTCCCGGATAGCGCTCGGACAACCACCCGGAAAGCAGATAGATGGTGAGCGGGAATCCATACATCTCGGTGAAGAATGCGACGACGAAGGCGGCGTATGGACCCAGGGAGCGCCAGTCGCGATTGATCCTGAAGCCGCTGAAGCTTGCCGCGAAGAAGATGAAGAAAGCCGAGTTGATCAGGACCAGCAACCACAAACCGTAGGCAGGCGTATCATTCATAGGGCTTCTCCCCGTCGTGAGGTTTTCTGGATCTATCGTTTGGGACTGTCCGATGTATCCGGCTTGCTGCCGCCATGCCCGTGCTTGCCATGGCCGCGGTGCATGAAAAGGTGGAGAAGCGGGCAAGCCAAAATGAGAAGCCAAGGCAAGATGCCGAACAAGTGCGCGCGGTGTTCGGTATAAAGAAAGAATCCGGCGATACCCAAGAGGACCACGAGCCCAAGGCCGGCCGGTGATCCCCAAAAGCCGCGACTCCCGTTCTTACGATTGGCTGGAGCGTCTTCTTGATGATCGACATGGTGGCTCATGGCTGTCCCCTTCGCATTGCGGCTGGCCGTTACGGCTAGCGGTTTCGGTGATCGTAGGCGAATTCCAACACGACCGGGACGCGCGCGCCCGGGCGCTGAATCTTCAGAGACACGGTGTAAAGGTCCGCGCCGGGTAGCGTCAGAAATGCTCCGTAGGTCGCCGTCCCGGCGATCTCCATGCGCTCGAGCGTCTTCTCCTGGCCAGTCAGGCCCAGCGGTGCGATATGTGCCGTCACCTTGGCATCCGATATGCGTTCTCCGCTCGCCGCATCGAAAAGCGCGGCAACCAAGTGGTAAGCATGGGGACCGCGGCCGGCGCCGCCATGCATTTGGGGGTGCCCCTTCACCATTTCCGCCGGCAGAAACCCGAGGTAGGCCGCGATTCCGTTACCAGTCTTGTACTGCCCCTCTTCGGCAGCCACCGCCGCGGGATTCAACCCTGTAAGGCCCGTGGCAAATACCAAGCCCGACAGAAACAGGACCAGTGCGATGGCCCGGACGCTTTGGCTCTCGATTTTGCGCGATCTAGGCAGCATGAAAGTCCTCCTAGGTTCGACACTACGACGCGATCGCCGACGGCCTTGGACGCGTCTCGGGCGAAGCCGACTGGCTTAGAGCGCGAGAGAGACCGGCGCCGATGGCAGCGCCCAGCGCCAACAGGATGGCGGTCACAACGAACGACGCGCCCGGTATGAAGGAGAGCGTGAACAGCGTGCCGCCGACACCGGTGCCGAGTGCCTGGCCCAGATTCGCGGCTGCCGTCTGCTTGCCGAGGTCGGCACCCTGATTATCCGCCGCCCGACGCGACACCCAATAGGTGATTACAGGGAGGAGGATACCTGCGCCGACGGCGACCAGACCCACCCAGACGAGCAACAGCGCAAAGTCGCCGGTCGAGGGAATCGCCGCTATTCCGCTTGCCATGAGTAGAAAGGCTGGAGCGATGAGCCATCGGGTCGCATCGGCCTTCAACAAGGATGAGAAGACGATGGCCTGCGCAAGGAACATGGCAATGCTGCACTCTGCAAACACCATCGCAGTCTGGAAAGGTGTCGCTCCGAAAGCCCGCTGTCCTTGCAACGTGACCCCCACCTCGAATACCCCGAGGCCACCCGCAGCAAGAAAAGACAGCCCCAGCATCAGCACGAGCACACGATCGGGAAGAGCAGAACTCGGCGAAAAGCGTTTCAAACCGCTTTTTGCGCTCTCAGCCGGTACGAAAACATAGACGGAGAGCGCAGCGAGAACCGATAAAACCGCTATGACGATAAACGAGACCGTCAATACGGCTTCTCTCCCTGATGCAAACGAGTCGGATACGGACAGAAAGCCCGCGACAGCTCCACCGAACGCAGGTCCCAGCAGAAATCCAGCGATCGAGGCCATACTGATCCATGAAATACGTTGCGCTCGCTGCGCCTCTGTCGCCGCGCTCTCGCCCATGGTGGCCAAAGCCACAGGGACGATCCCGGCGGCGAACATCCCGCTCAGAAAGCGCTCCCCATAGAGTGACGTCAGGCTCGACGGGATAGACAGGATCAGCGCGCTCGCACCGAGCCCCAGAAGTCCGACAAGCAGTACGGGCCTTCTGCCGACGCGGTCGGAAATCCGGCCCCAAAGGGGAGCAAAGATCGCAAGTGACAACAGATAAAGTCCGAGTACGAGGCCTGTATGCGTGGCTGTGTCGGCTTGCGAACCAGCCAGGTTCGCGATGGTGGAGGGCAAGACCGGCAGCAAGATGCCGTATCCCCCCGCGACCACGAACACAGCCGAGATCAACGCCACAGCCGTGCGCCTGGAGAATTCGCCCGGTGTGGCCATGGTCATGCGGGAACCTCCGCCAGCCGATGAGATTTAATGCCACCGCTACGGCTGATACCGGCCAGCTTGACGCGCTTGAGCATCAGAGCGTTGACCGCAACGAGCGCCGAACTCCCGGACATGGACAGGGCCGCGATTTCGGGGCTGAGCACAAAGGGGTAGAACACCCCGGCGGCGAGCGGAAAGGCGATGACATTGTAGCCGACGGCCCACCAGAGATTCTGATGCATCTTGCGCAGGGTCGCCCGGGACAGCTCGATGGCGCCGACGACATCGTAGGGGTCGCTTTTCATGAGAACGACATCGGCGCTTTCCATGGCCACATCCGTGCCGGCGCCGATGGCGAACCCGACGTCCGCTTGAGTCAACGCGGGCGCGTCGTTGACGCCATCGCCGACCATGCCGACCCGACGGCCTTCGGCCTGAAGTTCCTTGATCTTGGCGGCCTTCTGGCCAGGCAGAACCTCGGCCAGCACGATATCGATGCCGCCCAGCTCTTGAGCGATCCGATTGGCAGTGCCGGCATTGTCGCCTGTGATCATGGCTACCTGCACGCCGCGTTCTCGCAGTTTCACGAGCGTGGCCCGGGCCGTCGGGCGCGGCGCGTCGGCGATGGAAATAAGCCCGATGACCTTGCCGGCCCGGGCGACGTGAACGACGGTCCGCCCCGCGCCCTGCAGACGCGCGGCCTCGGCGGACAAGTTCCCCAGCGGCAGCTTCTCGGCATCCATGAGCCGGCGATTGCCCAGGAACACCGGATCACCGTCGATTTCCGCGCGGGCGCCCATGCCCTCGATATTCTGAAAAGCCGTCTGGATCGGAACCGCCATGCCCTGCGCGCGACGCAGGATGGCTTGCGCCAATGGATGATCCGACCCCTGCTCGACCGCGGCTGCCGTGGTCAGCACGTCGCTCTCGTCATGGCCTTCGGCGGGGACCACATCGACGACCTGGGGCTGGCCCACGGTCAGCGTGCCGGTCTTGTCGAACACGATCACATCGAGCTTGGTCGCGTCTTCCAAGGCCGATGCATTCTTGAAGAGTATGCCGTTCATGGCCCCCAGCCCGGTGCCGACCATGACGGCCATGGGCGTCGCCAACCCGAGTGCATCGGGACAGGCTATGACAAAGACGGTGATCGTCAGAGTCAGCGCGAAAAGGAGAGGCTGGTCCCACCACCAAAACCAGACAACAAACGTCAGAAGACCGGTGAGGATTGCGGCAACGACCAGCCACTGTGAAGCGCGGTCCGCGAGCAACTGCGCGGGCGCCTTGGAATTCTGCGCCTCCTGCACAAGCTTGACGATCTGCGCCAGCGCCGTGTCGGCACCGACCTTCGTTGCCGTGTAGCGGAACGTCCCGCTCTTGTTGATGGTCGCTCCAACGACCTGCTTTCCCGGTCCCTTCTCGATCGGCATCGATTCACCGGTCAGCATGGATTCATCGACAAGGGACTGTCCTTCCGTAACCATGCCGTCGACAGGGATCTTATTGCCGGGCCTGATCACGACCGTATCGCCAACCACCACCTCAGCGGTCGGAATCTCGACTTCGCGACCATCCCGGACGACATTGGCCATGGGTGGCGCCAGATCCATGAGCGCGCGGATCGCTTCCGATGCGCCGGCCCGGGCGCGCATCTCCAACCAATGGCCGAGGAGAATGAAGACGAGTAGAACGGCGGAGGCCTCGTAGAACTGCTCGCCTTCGAAGAAGAAGGTCGCCCCCACGCTGAAGAGGTATCCGGTACCGACGCTCAACACGACGAGGACGGCCATGTTGAGAACGCCGTTTCGCAGCGCTCTAAGGGCCGCGACCACGAACGGCCATACAGGGTAGAGAATCGCCGCGCTCGCCAGAATGAACAGGAATGTATCGAGCTCCATGCCGAACGGCGGCGTGAGCCGGATGAAATCCATGCCCATCGGCGCATAAAGGAAAATCGGCACACTGAAGATCAGGCTGATCCAGAAGCGGGTACGCATGTCGCGCACCATCGCCTGCATGTCCATGCCGGCGCCGTGCCCCATCTCATGCGCCATGTCATGGGACACGGCCGGCTTCTTTATTTCCTGAGGCAAATGGACCGCATGATCAGCGTGGCCGGGAGCTGCCCCGCGATCAGCCGCCACAGCGGCTAACGCTCCGGGAATCGGTGTCCGGCACACATGTTTCGGCAAGGCCTCGCCCCGGCAATGAAACCCGCACTCTTCGATCTTTGCGATCAGTGCCGCCTCACTGGTCAGCGCCTCGTCATACTCCACGGTGATACCGCCCGAAGCTGGGTTCGCTGTTGCCTGGCGCACGCCCGGCATATGTGCCAGCCGGCGCTCGACCACGAGGTGGTCGAGGCCGTCAAAGAAAGCGCTCAGTTCAAGAGTAATGCGTCGCATTTCCTTGGCTCACCAGTGCGGGCCCTCAGCGCGTACGATACCGACGGTGCCGTGCATCGGATCATCGAAACAACCCTGGCCAATATCGAGGCATTTTCTGACGGACACCCCCAGAACGTCGTCTCTCGCCGATGATGCTGGCGGGTGGCGTGCGGCGGACCGCCGCCACGCCACCCGCTAGCAAGAGGGGCACTCAGCGTTCCTGAGGATTAAGCATCATCTCATCGTGCTTGAGCATTTGCTCCATCATGCGCTGCATCATATCCATGCGCTCTTGCATCTGAGCCAAATTGGGACCTCCGCCCTGGCCCATGGGCCCCTGACCCGGCGACTGCATGCCACGCATCATAGGACGCATATTCTGCATTTGCTCCTGCATGGCCCGCATGTGCTGCTGCATTTGCTTCTGCCGTTCCGGCCCACGCGATTTTTGCGCATCCTCCATCATGCGATCCATCATTTGAAACCGCTGTTCAGATTGGGCGCCGGTTGGAGGCTGCTGTTGCGCCTGCGCGGTGACGTTGGCGAGCGCAAGAAACGCGAGTGTGGTAATAACGAGTCTATAAGCCATGGCCGGTCTCCTTGTGGAAATTCTGATCAACTGTGGGCACGAGAAGAAACATCGCTAGCGACATCAGCACGTCATCGTGTCGCATCTGTGTGTCATGTTTCGTCCTGGAAACATTTTTTCTGGTCGGACATATGCATGGTCGAGCCTAGCCGGCAGCCTGGAACGGCCAGCCAACAGATTTTTTGTCGTTGGCCAACGGTGGAACATCGAAGCACTACCCTCCCTAATGGCAACACCTAACTCACCTGGCCGATATTCTCATGCGGCCCTAAGGTGGGCTGCTTACCTGCAACCCAGAATCCAAGCATTCCCCATCGGCCAGCCGGCACAACATGCGCAAACCCTGCTTCACGCAGAAGCTCGGGCATTTGCCCGCGGATCAGAGCGGCCGACCTTTCACTCATACGAAGTGGCGACAGCAACATCTGCTGGATAGTCGATTTCGGACGATCGAGGTCAACCACGACGACACGGCCGTTAGCCTTGAGGACGCGACACGCCTCCTTGAGGCCCGTCCGTTGCAAATCCGGCGGCAGATGATGGAGGACGAGGCTGATGAATACGACATCGAAGCTGCTATCGTCGAATACGAGGCTCTCGATGACACCCGGCCTGAACTGTGCCTTATTGCCGGATGCGGCGGTCGTCTGAGCCAGCCGGATCATGTCCGGCGCAGGGTCGATTCCCCATACGTGGCCCGCCGGACCAACCGCATTTGCGGCAAGCCGCGTCAACACACCGGTGCCGCAGCCCACATCGAGCACCGCCTCCCCAGGGTGTAGTCGCGCAATTGCGACGGTCCGTTGTCGAAAGGCGCTTCCGAGGCCGAAGACCCGGCATATCCGATCATAGTAAGGAGCTACCCAGTTTAAGGTGCGTCCGCGCGTCGTAGGAACCGGTCCGATAGGAATCGGTAGGGGTCGCATACCCGTGAAATACGCCAATATCGCGACCACCGGACAGGCGAGGAGCACCACCACGAATATCGCATGCCATGACACGTCAAAGAGGGCGCGGGAGGCAAAGGCGATCGCGATAAACACCAGGACGCAGACCCACGCCGAAGGCCGCCATCGGCCGGACGCGCCGATGACAGGCGCACCATCCGGTTGAGGGGGTGGTGTGGGCGAGCGGCCTGTCATGCTGGCGCCAGTTTCAGTTTCACCCGCTTCAGCAGCGCCGAATTCACGATCACGGACAGCGAACTGAGAGCCATCGCCGCCGCTGCGATGATCGGGTTAAGCAATCCAAAGGCGGCAACGGGAATGCCGATCGTGTTGTAGGCGAAGGCCCAAAACAGGTTTTGTTTGATCGTGCGTAGGGTGAGCCTGGAAAGGCGAATTGCGAGCACGACTTCGCGGACGTCATCCTTGATCAGGATAATGCCACCGGTCTCCTTAGCGACATCCGAGCCCGAGCCGATGGCGATCCCGATATCCGCCGTGGCGAGGGCGGGCGCGTCGTTGACACCGTCACCGACCATCGCGACCTTTTTTCCCTGTGCCTGTAGCTCTCTGATGATCTTCGCTTTGTCACCAGGCAGAACCTCGGCAATGACGCGATCAATCCCGAGTTCGCGGCTTATGGCCTGCGCGGTACGCTCGTTGTCACCGGTCAACATGATGACGCCAATTCCCTCTCCACGGAGGGCTGCAACGGCTTCCTTGGCCTCGGGCTTGAGTGTGTCCGCGACGGCGATGATGCCAGAAAGGCGCCCCCTGGTTGCGAGGAGCATCGCTGTCTTGCCTTCCTTCTCGAGCCGCACCAGGGTAGCTTCGGCCTCGCTAAAATCGATTCCCTCGCGCTGAAGAAGCCGCCGGTTTCCGAGCAGAGTCGGATTGTCCTCCACCTTCCCGCAAATGCCATGCCCCGCGATGCCTTCGAACCCGCTGATAGGCATGAGGTCGAGGTTCCGATGCTTGGCCGCGCGGACTATCGCCTCGCCCAGCGGATGTTCCGAGCCAACCTCAAGCGACGCCGCGAGGCACAGAACCTCGGTCGCGTCAGCGGTTCCAACCGGGATGACATCCGTCACATTCGGTTCCCCGCGCGTGAGCGTTCCCGTCTTATCGAACACAACGGTATCCAGGGTTCGTGCGCGCTCCAACACCTCCGCGCCTCGAATGAGAATGCCGGCCTCCGCCGCTTTTCCGACCCCCACCATCAGGGCGGCGGGCGTTGCGACGCCAAGAGCACACGGGCATGAGATGATGAGCACGGCAATGAAAGCGAGCAGCGCTTGCGGAAAGTTTCCGGCCATCCACCAGCCGGCGAAGGCCAGAAAGGCGACGGCGACCACCGCGGGCACGAAATAGCCGGTGACCTGGTCCGCGATGCGCTGCACCTGTGCGGTGCTCGCCTGCGCTTCCTCTACCAGCTTGATGATCTGGGCCAGAGCCGTGTCTTTGCCGATACGTGTGGCGGTCATGCGCAACATCCCGCTCCGATTGATCGTTCCACCGATCACTTTGGCGCCCGGCGTCTTGCCGACTGGCATCGATTCGCCCGTCAGCATGGATTCGTCAACCGACGACATACCTTCGACCACGTCGCCATCGGTCGGAATACGCTCGCCAGGCCGGACCACCATCGTGTCGCCAGTCATGATCGATTCGGCTGGAATTTCGACCTCGCCGCCGTCGCGGATGACGTGGGCGACCGCCGGTCGGAGATCCATCAGTTTGCGCACGGCGGCCGAAGACCGTCTCTTGATGATCTCTTCCATGTATTTGCCGAGCAGAACGAACGCGATAATGACGGCCGACACCTCGAAATAGACCTCGCGCTCCTCGACCTTGACCGGGAGCACATCCGGAAAGAACACGACCGCCACGCTGTAGAGATAAGCGACGCTGGTTCCCAGAGCGATCAGCACATCCATGTTGATGGAGCGGGCACGGATTGCCGCCCACGAGCCTTTGTAGAAGCTCCAGCCGCCGATGAACTGGACCGGGGTGACTAACAGAAACAGCCAAACGCCCCAGGTGAACCAGGGCAGAGCCGGAATCGGCGCCCAGGTCATGATCGTGGCGCCGGTGGCCAACGCGATGAAGGCACCCGCGCGCAGAATCGCCAGGGCAAGCACGCCCGTAAGCGCGACCGTTACGCGCGTGCGCATCGATTTCAGTTCGCGTTCCGGATCGTCGAACGTTGATTTGCACGAGGGGCTGCAGAAGTAATAGAGACGACCTGCGCGTTCGGACGTCAGGCCAGCGGCAATGGCCTGTGGCTTGACCACCATCATCCCGCAGATCTGATCTTTAGCCAGCTCCGCGCGCTGTTTCTCCGCAACCTGTCCACTCGACACCGCCGCTTGCATGTGATCTCCCGGCATGCGACTGGCTGGGGGGTCATCCTTACTTCCACCCCTGGACTGCTCTGACTCACCACCGACGTATTTACCGGGGTACGATTTGAAGGCATCGAGGCAGTGCGTCGAGCAGAACGAATAGATTTTTCCCTGGTAAGAAATTTCACCAGCCGATTTACCGGCGCGAACGGTCATGCCACACACCGGATCGATCTCTAGTGCCGAGGGGGTCAACACGCTCTGCGGCGCAGTCATGGTTCTTACTCAGCGGTGCGATGAATGAGATTGCGAATAAAGGCGAACAGCGCCCCAACGACGAATCCCCAGACCACCAACACAGTCAGCGGATACAGGATGATCGAGATTCGAAATGGCGTAGCCGTCTCGAGCTTCCGAAAGTCCAGCCCATGAAATAGCGCATTGAGGAAGTCGAGGCCGCGTTCGGGCCAGACGTTGTAGAGAACAGCGCAGACTATGTAAGAAACCGCCATCGTAACGGCGAGCGCGATTCCAGTTTTCCAAGGATTCATCTTCACCATTGCACTCTCCCTTGCTATCGCAATAGCAGCCGACCGACGCGTAGAGATCTAATGCCTGAAACGGCGGCGCATGGTTGACCCAGATCAAGTCTCAATGGAGAGACATCGGCGCGCGAATTTGGTTTGTCTGTCCTGTTAGATTTCGCATCAGACACATTGTTACAGATCTGAAATATTGAAATGAGTCTCTCTTCAGAACTCCGGAACGGAGTGAACAACCAACAGTTTCTTTGTGGTTGGCCTTCACTCACGGCAAAGGCGAAACTCACGACGATACAAACCCAAGAAATGCTCAAAACTCATCGCGATGTGCAGAGCAACATCGGCGATGCACTAGTGTAGCGATTCTAACGCTTGTTTTGCACGGGCGACCTTTTGAAAGATTTC